>DASXJY010000036.1:0-11720 GCA_036497115.1 Solirubrobacteraceae bacterium
CGAGCTGCTCGAGGCAGCCTACGCGCTGGCCCGGGAGATCGCCGACAACACCGCGCCGGTCTCGGTCGCCCTGGCCCGCCGGCTGATGTGGACGATGCTCGGCGCCGAGCATCCGATGCTCGCCCACCGCGCCGACTCCCGGGCCATGTTCGCCCGCGGCCAGTCGGCCGACGCTCGCGAGGGCGTGACCTCGTTTCTGGAGAAGCGCTCCCCGCGGTTTCCCGATCGCGTCAGTGACGGCCTTCCGGACGTTTTCCCGGGATCGGTGACGCCGGAATTCGAATAGCCCGCCGGGCCGGGTGGCTCATAGAATCGCGCCACCAGCGAGCGAAGGAGAGGCAGATGAGCGACACCCAGGTCAAGTTCCTGCTGTCTGAGCGGGACATCCCGACTCAGTGGGTCAACCTGATGGCCGACCTTCCCGGTGACGCCCCGCCGCCGCTTCATCCCGGGACCAAGGAGCCGGCCGGACCCGACGACCTGACGCCGCTGTTTCCGATGGGCCTGATCCTCCAGGAGGTCTCAGCCGAACCGGAGGTCGAGATCCCCGAACCCGTGCGCGACGCCTACAAGCTGTGGCGCCCGACCCCGCTTTACCGGGCGCGGCGACTGGAGCGAGAGCTCGGTACCCCGGCCCACATCTACTACAAGTACGAGGGCGGCTCGCCGGCGGGATCTCACAAGCCCAACACCGCCGTCGCCCAGGCCTACGAGAACGCCGCCGCCGGGATCGGCAAGCTGACCACCGAGACCGGGGCCGGGCAGTGGGGCTCGGCGCTGGCCTTTGCCTGCTCGCTGTTCGACCTTGAGTGCGAGGTGTGGATGGTCGGCTCGAGCTATGACCAGAAGCCCTACCGCCGCTCGATGATCGAAACCTGGGGCGCGACGGTGCACCGCTCGCCCTCGGAGCTGACCGAGGCCGGGCGCGCGCAGGCCCAGCACCCCACCGGCTCTCTGGGGATCGCCATCTCCGAGGCGGTGGAGGTGGCGGCGCAGAACAGCGACACCAACTATTCGCTGGGATCGGTGCTCAACCACGTGCTGCTTCACCAGACCGTGATCGGGCAGGAGGCGCTGGCGCAGATGGAGATGGCCGGCGAGTATCCGGACACGGTGATCGCCTGCGTGGGCGGCGGCTCCAACTTCGGTGGTCTCACCTTCCCGTTCCTGCGCCGGGTCATCCGGGATGCCGCCCGGACGCGCTTCATCGCCGCCGAGCCGGCGGCCTGTCCCACCCTCACCCGGGGCGTCTACGCCTACGACTTCGGCGACACCGTCGGGCTGACTCCGCTGATGCCGATGTACACGCTTGGCCACGACTTCGTTCCGCCCCCGGTCCACGCCGGAGGGTTGCGCTACCACGGCGACTCCCCGCTGGTCTGCGGCCTGGTCAGGGCCGGCCTGGTGCAACCCCGTGCCTACCGCCAGAACGAGACCTTCGAGGCGGCGGTGCAGTTCGCCCGCACCGAGGGGATCATTCCGGCACCCGAGCCCGCGCATGCGATCCGGGCGGTGATCGAGGAGGCGACAGCGGCCCGCGAGGCGGGGGAGGAGCGGGTGATCCTGTTCGGCCTGTGCGGTCACGGCCATTTCGATCTCTCCGCCTACGACGCCTTCCTGGCCGGCAAGCTCGAGGACCCAGAGTTCTCAGAGCAGGATATGAGCGCGGCGCTGTCAAGCCTGCCGGTGGCTCCGGCCCTGCCGTAGCGCCTTGGCCGGCGCCCGCCCGCGGGTATCAGGCGGTGAGCGCGCGGCGCGCTTGCCAGAGACGCTCGTCGAGCGCTTCGGCCGGACCCACGTAGGCCGGTCCGGTCCCGTCCGACAGCAGCCGGCCGACCATCGCGATGCCGCGGGCATACAGCGGCGAATTGCTGCGCAGCAGCGAGGCCAGCCCGATGAGCTCGTCAGCGCGATCGAGCACCGCCCGGCGAAGGGGCGCCACGCCCCAGAAGTTCGCCGGCTCGCACGCGCTGACCAGCAGCCGTTCCAGAGCCAGGGCCAGCGTTGTGCGGTTCTGCGACGACGTCAGCAGGCATGCCCTCGCCGCCAATTGGCGTGATCTCGCCGGATCGGCGCCGGCGATCAGCTGCCGGTCGAGCTGTCGAGCCCGCAGGCGCGCCGTCAGCCGAGCGGCCCAGTGGGGTGCAATGGTTCGCTCGGCCACGCGGTCGAAGCGGCCGGCAAACGATGTGGGGATATCCGCGGCGCTCTGTAGCATCGTCGAAACCTCCGTAGCTCGATAGGTGGTTAGTAACCTATCATTCCCGGTTGATGGTTTCAATGGCTATGACGACGCAGATTCCCCACAACCTCGACCTGGTGATCGACTTCGTCAACACGGTCGAGTACGACATCGGGTCCGATTCCCTCGCCACGGTGGACGGGGCGGCCACGTGGCTCAACGAACGGGGGCTGCTCGAGCCGGGAGCGACGGCGCTGACCTCCTCCGATCGCCAGTCGGCGGTCGCGCTTCGTGAGGCACTGCGGTCGTTGATGCTGGCCCACAACGGCGGGCCGCCAGACCCCGCGGCGGCCGAGGCGATGGAGGTGGCGGCGCGCCGAGGCGAGCTCGCCGTCCATTTCGAGGGTGACGGCGCCGAGCTTCGCCCTGGCGTCGGCGGGGCTCGGGGGGCTCTGGCCCGGCTGCTCGTGCCGGTGGCCGAGGGGATCCGCGACGGAAGCTGGACCCGGGTCAAGGCGTGTCGGGGCGACGGGTGCCGATGGGCCTTCTACGACCGGTCTCGCAACCGCTCGGCGCGGTGGTGTGAGATGGCGGTGTGCGGCAACCGGACCAAGGTCAGGGCCTACCGGGCGCGCGGGGCGCGGTGAGCGAGTTCGTCGAGGCCGGGACTCGCCGGTGAGCGAACTCGCCTTTCTCGGGGCGCTCCACGTCGACCTGCTGCGCCACCGCGAGCTCGGGCACGCCCACCCCAGCCACGAGCTGTTTCAGACCTCGACCGTGCGGGCGCTCCTGGCCGGCGCCTATGAGGGCGACGTGACGCTGGCCGAGCTGCTCGAGAACGGCGACCTGGGGCTGGGCACCCTGGACGGCCTCGATGGAGAGCTGATCATCATCGACGGTCAGGCCTGGAAGGCCGAGGTGGACGGCGTCCTTACCCAGCCCAGCCTCGCCGCAAAGACGCCCTATGCCGTGGTCGTGCCGTTCTCGCCCGCCGAGCCCGTGGCCCTGCGGGGTCCGTTTCACAGCACCGATCTCGAGGATCGCCTGCGCCATCGCGTCGACGCCGCCACGCGACCGACCGCGATTCGCATCGACGGGCGCTTCGAAACGATGCACGTGCGCTCGGTTCCCAAGCAGACGCGTCCGTACCCGCCGCTGGCGGCGGCAATCGCCGAGCAACGGGTCACCGAGCTGGTCGATGTCCGTGGCTCGATGGTCGGCTTTCGCTTTCCTGATCCGCTCGACGGGATCGAGATGGTGGGGGCGCACCTGCACTTTGTCACCGACGACCGCTCCCGCGGTGGCCACGTGCTCAGCTACACGCTGAGCGAGGCGACCGCCTACCTCGACGACGCCGAGGAGCTGCACGTCGAGCTGCCGCCGGCGATCGAGGCCCCGCCGCCTGGCGCGGTGATCGACGGCCGGGCGCTGCGGCGGCTCGAACGCGACGACTAGGGTCTAGGCGGCGTCGGCGCGGAACGTGCCTACGAGCACCGGGATCATCAGCGGCTCGAGCTCGTCTTCGGGCCTGCGCTCGAGCTCGGCGCGCATCGGTCCGAGCACGAACCAGTTCAGCAGTCCGCTCGCGCAGCGGACCCGGAAGCTCAGCTGCTCATCGGGTGTGTCGGGCAGGTTTGGTCGCAGCGCGTCGACTACCTCACCGCGGACCTGCGCGAAGCGGGCCGACAGCCGCTCTCCCCAACCCTCCGGCGGGTCGATCCCCACCCGGGCCACGATCTGAATCAGCTCGAGCTCTCGTCCGCCGGTGGCCAGCGCGGTGACCACGGGTCGCGCGAACGCCTTGGCCACCGCTTCCAGGCAGGGCGCCTCGCCGAGCGCCCGCAGCCCCTCCTCCTGGGCGTCGAGGACGCGGGACATGGAGTGCTCGAGAACCGCCTCCAGCAGCGATCCCATGCAGCCGAAGTGGTAACTGACGGCGGCAACGTTGGCCTCTGCGCTGTCGGTGATGTCGCGCAGCGTGACGGCGTCCTCGCCGCGCTCGGCCAGGAGCTCGACCGCGGCGTCGAGCAGCCGCTCACGCGTCTTGCGCCCGCCCTCGCGGCGACGGTCGAGCTTGGTGGAAGCGTCCATTGAGAAGTTAATTCAAGCAGGCGCTTGACAATTTGTCGACTTGCCTCTAAAAGTAAATCAAATGTTTGATTCCAGACCACCGCGAGGGACAGGGCCACGGCGGCGGCGGCGCGAAGCGGCGGCCGGGGCGGGCGAGGCCGCGGGGTCGAGCTGCCGCGAGCGGGCCTCCCGCTGCCCGGGTCGCCGAACCGTTGAGCCGCCGGTGACCGTCGATGACGGCGCCACGGTCGTCGGCCAACTCGAGCCGCCGCCGGTCGGCGATCACGACCGGCATTCGGTCGTCGCTGTCCTCGAGCGTCGGCTGGTCGTTGCCCTGCTGCTCGGTGCAAGCGTGTTCTCAATCCTCCTCGCCGTCCCGCCGTTGCGTGGAGTGGTGCGGCAGATCGGCCACATGCAGGTGGCCTGGGTCGCCGCTGCCGTGGCTCTGGAACTGGCGTCCTGCGCCGGGTTTGTCGTCATCTTCCGCCGCTTCTTCAACACCGTGCCCGCCGGGGTGGCCCGAGAGCTGGCCTGGATCGAGACCGGCTCCGGGGCGCTGCTGCCGGGAGGCGGCGTTGGCGCGCTGGCCATCGGCGGGGTGCTCCTGCGCCGCTTCGGCCTGTCGTTGAAGACGGTGGTCGAGCGGTCAAGCGGCCTGTTCTTCCTCACCAGTGCCGTCAACGTGGCCGCGCTGATCGGCGCGGGAGGGCTGCTGGCCGCGGGGGTCGTTGCCGGACCGCATGACCTGGTGCGAACGGGAATCCCGATCGTCGGCGGCATCTCGGCCGCCGCGGCCGTGTTGATGCTCCCGGTGCTGGTCCGGCGCACGCCACAACGCCACTGGCCCGGGTGGTTCGCCGACGTGACGAACGGAGTCGACGGAGCTCTGTTCCAGGTGATCCGCCCCAACTGGCGGCTGCTCGGTGCGCTGGGCTACCTGGGCTTTGACATCGCGGCGCTCGGTGCCACCTTCGCCGCGACCGGGCATCCGCTTCCCTGGGCCGCGCTGGTCCTGGGCTATCTAATCGGCTACCTCGCGAACCTGATCCCGATCCCGGGGGGCTTCGGAGTGCTGGAGGGGGGCCTGGCCGGCACGCTGATCGCCTACGGCGCCTCGCCGACCCAGACCGCCGCCGCGGTGGTCGTCTACCACGCGATCGCGTTCTGGATCCCGAGCCTGGGCGGGGTCCTCGGCTTCGCGCTGTTTCGCCGCCAGACGCTCGGCGGACCGCTACCGGGCGCGGAGCCCGTCGATCATCAGCTCGAGATGCCGGCGCCAGTCGAAGCCCGCAGCCGAGTCAGCCACGGTCGAGCGAGCCATCGTCGCGCAGAGCCCGCACATCAGCATCCCGACGTCTGACGCCGTGGCGTCAGGCCGGATCGTGCCGGCGCGGTGGGCGCGATCGATCAGCTCCTGGGTCAGGGCGAGCAGCTCGTCGAGGGCGGGCTGAGCCGTCGCCCAGACCTCGTCGTCAAAGCCGGCCAGAGTCTGCTGCATGGCGGCATCGCGGTGAAGCGCCTCGCCGTTGGCGCGCATCAGGTCGGCGAGCGCGTCAAACGGTTCGACGGGGCGGTCGAGGGCCTCGCGAGCCTGGGCGGCAAAGAGGACGAACTTCTGGCGCACGAGTTCAGCCACCAGCGCTTCCTTGGTCGGGAAGTGCCGGTACACGGTTCCCACGCCGACTCCGGCGCGGTGGGCGACGTCGTTGATCTGTGCCTCGGAACCGAACTCCGAGAAGACCTGGCGGGCGCTCTCCAGGATCCGCTGCCGGTTACGGCGTGCGTCGGCGCGGAGAGGGCGCTCGCCGCTGAGTGTTTCGGTCATGGTTTTCCCCCGATCCAATCCTTGACAACCGGAATCACGGTTCACTATAGTCCACGGTGCAAGCGGAACCGGAGGTCAGCTTCCATGTCGGCTATTCAGTCCACCAGAACTTCTCTTGAAACCCCCCGGGCGAAGAGTCTCGCCCTGCTGCTGCTGGCGATGACGCAGTTTGTGATCGTCATCGATGCGTCGATCGTGAACGTCGCGCTGCCGTCCATCGGCTCGCATCTGCACTTCGCGCGCGACGACCTCTCCTGGGTAGTTAACTCCTACACGCTGACGTTCGGCGGGTTCCTGCTGCTGGGCGGTCGGATGGCCGATCTGCTGGGCCGCCGCCGCATGTTCATGCTCGGCCTGGTCGTCTTCTCGCTGGCCTCCTTCGCCGGCGGCCTCGCCCAGTCCGAGGGCTGGCTGATCGCCGCCCGCGCGGTGCAGGGTCTGGGCGCCGCGATCGTCTCGCCGGCCGCACTGTCGATCATCACCACCACCTTCGCCGAGGGTTCCGAGCGCAACCGGGCGCTGGGTATCTGGGGGGCGGTGGCCGGCGCCGGTGGGGCCGCGGGCGTCCTGCTGGGCGGGATTCTCACCAGCGGCCTGAACTGGCGGTGGGTCCTGTTCGTCAACGTCCCCATCGGACTGGCGGCCGCCGCCCTGGCGCCCCGGACGCTCGTCGAGAGCCGCGGCGAGGATGGCGCCCGGAGCTTTGACTTCCCGGGGGCCATAACCGTGACCGCGGGCCTGGCCCTGCTGGTCTACGCGGTCGTCGACGCGGTCAACATCGGCTGGGGCTCGAGCACCACGCTGCTGCGCCTCGCCGGTGCGGTCGTCCTGCTGATCGCTTTCGTGCTCATCGAGCTGCGCCAGCGCCACCCGCTGATGCCGTTCTCGATCTTCCGGCTGCGGACGCTCCGAGGCGCCGACATCGTCGGGCTGCTGATCGGGATGTCCCTGTTCTCGATGTTCTTCTTCATCTCGCTGTACCTCCAGGACGTCCTGCACTATTCGCCGATCAAGACCGGGATCTCCTATCTGCCCCTGGCCGTCGGGATCATCGTGTCCGCGGGGCTGGCATCGCAGCTGGTCACCCGGATCGGATTCAAGTTGCCGCTGATCGGCGGGCTGGTGCTGATCGCCGGCGGGCTGCTGTGGTTCTCGCAGGTGCCGGCGCCCGGTGGCTCCTATCTGGCCGACATCCTCGGTCCGTCACTGCTGGCCGCCTTCGGACTTGGGTTCGCGTTTGTGGCGGTGACGATCGCCGCGGTGACCGGTACCCGTCCGCACGAGGCGGGGCTGGCCTCAGGTCTGATCAACACCTCTCAGCAGGTCGGCGGCGCGCTGGGGCTGGCGATCCTGGCCACGGTGGCCAACAGCCGCACCCAGAGCCTGCTCCACGAAGGGATCCACAACACCACGGTGGCGCTGACCAAGGGATATGACCGGGCGTTCTTGATCGGGTGTGGCTTCGCCGTCGTCGGAGCCATCCTGGCCGCGGTACTGATCTCCTCCCGTGACAGCCGCGAGCACGCCGAGGCGGCCGCGGCCGAGAGCGCCCCCAGCGAGGAGCCGGTGGCGGTAGCGGCCGGCTGACCCCGGGGCCAGCGCTCCGGGTGAGCCGCGCCGGTGGCGGGCCCGGCCCGCCGGTGGCGGGGCCGGCCGGCTGACCGGGACTGACGCCGACCCACAGTCCGGGTGAGCTGCGCGACAATGGGCAACGTCATGTCCGACATCGCCAACCCGGGCACCGCCGAGAACACCGCTGTTGCCGGGGGTGGCGGTACCGGATCGTGGTTCCCGGTCCCCGAGGAGAACGAGCTGCCGCCGGAGCTCCGCGGCCTGTTCGCCAAGGCGCGCGAACGGCTGGGGTTCGTCCCGAACGTGTTTCGTGTCTACGCCTTCCGGCCGCAGCGGCTGAGCGCGTGGTTCAATCACTTCCGCCAGCTGCACCAGCCGACCGACCAGCTCAGCGGCGCCGACCGCGAGATGATCGCCGTGGTCGTCAGCTCGGCCAACGGCTGCCTGTACTGCCTGGTCGCTCACGGGGCCGCGCTGCGGGAGGAACTGGGCGATCCGGTGCTGGGCGAGCGCATCTCCTACGACTGGCGCCGGGCCGGTCTTGACCGGCGCCGCAGTGCCATCTGCGCCTACGCGGAGAAGCTCACCCTGCGCCCTCGTGAGGTGACCCGAGCCGACCTTGAGACGCTGCTCGACGTCGGGCTCACCCTGGAGGAGGCGTGGGACGTCGCCGAGCTGAGCGCGATGTACAACCTGACCAACCGGATGGCCATGGCAACCAACATGCTGCCCAACGAGCAGTACAGCGCTCAGGCCCGTCCGGCCTGACCCCGGGGCGGGGGCGGTTGGCCACGATCGATCCGTTCAACCTACCCAAGGCGGAACTGCACCTTCATATCGAGGGGACGCTCGAGCCCGAGCTGATGTTCGACCTGGCGCGGCGCAACAACGTGGCCCTGCCGTACGCCGACGCCGCCGCTGTCAAGACCGCGTACCGCTTCAGCGGCCTGCAGTCGTTCTTGGACATCTACTACCAGTCCTGCGCGGTCCTGCTGCGCGAGCAGGACTTCTACGAGCTCACCCGCGCCTACCTGGTCCGGGCCGGCGCCCAGGGCGTGCGCCACGCCGAGATCTTCTTTGACCCGCAGACCCACACCGCCAGGGGGGTTGCATTCGAGACGGTGCTCCGGGGAATCTCCCGCGCGCTGCGCGAGGGCGAGCAGGCGGGGATCAGCTCCCAGTTGATCATGTGCTTTCTGCGCCACCTGTCGGCCGACGAGGCGATGGCAACGCTTGAGCAGGCGCTTCCCTACCGGGAGCAGATCGTGGCGGTCGGCCTGGATTCCTCCGAGCGCGGCAACCCACCCCAGAAGTTCCGCGAGGTCTACACGCGTGCCACCGAGGCAGGCTTTCGCGCCGTCGCGCACGCCGGGGAGGAGGGTCCGCCGGATTACATCTGGCAGGCGCTCGATCTGCTGGGGGTGGAGAGGGTCGACCATGGAGTCCGCTGCCTCGAAGATCGCGAGCTGGTGCGGCGGTTGAACGCCGACCGGGTCCCGCTCACTGTCTGCCCGCTGTCCAATGTCAGGCTGCGCGTGGTGGAGAGCCTGCAAGTGCACCCGCTGGCCAGGCTGCTCGATCACGGGCTCTGCGCCACCGTCAATTCCGATGACCCGGCCTACTTCGGTGGCTACGTGGGGGAAAACCTGGCCGCGGTGGCATCAAGCCTCCAGCTCGATGATGACGCGATCGAGCTGCTGGCCCGCAACAGCTTCGAGGCCTCGTTCCTGGACGAGGCCACCAAGGGGCGCTATCTGGCCGAGATCGACGCTCAGCTCGCGGCGGCCGGCTCGCCGTGATCGCCGCCTGCGCAGTCCGCATCCCGGTGGCGCGGGTTCCGGCCCACGTCACCGTCGTCAGGGCCGGACACCGCGTGAGCGGTGGGGTGGGGCGCGGGCGGGGCAGTCCCGGGACGTTCTTGCAGGACGGAGATCGAATCGGGGTCGGGCGGCAGGCCTCGTTCACGTTCGTCTACGCGGGCAACCGGTTCCGTATCCGGCACGGGCGCGCGCGCCTGGCGTGCCGAACCGTGCTGTTGGGTGCGGGAGCCACGCCGCCTCGGGCCACCGTGCTGGCGGTTGAGCTCGACTCCGGTCGCGTCAGTGTCCGGGCCGGCGGCCGGCCCCGACGCGCGCTGGTGCTCAGCCGCGAGATGCTGGCCCTGGCCACGGTGCCGCGGACGAACTTCGTCGTCGATCGCAACCCTTCGGGGCGCCGGACCCGGGCGTGGACCCTGGACCAGCCGATCGTCACCGCCCGCGCCGCAGACCAGGCGTTGCGGATCAGGGCCCGGGTCACCTACACGGCGATCGCAGACGCCAAGGGCCTGCGTCTCGACGTCTGGCCGTTTGCCATTTCGCCCCGGCAGCGACCGGCCACGGCTGCTGACCGGCTGGCGCCGTATTGGACCGACGGGCTGCCGTGCTCGGTGGGGTGCACGGCTCCGGGGGCAAGACCGGGATGGCCGATCAAGCCGTTTCACCGCCAGCACGCGATCCGGGCCGGCATCAACGAGCTGCGACCGGCCAACTTCCACGTCGCCGTCGACATCGAGGCCCAGAACTTCCAGCCCGTCTACGCGATTCAGTCCGGGATCGCCCAGATCCGCTACCCGGGCACCGGCGATGTCAACGTCGACGTGGGCAGCTTCGACTACTGGCACATCACACCGACGGTCTCCAACGGACAGCACGTGGTCGCCTATCGGACCCAGATCGGAGCGGTCCTGCACGGCTTCGGGCACCTGGCGTTGTCGGAAGGAAGCCCCTCGGACTACCTCAATCCGCTGCGGCCCGGAGGCAGCCTCCGTCCCTACCTGGACTCCGAACCGCCGATCATCGGCGTCCCGCGCGTATTTGCCGACGGTCGGGTGATCGTCGGTGCCTTTGATCCCCAGAGCTTCGTCCAGCGAGAGAGCTATGAGACACCGGTGCTGGCACCGTCCTCACTGGCCTGGCGGCTTTACAACTACCGCGGCCGGGCCGTTACCGGCCTGCAGTGGGCGATGCGGGGTTCTCAGAATTATCCGCCGGCCCTAAGGCCGGTGATCTTCGCTCCCGGCGCGCGGAATCCCGGCTTCTTCTGCTTTTACCGCCGGGTCCGCTGCATACCCAATTGGGTGTACTGGCTGGCCGGCGGGCTGAGTGCACCGTTGCCTCTGGGCAATCTGTCACCGGGTCGATATCGGTTGACCGTGTACGCCTGGGATTGGGCGGGCAACCGCTCGGCGCTGGACTTCACGCTCAAGCTCCCGCTGGCCAGAGCGAGCGCGGCATCGGCCGGGGAGTTCGGGCCGCTCGACGCCCAGTTCGACTCTCCGTAGCGGGTGGCGGCCGGGCCGCTCGGGAGGCCGTGGTTCACGGGCGCCAAGGGGTCGCGGCGCTGAGGGAGCCAGGGGTGACGGCGGCGCGTGTGAGGATAATCACTTGCGCTCGCTCCCCACCCGGATTATGGTGGTCGCTACATGTTGGGACCGTGGGCGGCCGGAGCTAAATCCGGCCAGCGTGGGCTGCTTCTATGGGCGCTCGTGCTGCTCTTCTCGCTGGTAGCCGCGCCGGCGATAGCAACGGCGGATCCGTCCGCGCAGATCACCGAGTTCTCCTCGGGCCTGAACACAGGCAGCACCCCGGCGGGGATGGCGTCAGGACCCGACGGCAACGTGTGGTTCACCGACACCGGGACGACGAAGGCGATCGGCCGGGTAACTCTGCAGGGTGTGATCACCGAGTTTTCCGACGGGCTGAACACCGGCAGCTCCCCGAACGTAATCACTCTGGGGCCGGACGGAAACGTCTGGTTCACCGACCAGGGGACGACCGGCGCGATTGGGCGGATCACCCCTGACGGCCGGATCACCGAATTCACGAGCGGCCTGAACACCGGCAGCTCCCCCCAGGGAATCACCGTGGGGCCCGACGGCAACCTCTGGTTCACCGACCAGGGCACCACCAGCGCGATAGGGATGGTCACCCCGCAGGGTGTGATCACCGAGTTCTCCAGCGGGCTGAACACAGGTAGCTCCCCATTCCGGATGGCCCTGGGCCCCGACGGCAACCTGTGGTTCACCGAAGC
>DASXJY010000037.1:0-2709 GCA_036497115.1 Solirubrobacteraceae bacterium
CGGGGGTGGCCGAGATTTCGGTGCCACCGGGGTACAGCGCCCTGGCCCATTAGGCCACTCCGAGGAGGACCCCATGAAGAAGGTCAAGAGGCTGCAGCCGACGAAATTGGAGCTCGAAGCGCAGCGCCGGCGAGATGCTGCAGAGCGAGGCTCCTGTGGCATCGGCATCGACGATGACGAGCCGCGTTCGGTTCGCGTGTCCCGGATGAACCCCGACCGCGGGGGAATCTGGCGGCGCGTCGGAGGCAACCCGTACAGCCGCAACCGCTGACAGCCACGCCGCCGCTCAGGCCCCGGGGGCGCCCTCAACGGGCGCAGGGGCCAGCGGCGGCGTCAGCCCGGGGGCCGCTCGCCCGCGCCCCCGGGGGAGGCCATTACTGGCGAGGAGCGCCCGAGCCCCGCTGAGGTCGTAGAGCTTCGACACCGGTAGCTACATCAACGTCGACCTGAATCCAGCGAGCTTGCTGGACCGTGGCGAGCAGGGTGACGATCGCATTCCTCGAGAGCGATCGTCCAGACAGCCACGTAACGGGCGATCCCTATGGCGACAACTCGATGGCCCCGATCGCCGGCGCCGGACGAGTGGAATGCACGGACCCAATCGTCACTACTGGGCTGGCTGCCGACTTGTGGGCCGCACGCCGCGAATGACGCTAACTCGTGCCAGTAGACACCGACCGCGGTGGCATCAATAAAGCGGCGGCATGCTCTCCGGGGTGGGCTCCATCGGCTCACCCGGCTCCGGCGGCGGGATCACCGGCCCCTTGGAATCGGGGGGCGAGGCCGCTGGGATCGTCGCGGGCTCGTCGATGAGGCCGCCGACGGTCTCCAGCGGGAGCTGGGCGAAGTCGCGGACCAGGTCGTCCACGGCGCGTCGCGGATGGACCGTCACGCCCGAGCTCTCGATCACGTCCTTGATGTTCGCCGAAGCGAGCTTCTCGCGCAGCTTCCCGCCGACCTCGGCCTGGACGTACTTGTCGACCGCCTCTGCGAACTTCCATCCCATCGCGCTCCAGTGCCACTCCGGGACTGGCTTGTAGGCCCACGCCGTCCCCGGCTTGCGCTCGGACATCGGGCGTGGGATGAACCTCGCCACTGACGTGAATGGCGGGCCGATCTCCGCGGCGACGCGGGCCTTGGCCCCGGCCAGGGTCTTGTCGGGCGCTCCGGCGCGCGCCGCCTTCTTTGCCTCCTCGACACCGATCGTGTACGCCCGGTCGACCTCGGCCTTGGCCACGGCAATCGCCTTCGCCGCCTGCGCGAAGCTGACCGGGCTGCTCTTCAGCTTGCCGTCGCCATAGGCCAGCCAGGAGTCGGGATGGTCGTCACTGGCCACCTCGACCCCGGCCGCGCCGTCGGCATCGTGGATCGTTCCGCTGATCGCGCCGGCGATCCCAAGCCCGAGCCAGCGCGCAAACGCTGCCACGCCGCCGGCCTGGTTCTTGATCGCATCATCGATCGCCGGGCCGACCTCGGGCTCGATCTTGTACTTCCGCAGGTAGGCGTCCGGGGCCATCGTCTGCGGGCTCGCCTCGCGTACCAGATCCTCGACCAGCCGATGCTTGAGGCCCGCGATCAGCCGGGCGGCGACCCGGGAAGCCCACGCCTGGTACCACTCGATGATCTGGGCCCGCGGCGTGCGGATGTGACCGCCGGAATAGCAGTCGGTGAGGAAGTGCTGGCCGAAGGCCTCGTACGCGTAGGCGACGTTGAGGGCGTGGCGGTCACCGGCCAGGCCGGCGCCCAGCGCCAGGTCCACCGCCTGCCTGTGGTGGCGTCTCCAGGCCGCCATCGCCCGGCCGCTGTCGGGGAAGTGGTCGGCGTTCTCGAGCGCGAGCAACACAAACGCGTTGTAGTGCTCCTTCTTCTCGGCATCGCTCGGCCTGAGCGCGGCTCCCGCCGGCCCTGTGACCTCGGCGTTCAACAGAGACGCGCCGAGGCGGTGGCGGCCGACCTCCGTGTCGGCATCGCCGAGGAGCTCGCCGATCGTCCCGACCTCGTCGCCGGCGATCGCCAGTACCTGGCCCCAGCTCAGGGTGACGCCGTGTCCCAGGTCGATGTCGGTGTGCAGCGTATCGCCGAGCTCCTCGTGCTCGGGCCCCGCGAACCGCTGGAGCGTGCGACGGGGCACGGCCACCGCGCCGTTGCTGGCGCGTCGCGCGTCCCGGGCAAGGCGCCCATCCCGGACGAGGCGAGCCACGCCCGCGTTGCCGACCGTTCGCTGCAACGACAGCACGTCGAGCGCGAGATCGCCTGGGCGGGCACGCGACGGCACCGAGGACGCGCGCTCAACCGCAGCGCGGGACACTCTCCTGCCCTCGATCCCAGACACGCCAAAAGCATACGCCCGACGACCGGCCTCCACGCGACGACAGCGGGCCGATCAGCAGCCATCCCTGATGCCGCCGCTGAGGTTCGAACCCAGCATCCCTCCGCGGCCTCACGCCCCGATGACGACCGCCCCATCGCCGCCACGACCATCGACAGAACGGTCCTCTAACCCTTGGCGCTGGCGCTGCTGCCGGCGCGCGTCGGTCGCCAGCCTAGGTGGCCGTGATCCTCCGAGCGGAACTCACAGGCTTCGGGGTCACCAAGCCGCTGGCCGCGACGCCGCTCCCCGACAGAGTGCAAGGGTTGCCGATGAGGCGGCCGACCACCGCCGGCTGATGTGAACGTAGGCGTCGTCGCCGTTCCTCCGGCCCCCCGGCG
>DASXJY010000038.1:0-17054 GCA_036497115.1 Solirubrobacteraceae bacterium
CGTCCTGATGGAGGCGACAGCTTCGGCCGCCTACGCCGGCGACCTGGCTCAAGCCGTTGTCCTCGGCGCGCGCGGAGCCATGGTTGTGCCGCTCACGGAGCTGGACCATTTTCGCGCCGCCGCCATGCGCGCTGCCGCTGCGTATTTCGCGGGTGACCACGAGCGCGCCACTCCGCTGCTGGCTGAGGCGATCCTGCGAGCCGAGCGCGTCGAGGATCCAGGCCCGCTGATCTGGGCGGCCGACTTTGCCTCGATGGCGGGGAGGGCCGAAGACAGCCTGCAGTACGCCACCCGTGCCGTCAGGATCGCGCGCGAACAGGCGCTGCTCAGCGTCCTTCCGCTCGCGCTGCAAAAGCAGACGAGCGCGCTGATTGCCCACGGCCGCTTCGGTCTCGCCTACGCCACCGCGCAGGAAGGTGTCCGCCTCGCCAGCGACTCGGGCCATCACTGGGGCGTGAGCTGGAACCTTGCCAACCTCGCCAGGCTCGACGCCCTGCGAGGGCAGGAGCATCAGGCCCGAACACACGCCGGGCAGGCTCTCCAGCTCGCCTCCTTCAGTGGCGCAGCAATGCTGGTGAGCTTCGCTGAGTGGGCTCTGGGGCTCCTGGATCTCACGCTGGGTAGGGCCAGCGAGGCGACCGACCGGCTGCTGGCGCTGAGCGCGCCGGACCGCCCCCGGGTGCACCCGGTCATCGCGCTCGGCTCGATTCCCGACCTGATCGAGGCGGCGGCCAGGTCAGGACGACGCGAGGAGACCCTGGATCGGCTGACCCGCTATGCAGATTGGGCGCGGCGCTCACCTTCCCCGGCTGGGTTGTCGCTCCTGGCCCGCTGCCGCGCGCTGACCGGCGAGGGAAACGAGCGCCAGCATTTCGAGACCGCGCTCACCTCCAACCCGGGACCATCGCCTTTCGAACAGGCCCGTACCGAACTGCTCTACGGCGAATGGCTGCGACGTGACCGCGAGCCGCGCGAGGCTCGCCCCCATCTTCGCAAAGCTTCCGAGCTGTTCCGTCAGCTCGCCACCGCGCCCTGGGAGGGGCGGGCTGATGCCGAGCTGCGGGCCACCGGTGAGACCGCGCGCCGGCGCGACCCCTCGACGCTTGACCAGCTCACGCCCCAAGAGCTACAGATCGCTGGGCTCGTCGCCGCAGGGATGACCAACCGCCAGATCGCCACGCAGCTGTATCTCAGCCCGCGCACGATCGACTATCACCTCCGCAAGGTTTTCTCCAAGCTCGAGGTGGCGTCTCGCACCGAGCTGGCGCACATCGGCGTCCCGCCGAGCGAATCCGCGTAGGCGACGACCACGGGGCCAGACCTCGGCTGCGCGCTGGCGGGTTGACCGGCGTGTGTGACTGGCGATCTTGCTGATGCCACCGGGGGCGCGGGTGGCCATCGTGTGCGGCGCAGTGATCGACCCGATCGCACACCGAAACTGAAAGGACCACCTAATGCTGGAGACGATTGATCGAACGGCGAGCGGTGGGCTCGCCTACGAGAAGCACGGCGACGGGATGCCCGTCGTGTTCTTGCACGGCCTGACGTTTGACCGCACGACCTGGCGGCCGATCATCGAACGGCTCGGCGAGAGCGTGTGCAGCATTGCCTTCGATCTGCCGGGCCACGGCGACACCGGCGGCGAACCGTGCTCGCTGCGCGAGGCGGCCGCCAGGGTGAACGTCGCAATCGAGAGCCTCGCAATGGGTGAGCCGGTGATCGTGGGTCACTCGATCTCGTCCGGGATCGCCTCGTTCTACGCCGCCTCCTACCCCGTTCGTGGCGTCGTCAACGTCGCTGGCACCGTCGACATCCGGCCGATGGCCGAGCTCATCCAGCGCCTGGAGCCGGTCCTGCGAAGCGACCGCTTCGCCGACGCGTTCGCTCCGTACCAGCAGAGCATGGGGTTCGAGTACGTCGGCGAACCGCTTCGCACGCAGACGCTCGAGAGTCAAGACATCCGCCAGGAGGTCGTCCTCGGCTACTGGGAGTGGCTGTTTCGCGACAACCCAAGTGAGCTGCAACGGGAGATCGAGGCGACGATGGCGAGCATCGGCGCTCCGTGCCTCTACGTGTTCGGACACGACTTGAACGCCGGCGAGCGCACCTACCTCCAGGACCGCGTGCCTGAGCTGCAGATCGAAGAATGGCCAGACCGCGGACACCTGGTCCACCTCGCCGAACCCGACCGGTTCGCTGCCCGCCTGCGCTCCTTCGTCGGCCACTGCCACGATCGCGCCGGGCGACCCCAATCGACAGATCACAGCGTCGTCACCCGCGCTCGGATGGATGAGCTCGTCGACGAGCACTTGCAGGCCGAGGTCGCAGGTGACCTGCAAGCCATCGCCGAGGGCTTCACCGCCGATGCCGAGCACGACGTGGCCGGTCGGCCCGGGCCGCCGCTGCGCGGCGGCGAGCAGATCCGCGCCTTCTACGGAGACCTGCTCGCCGAGCTCGAGATCACGCGCTTTGAGCGGCTCCGGCGCTGGTACGGCGAGGATCATCTCGCCGACGAGTCGGTCCTGCACGCGGTCGCGCGCGGAAGGCCGTTCGGTCTCGAGGGCCGCGGCCGCAGCGTGCACATCCGGATCCTGCACGTCTTTGACATCGCCGAGGATCGCATCCGGCGCGAGAGCGCATGGCTCGACCTCGCCGCCCTCCAACAGCAGCTAGCTACATGAGCACGGCCATGACACGGCGGCTGCTCGCCGCGACCCTGACGATCCTCGCTGCGCTCGCGTTTACACCCGGCTCGATCGGAGCGCGAACGCGCCCGGGGGCCAACAAAGGATGCGGCGTGCTCGTCGACTCAGCCCACCCTTGGCACAGCCACGTACCAGGCAGCCACACCGAGACAGGCGACCACTGGATCACCGCGCGAAACGGCCGCCTCAGCACCTGCGCGTTCACCAAGCTCGCGATCCACCGACTCCTCGCGCTCCCGGCCCGGACCTACCAGGGCCGCAATTTCAGTCGACTGCTGGGGGGCAAGTGCGACTGGGAGCACGGATCCCGAAACGAGACGATCCGACCGTTCGCAGAGATCACCTGTCACCTACCGACACCCCGCCACCCACGTATTGCCGCCGCCACAGTCATCGCGCTCGTGGACCCCGACCCGGCATTCATCCACTAGGCGCTAGGCGACCAGGAGCGGAAATCTAAATGCAACGCATAGACGTCAACTTCGATTCCAGCGGGCTGCAGTGCGCTGCGACGGTCTATCGCCCCAGTGGCGCGACCGATGTTGTGGGGTGTGTGGTGATGGGGAACGGCATCACGCTGACCCGAAAGGACGGGATCCCCGACTACGCGCAGCGGTTCGCGCGCGCCGGGTTCGCCGTGCTGGCATTCGACTACCGGCATTGGGGCGACAGCGGCGGCGAGCCGCGCCGCGTGGTCTCGCTCCGCCGTCAGCTCGAGGACTGGCGGGCTGCCGTGCAGTACGCCCGCGGGCTCGAGGGTGTCGATGCCGAACGGGTCGCGCTCTGGGGTATGTCGCTGGGCGGCGGACTCGCGCTCATGACGGCCGCGGAGGATCCGCGGATCGCCGCGACCGTCGCGCTCGTTCCGATGGCCGATGGACTTGCCGCAGTTGCGCAGCCGGCCCCGCCTGGCGTGACCGCGCGTTTGACCTTGAGCATCGTGCGACGGGCTGTGACACGCCAGCCGGTGATGATTCCGGTCGCTGCATCGCCGCGATCGTTCGCCCTGATCGCGGCGCCCGAAGCGCTGCCTGGGTTTGAGCGACTGGCGTCGGGCAACGGCTGGCGCAACGAGGTAAACGCCGCTGGGTTGCTGATCCCGTTCGCCCGGTTCCGCCCCGTACAGAAAGCAGCGAGCATCCGAGGACCGGTGCTCGTCCAGCTCGGCGAGCGAGACGGAATGGTCCCGCTCCCAGCGATCAAAAAGGTCAGCGCTCGTGCGCCCAGGGGCCAGCTCGCGCGCTACCCGATAAACCACTTCGACTGCTACTGGCCCGAGCACATCGAACGCGTCGCCCGCGACCAGCTCGACTTCCTCCAACAACACCTGCGTACCCTGGGAGACGCACCACACCCCGGTCCGCCGACCGCCGACGACACCCACCGACCGAGCCACAGTCCGGCCGTCGCGCACACACTGTCAAGGGAGTGACAACATCGCGGCTTGCGGGCACCTGGACAGCTGCGCGAGCGTCACCGGCGCTCGCGGCGCTGCCCGCGGTATGGGCGACGGCTCCGCCTGGCCCGGCTGACACCCCCGGGGCGGGTGTCCGGGGCGCCAAAAACGGACAGCACAGAGCGAGCCATCGCCTTGGGCTTGAGGTGTGTCCTCCAGCGACCACCCCCTGAGCCGTGGCGAGCGAACCCCCGTCGGGCCGCTGGCGCTCGCTCCACAGTGACCGGCCGATGATGCACGACGTCAACCGGCTGCCGGGTCCGGGCCGACTGGGGGCGATTGCGCATCGCGGGCGTGCAGAATCACGCAAGCCTGTCCGGCGGGCGCCAGGCGTGCCACGTTGTGCACGCCTCGACAACCGGTCCGACCCCCGGTCTGCCCTCATCCTCCCCAGCCAAAATCGACACCCTCCCGCACCCCGCACACACGCTCCGGGGGGCAATCCCCGCACGTGGTACCACTGCGTGTGGATCGTCCATCCCGCCAGTGGACCGGTGTCCGCGCAGGCGTGCCTTCTCGTATTCGCTGCCATAGGCGCAAGCGAGAACCTGCCGCTCGATCTGCCGCACGATCCTGCGAACAGACCGGCACGGCACGGCGCGTGCCGTGACGTTGGTGATTCCTGATACCCGTGGATCAGGTAAGGCAGGTGCGCGGTCCAGTCACTGTCTCGTGCTCCAATTCCCACTGTTCCATTGGTATACACGTTCGCGGCGTGTCTAGCAGCGCTGCCGGCACCCCTTGCGCTCCGAGCGACTGCTACGGAAGGTGCGGTGAGAGCGATCAGTACGAAGGGGCAATTTCGCCACTAGTCCCCCTTGAAATTGTCCTGGTGGTGTGAGGTTGCTGCTGCTGTCCCGGCGTCCTGCGGGCGGGAGGACAGCTCTATCTCGAAGGCGGCTGGGAGTCGACCAGTTGCGAGCCCAGATCGCGGATCCGCGCCACAGCGTTGTCGAGCCGCTCGTCTTTGAGCGACCCTTGGTCGACCAACGTGTACGTCGTCCGCCCCAGTTCGGTGTACGCGTGTTCCAGCTCCTGCCTGAGCTGGGCGTCGTGCACGGTCTCTCGGGCACGCGCCGTCGCTTCTCCGGCCCCGGTCTTGACCTCCTCGGCGCCAGCCTTGAGTTTGTCCATCCACCCCATCGCCATCCCTCCTTCATCCGGACCCTGTCCCGCGCGAAACAATCGTAGACCACGATCCGCGCGCCGGCCAGGCCTCAGACTGACCCCAACCAGGGCCGCTTGTCGTTGACTAGCACCGCCTCGCGGAAGTCTCCCGGTAAACGGCGAGCCACGGCAAGATCGATACTGCCGCTCCGTCGCCCGAGCAGCCACGAGCTGAGATTGCCTCTTGAGGCGCGATCCAAGCCCAGCGGTTGCCCCGCGTCGCGGAACCTTGGCCAGTGCTCACGAGCGTAGAAGGGTTTGGCTCTCGGGACTGGATCAGGATCTTTTGCCGGCTCCGAGCTCTGAGGAGACCCGGCTCTCGACGCTAGCCCTGACGCAGCTCTGCGGCGCTGCTTGATACGGCACGCGCGACTGGTGCTTGCGTGTGACAGGACCCGCGTATCTGGGCAAGCCGGGTTGGGCGATGGGCGTGGTTGAAGCTCAGCTCAGGGGCGCAGTCTGATCCGGTCTCCGGGCTGCAACGTCGCGGGTTTCAGCCGCGGGTTTAGGTGTTCGAGCTTCGCCAGGTTGATCCCAGTCTTGGCGGCGATCGAGCCGAACGAGTCGCCGGGGCGCACCGTCCTAAAGCGTGGCCCCCGGGGCTTGGGACGCGGCGAAGGTGGATGGCGCCATAGTTTTAGGCGCTGTCCTACCGCGAGGCTCTGCACGCTGGCGTCGGGGTTATACGCCTCGAGCTGACCAATGCTCAGACCCGTCTTGTCCGAAATCTCGGCGAGGGTGTCGCCCGGTCGAACCGTCCAGTAGGGAGCGAGCTTTCTGACAATGCCATGGACGGATCTCGCTGACTTGGGATGAGGGCCGCCATTACCGGGAGGGTTCGCGAGCACGACGATCACTGCGGCGAGCATCGTGGCGAGGGCAGCAAGAGCGAGGACGCGCGCTATCCGGCCTCGTGGTCGTCGGTCAGCTGCCGCGACCTGTACCGCTGCGGGATTGTCCCAGCGGCTCTCGCTTGAGATAGGCGAACTTTGACTCATCGGGCTGAGGACTGCCAGTGCCCCTGGACGCCTGGTTCGCGGAACAACTCATGTGTCCTCCCAAGAGGCGGGGTAACTCTCCGACCGGCCTTTCCGTGCAAGTCGCATCCCGTACCGGCCCACAGGCGTGGAAGGCCAGCAAGCCGGGAGGGGCATCGATACGGCTGCTCGGCGGATACCGGGGGTCGGCTAGGCCCCGAGGGGTATGGCTCGCGGCTTGAGGCGGAAGCCGGCTCCCCCCCACTCCAGCGTTCGAGTCGGAACCCACGGCACACAACGACAGCGCCGGCGCGGATCAGTGGTGCCCAACTACGTTCACACCCCGGGGTTGCCGACGCCATTCCGCGGTGATGCACTAGACGAATAACCCCCTGATTTGCGGGGCTTTCACGAGGGGTGAGCGAGGGGACTCGAACCCCCGACCGCCTGGACCACAACCAGGAGCTCTACCAGCTGAGCTACGCCCACCGCGGAGGATATGAATCTACCAGCGCAGCCGCGCCCTTATGGCAAACCTCGCGTATCGCAGCCACTGGTGATCGCGGCGGTATAAGGGCCCGCTCTCCTCGCAGCCGACGCCCCCGGCAGGATTCGAACCTGCGACCATCGGATTAGAAGTCCGGCGCTCTGTCCACTGAGCTACGGGGGCCCAGCACGAGAGTAGACGTGACTCCGTAGTCCGTCGATCGGGGCGCCCGGATTTGAACCGGGGACCTCCTGCTCCCAAAGCAGGCGCGCTACCAGGCTGCGCCACGCCCCGTGCGGTCAGGGAAGTCTAGTCACCGGCCCAGTGTGAAGCCGGACGGGGCGGCCCTCCGCGCCGTGGAGACGTCGAGTAGCCTCGCGCTGGTATGGCCGAGATCGAACCGCTGCGCGCGCTGCGCTATGACCCCGGCAAGACCGGCGGCCTGCAGGATGTGGTCGCGCCACCGTACGACGTGATCGATGCCGAGCAGCACGCCGAGCTGGCCGCTCGCTCGCCGTACAACATCGTCCGCATCGACCTGCCGGAAGGTGGCGATGACCGCTATGAACGGGCCGCGCAGCTGTGGGATCAGTGGCGCGGCGAAGCCGTGGTCGTGAGCGAGCAGGCACCCACGCTGTGGACGCTCGCCCAGGAGTACACAGGCCCCGACGGCAGGCGCCGGACCCGGCAGGGCTTCTTCGCGCGCGTGCGCGTGGAGCCGTACGGACCGGGACGCATCCGTCCCCACGAGCGCACGCACCCCGGACCGAAGGAGGATCGCCTGCGCCTCACCCGGGCCACCAGGACCAACCTCTCGCCGATCTTCTCGCTGTACTCAGATCCCTCCGGTGCCGCCTTTAACGCAGTCCAGCGGGCCCAGACCGGCTGGGCGCAGACGGTCGATGACGACGGGACGGTCAACCGGCTCGGCCGGGTCGACGATCCGGAGGCGATCGCCACCGCGGTCCAGACGCTGCGCCGGGGCGAGCTGTTGATCGCCGACGGCCATCACCGTTACGAGACCGCGCGTGTGTACGCCGACGAGATCGGTGGCGACGGCCCCCACCGGTATGTGCTGATGTGCCTGGTCGCCCTCGAAGACCCCGGCCTGACCGTGTTCCCCACGCATCGGCTGGTGCGCGGGCTCACCTCGCAACAGCACGAGGAGCTGGCCGGCGCCCTGCGGCGCGACTTTGCCATCGCCGAGCTCGACGATCCTCAGCGGCTGGCGCCCGAGCCCAGCGGCACCGTGAAGCTCGGCTACATCGACTCGCACTTCCGCCGGCCGTTCATGCTGACTCTGAAGGATCCGGCGATCGTCGATGCCGCGCTGCCCGACCGGGCCGAGCCCTACCGGCAGCTTGATACCGCAGTTCTCGAGGCGCTGATCCTCAAGGGGGCGCTCGGCCGCTCTGACCACGACATCGACGAGCTCAACGGACTGGGCTACGCCCGCGACTTCGCCCAGGCCCTGGAGTCGGTCCAGAGCGAGACCTACGACGCCGCCTTCTTCATGGCACCGACACCGATCCAACGCGTCCAAGAGGTCGCGGCGGCCGGCGAGAGCATGCCGCCGAAGTCGACCTACTTCTTTCCCAAGGTTCCGACTGGCCTGTTGTTCAATCCTCTCGCCTGACGCCTATAGTCAGGCGATCGAACTGGGCACTCGATCGATCCGCGGAGACCTTGAGCGCGTATTGCTGGCGCCCGGCGACGCGGCCGCCCTGGAGGTCACCGGGCGCACCGACGCCGCCGTGCTGGTGGCGCTGTACCTGGAGCACGAGCAGCTCGGAGCGGTGCTGACCCGCCGTCGCGACGATCTGCGCCGGCATCCGGGCGAGATCTCGTTTCCAGGGGGACGCCACGATCAGAGCGATCCCGACCTCGTCGCCACCGCGCTGCGCGAGGCTCACGAGGAGATTGGCCTGCCGCCTGACTCGGTCGAGATCGTCGGCGCCCTGCAGCCGACCCCGACGATCGCCACCGGGTACCGCGTGTACCCGTTCGTGGGCCTCATCGACCCTGGTCAGAAGTGGAAGCTGAGCCCGCGTGAGGTGGCCCAGGTGCTGGAGTTGTCGCTGGCCGAGCTCTGGGCCGGCTACTCGCGCCGGCGCCTGATCCGGCGCGGGCTGCCCATCCGCACCGACACCTACGTGGTTGACGACAAGCTCATCTGGGGAGCCACGGCGCGGATCCTGGCCGATCTGTTCGAACGTATCGGACCGCTGCTGCGCGAACGGTCAGCCGGGGGGCCCGCCGGCCGCGCCACGATCGAGTAGCGCGCTCTGAACCGTGGCGGCGGCCTGCTCAGGCCAGCGCTCATGGTCTGACGGATCGGCGTCGATCAGCCCGAACGGGATCAGCGAGCGTTCGCACGCGTAGCGAACCCGCTCGGCCCCAGCGGCCAGGATCTCGTCGGCGATCGTGCCGGAGCGCTCGTAGACCACGGCTCTCACCGTGGTGTCGAGCATCCGCTCGAGCAGCATGTCGAGGCGGGTTCCGTGCAGCCCGGCCAGCTGCTCGGGTGTCCCGGTGGCCGACCCGAGGAGCACGCAGGCGACCGTGACGTGCTGGAGCGCCGGGGCCAGGGTGGCGATGCGATCGGGATCGCCCACGAACGGCTCGACGCCGGCGGCGGCAAGCTGGCTCCGGCGCGCGGCGTCCCGGGTGGTTCCCCGGACGGCGTGGCCGAGAGCCCGTATCTCGCGGGCCAGTGACAGTCCGCGACAGCCGCAGCCTAGGATCAGGCAGCGGGCCAGATCCGGCCCCCGGATGTGCTGCGGCCGCGTGACGGCGACAGGCCGGCCATCACCCTTCGGGGGCTGGATCGCCGCCGAACTCCCGCTTGACATCGTCGCGCGTGCGCTCGGGTAGCCCGCGCGCCCGGCGCCTCGCGTTCGTCGCCTCCAAGAGCTGATCGAGGTCGCGGTCGGCCAGGTACTGCTGACGGCGGCGCTGCATGTCGTTGAGGTCGTCGTGAACCTGACGCTCGAGATCCCCGACCGTCACCTCGGGCTGGCCACGCCGGCGCCGGCGCTCGTTGTGTGCGGCCAGCATCTGGGTGAGGTCCTCGGCCTCGAGCTCCTCGCGCTCCTCGGTGATCTGGCGCGCCGAGCGCAGGCCCAGCTGCTCGAGCCCCGAGCCGGGGTAGAACTTGCCGAGGATCCAGACCCAGAGGATCAGCACGGCCAAAGCTCCCAGCAGCACGATGGCGAATGCGTCCACCGTGCCCGAGTCTAACCGCGAGCGGCGCCCCGCCCCAGGGGGCGCGAAACTTTTCCCGCCTACGGTGTGTTGAAGCTGCGTCTACATAGGCCACCGCATGGGCGGGCCGGAATCCGGCGGAGGCAATAAGCAACCAGCAGGGAAAGGAGCTTCATGCGCTCTCGCATCACCGTGCTCGCAGCCGGGATCGCGATGTTCACGTGTGCGGCGGTTCCCGGCATCGCCGGAGCCGCCCCGCAGCACAATCTCGGTCTGACTATCCACGCCGCGCCGCGGTCGATCCAGGCCGGCGATCCCGTACTCATCTTCGGCCGGCTGGAGGGGCCCCGGCGCGCCAACCGGCTGATCACGCTGTATCACCGCATCAATCCGCGGCCGTTCTTCACCGTCATCCAGAGGACCCGCACCGACTCGGCCGGCCGGTATGAGTTCATCCGGCTGCGAGACGTCGTCAACACCAACCGCAGCTGGTTCGTCCGCGGTCCCAGGGGCACGCACAGTCGCACTGTCCACGAGCGGGTGCAGGCGCTGATCAGCCTGGCCGCTAGCTCACCCGCCGGGACCACTCGCCACCCGATCGTGTTCTCGGGTCACGTGACACCGCGACACGCCGGCGAACTGGTCCTGCTCCAGGTGCAGAAGGGGTCCAGCGACGATTGGATGACGGTGGACCGGGGCCGTATCGGGCCCGATTCCAACTACTCCATCTCCCACGCCTGGCGCACCCCCGGCGCCCGCAACGTGCGGGTCCGCTTCCGCGGTGACGCTCGCAACACCGCCGCGGTCTCGGATCCGGTGGCGGTCGCGATCCAGCAGGCGCAGGTCCCGGGGTTCACGATCACCACCAGTGGTGCAATCGTGAGCAACGGGAGCCAGGCCACCATCTCGGGC
The DNA here is from genome assembly GCA_036497115.1 of Solirubrobacteraceae bacterium. Lineage (GTDB taxonomy): Bacteria > Actinomycetota > Thermoleophilia > Solirubrobacterales > Solirubrobacteraceae > Palsa-465. The sequence continues at coordinate 10,909 of DASXJY010000038.1, forward strand.
GTCCTGGACATGCCCGGCACGGCGACACCGCAGGCCGGAATCACCGTCCAGCTGTTCGGGCACGTGCCCCACCAGGGCACCTACCGCGAGCTGCAGTCGACGGTCACCGGTTCTGACGGCAGCTACAGCTTCACCGTCCAGTCGGCGACGAACGAGCTGTATCAGGCCCGGACCGCCACCGCGCCCTTGCGTCGGTCGGCGGCGCTGTTTGAGGGAGTTCAGGACGTGGTGAACATGAGCGTCAGCTCATCGACTTCCACTGTGGGCGGCAAGGTCACCTTCTCCGGTGATGTGTCGCCCGACAAGGCCGGCCACGTCATTTACCTGCAGAAGCTCGGCAAGGACAGCGACTGGCACACGGTCAAGGCCGGTTTCGTGGCTGCCAACTCGACGTTCCAGTTCGGTTGGACGTTCGGGGCGCAGGGCGCCAAGGAATTCCGGGCTCGCATCACCGGCGGCGACGTGAACGTCGGCGGCGCTTCGGCGCCGGTGACGATCGCGGTCTCCCAGCCGCCGCTGGCCAGCCTACCCACGCAGTGACCAAGGTCAGCTCAGCGGGCTGATCGGTGCTGGCCCCCGCCGCTCGCCGGCGGGGGCCAGCCTCGATCTTCGGGGGGCCCCACCACTGCTGTAGCGTGCGGGCCATGGACTTCGAACTGACTGACGAGCAGAGCCTGATCCGCGAGACCGCGCGCGCCTTCACCGACAACGAGATCGTCGAGCGAGCCCGGGAGAACGATCGCAACGAGCGTTTCGACGTCGAGCTGGTGCAGAAGATCGCCGCCCAGGGCTATCTCGGCGCGATCGTCCCCCGCGACTACGGCGGCGCCGGGTTGGACTATCTGACCTATGGAGTGATCGTGGAGGAGATCGGACGCGGGGACTCGGCGATGCGGACCGTGATCTCGGTCCAAACCTCACTCGTCTGCTCGGCGATCCTGCGCTGGGGCAGCGAGGAGCAGAAGCAGCGCTACCTGCCGAAGCTGTGCTCGGGCGAGTGGTTGGGCTGCTTCGGGTTGACCGAGCCCGACACCGGGTCAGATGCCGCCAATCAGCGCACGCGAGCCAAGCGCACCGACTCCGGATGGGTGATCAACGGCGCCAAGATGTGGATCTCGCTCGGCAATCACGCCAAGCTGGCGATGATCTTCGCCCAGACCGACCCCGAGAAGGGCCACCGTGGACTGGCCTGCTTCTTGGTCGAGACCGAGGGCAACGAGGGCTTTGCGCCCCAGGAGATCCACCACAAGATGGGCCTGCGAGCGTCCGACACGGCTTCGATCTCGTTGATCGACTGCGAGGTCCCCGCGGATGCCATGCTCGGGGAGGTCGGCGACGGATTCAAAATCGCGATGACCTCGCTGGACTCCGGTCGCTACAGCGTGGCCGCCGGGTGCGTCGGCATCTGCCAGGGCTGCGTCGAGGAGTCGGTCAAGTACGCCAAGGAGCGCCAGCAGTTCGGCCGCCCGATCGCCAGCTTCCAGCTCGTACAGGCGATGATCGCCGACATGAAGGTCGATACCGACGCCGCTCGGATGCTGGTCTACCGGGCCGGCTACCTCAAGGACGCCGGCAAGCCCAGCACCACCGAGACCTCGATCGCCAAGCTCTACGCCACCGAGGCGGCGGTCAAATGCGCCAACACGGCGATCCAGGTCCATGGCGGCTCGGGCTATGTCGATGACCACCCGGTGGAGCGCTACTTCCGCGATGTCCGGGTGACCACCCTCTACGAGGGCACCTCGCAGATCCAGAAGCTGATCATCGGCCGGGCGCTGACGGGCATAAACGCGCTCGTGCCGTCCTGACCTTGGCCCGCGAGCCAGGAGATCGCCCGCCGGCCGCACCGGGCGTGATAGCGGTGGCCGGCGCCGGCACGATGGGCGCCGGCATCGCCCAGCTGGCGTGTCTGGCCGGGGCCCGTACGCTGCTGCACGATCCCGACGCCCACGCCCTCGACCGCGGCCGCGATCGGATCCACGGCCAGCTAGAGCGCGGCGTCAAGCGCGATCGCTGGAGCGCCGAGGCGGCGGCTCAGGCCGAGTCGCGGCTGGAGGCCGTGATTGAGCTCGACGGTCTCGGTGACGCCGAGCTGGTGATCGAGGCGGCGCCCGAGCGGCTGGAGATCAAGCGCCAGCTGTTCGAGCGCCTGAGTGGCGTGGTCTCCGACGAGTGCGTGCTGGCGACCAACACCTCATCGCTGCTGGTAACGGCGATCGCCGGAGCCGCCAGCCATCCCGAGCGAGTGGTCGGCATGCACTTCTTCAACCCGCCCCCGGTCATGCGGCTGCTCGAGGTGGTGGCGGGAATCCAGTCCTCGGAGCGTGCGCTGGCCGTGGCCCGGGCGGCCGGCGAAGCGATGGGCAAGCAGGTCATCGACGCCGCCGACGGTCCCGGGTTCATCGTCAACCGCTGTAACCGGCCGTTCGGGCTCGAGGCCCTGAGGCTGCTCCAAGAGCAGATCGCCACGATCGAGGAGATCGACCGAGCCTGCCGGCTTGGCGGCGGCTTCCGGATGGGGCCGTTTGAGCTCATGGACCTGGTCGGCGTCGACGTCGGCCTTGACGTTTCACGATCGTTTTACGAGCAGAGCTTCGGCGAGCCTCGCTGGCGACCGTCGCCGATCACGGTCAGGACGGTGGCCGCCGGCCGCCTGGGCCGCAAGGCAGGCCGGGGCTACTACGAATACCCGCAGGACGGCAAGCATCGCGAGCCCGACCCTCCGCCCGGGCCGGTTGGCGGGGGCGACGGCGTGGTCGTGATCGCCGGCGACTCGGTGCTGGCCTTCGAGCTCTCCAGCGCCGCCGAGCAGGCCGGCTGGCGGGTCGCCTCCCCGCTCGAAGCCGAGACGCTGGCCAGCCCAGCCCTGATTCTCGATCTGACCGGAGGCGAGGAGCCGGAGGCGCCGCTCCAGGGCGCGCCACAGGCAATCTGCGTCGCCGCCGGCTCGCTGGCGGCGCTTGACCCCGGCGGTTCGGCGGTCGGCTTTCACGCTCTGCCGCCGCTGGCCGCGTCGAGCCTGGTGGAGCTCACCCGCGGCCCCGACTCGGCCCCCTCGGCGGTCGAGGCGGCGGAACGCTTCTTCGCCACCCTGGGCAAGCACACCCTGTGGGTGGACGACGCGCCGGGGCTGGTGCTGGGCCGGATCGTCTGCCAGGTCGTCAACGAGGCCGCGTTCGCGCTCGGCGAGGGGCTGGGAAGCGCCGAGGACATCGACGCCGGGATGGTCCACGGCCTCAACTACCCGCGGGGCATCCTCGCCTGGGCCGACGAGATCGGACTCGACCACGTGCTCTCAGTGCTCGACGCGCTGTATCTGGAGCGCGGCGAAGAGCGCTACCGGGCCGCCCCGCTGCTGCGGCGACTCGCCTGGTCCGGCCGGCTGGGGAGGCAGACCGGCGCTGGGTTCTTCGGCTACGGCATGGGCTAGGGTCCCCCCGAATGCGAGCCGTCACCTTCCAGGCCCCGCAAGAGGTACGCGTCGAGGAGCGTCCGCCCCCGGTGCTCGAAAGCCGCGAGGACGCGATTGTGTCGATCGACGCCAGCGGCATCTGCGGGTCCGATCTGCACATCTATAACGGCCGGGTGAAGGTCGAGCCCGGGTTCACGATCGGTCACGAGTTCGTGGGCACGGTCCTCGCCGCCGGCGACGGCGTCACCCGGGTTGCCGCCGGCGACCGCGTCCTGGGTTGCTTTCACACCGCCTGCGGGACCTGCTTCTACTGCCTGCGAGGGGCCTACCACAAGTGCGACCGGATGCGGGTGTTCGGTCACGGCGCGTTGCTGGGATCGTTGCCGGGGACCCAGGCCGAACAGGCGCTGGTGCCGATGGCCAATCTGACGTTGCGTCGTGTCCCGGAGTCGGTTTCCGACGAAGTTGCCCTGTTCGCCGGTGACGTGATGGGGACCGGCTACCACGCCGTCTCGGAGAGCGGGGTCCGTCCCGGCGACAGCGTCGCCGTCCTGGGATTGGGGCCGGTGGGCCTGTGCGCGGTGCAGGTCGCCACCGCCTCGGGCGCCGCGCCCGTGCTGGCGATCGATTCGGTGACCGAGCGCCTCGAGGTCGCGCGGGGGCTGGGTGCCACCCCTGTGCACCTGACCGAAGAGAGCCCGCGTGACGTCGCGCGCTCGCTGACCGAGGGGCGTGGGGTCGACGCGGCAATCGATGCGGTGGGCCACCCTGATGCCCTGGACCTGGCCATCCGGCTGGCCCGCAAGGCCGGCACGGTGGTGGCGATCGGGGTCTATGCGGAGGCCTGCCAGGTCCACATGGGACTGGTCTGGATCAAGGCCCTGACCCTGAAGAGCGGCCATGCCAACGTGATCGGGCATGTCGACCGGGTGCTCGGGATGCTTGCGGGCGGCACCCTGGACCCCACCCCGCTGATCACCCACCACCTCCCGCTCGACGATGCCGCCGACGCCTATGGCCTCTACGCCCGGCGCGAGGCGCTGAAGATCATCCTCACCCCGTAGACCCGGCGAACATGGCCGCGTGGGCTCGCGCGAATCGTGGTTGAACGTCGCTCCCGGGGGTAATTTTTTTTGTTTGGGGGGTTTGGCCGCCGCCGACATTGGGAATCGTTGGCTGCAGCCAGCATCGGCACCCCGAGTGGTAGGCAGGTTGCGGACGGACGTTGGAAGGTGCCCGAGGCTTTGTTGGACGTTTGTTGGACAGGCGCTGTAGGCGCCTTTCGGCCGGCAGACCCACAACCGAGGCAGGGTTCATGTTTGACAGAGACCAAGCACCTAGGTGCCAGTCGCTGGCGCGTCCTGGTGCTCTGGCACCGCGTCACGCGGTTGCCGCGGTGGCCGCGATTGCGGCGACAATGTTCGTCCTCGTACCTATGGCCAGCGCCCATCGCCGCGGCTGCCGCCACGCCCACACCCGGATCGCGGCGGCCTCCAGGGCGCAGCTCCAGCGTGCGGTGGTGTGCCTCATCAACAGGCAGCGCGCCGAGCGCCACCTGCCCCGCCTGCACGCCAATCAGCGCCTCAATCGCTCAGCCCAGGGGTGGACCAACAGAATGGTCCGCACCGACAGCTTCAGCCACGGCGCCGACTTCGCCGCGCGCATCTCGGCGGTGGGGTTTGACTGGTCGAGGGCGGGCGAGAACATCGCCACCGGATTCCACACCCCGGCCGCGGTGGTGCGGGCCTGGATGGCCAGCCCTGGCCACTGCCAGAACATCCTCAGCCCGTCGTTCGCCGACGTCGGGACGGGAGTCAGCGGCCGCCCGATCGCCGGCGCGGGAGGGAACGGCACCTGGACCCAGGACTTCGGCCTGCCGATGGGCCACCGGGCGCCGTCGGGGAACTCCGGTCCCGCTCAGGGCTGTCCGTACCACGTTTGAAGCGGTCCGCTGGCCGCGGCGCCAGCGAGCGTCGCGGCTAGTCGGCCGCTCCGGCAACCCGGGCTAATTCGTCCACCGGCGCCGGGTTGTCGCGCAGAAACCACTCAGCGTCGAGCGCGGCCTGGCACCCGGTCCCCGCTGCGGTGATCGCCTGACGGTAGGTGTGGTCGACCAGGTCGCCGGCCGCGAACACGCCGGGGACATCGGTCAGCGTCGAGCGGCCCTTGGTGATCACGTAGCCGGCGTCGTCGATCTCGACCTGACCGGCCACCAGCTGTGACTGCGGGTCGTGCCCGACGGCAATGAAGGCGCCGCCGATCTCCAGCTCCCGGGCCGATCCATCCTCGGTGTTGCGCAGCCGGGCCACCGCCAGCGACTTGTTCTCGCCGGCGACGAACTCCTCGACCACATATGGAGTGATGAACTCGATGTTCGGGATCGCGCGGGCGCGGTCGAGCATGATCGCCGAGGCGCGGAACTCGTTTCGGCGGTGGACCACGTCCACCTTGGAGGCGAACTTGGCCAGGAACATCGCCTCTTCCATCGCCGAGTCCCCGCCGCCCACGATCACGGTCGGAGCCTGCTTGAAGAAGGCGGCGTCACAGGTGGCGCAGTAGCTGACCCCGCGCCCCGAAAGCTCCTGCTCGCCGGGCACCCCGAGCTTGCGGTGCTGTGCGCCCATGGCCAGGATGACGGTTCGCGCCAGGTGGACCTGATCGCCGACCAAGACCTTGTGCGGCCCGCCGTCACGCGAGAGCTCGACCGCGGTGGCATCGTCGGTCTCAAGCCGGG
>DASXJY010000039.1:0-3550 GCA_036497115.1 Solirubrobacteraceae bacterium
GGCCCCAGCTCGAGCACGTCGTCGCCGAGCTCGACCCCGTCCAGGCCCCACGGGATCAGGTCGCGCTCCACCAGCTTGGCCCAGCGCCCCGAGGAGCAGAGAATGTTGTGGACGAAGTTCATGGTCTGTTACAGCAGCGTAACAGACAGGTACGAGGCTGTAACGATCTGTCCAGAGGCTCCGGTCAAAACGTGGAAAATCTGCAGCCGCCGCGGAGATTTTCCACGTTTGTCCCGCCAGGCGCGCATCCGGTGGAAAATGCGGCGGCGCGTCGCGAATTTTCCACGTTTAGCGCGCTGCCGGGCAGGCCGCCGGCGGGTGGGCGGGGGCGGCTCGCGGGCGCGGGCAGCGGGCGCGGCAGCGGGCGGCGTATTCGGGCCCGCGGGTCAGGCGGGCCGGAGGCTGAATCGCACCCGGGTCCCCCGGGACGAGTCGGCCAGCCAGATGCGTCCGCCGTGGGCCTCGACGATCGCCCGCGAGACCGCCAGTCCCAGCCCCGCCCCGTCACCGGTCCGCGCCGCATCGACGCCGCCGCGGTAGAAGGCGGTGAACACGTGCTCGCGCTCGTTGGGCGCGATCCCGTCACCGCTGTCGGCGATCTCGACCTCGATCCCCTGCTCGCCGTCCTCGGCGCGCACCACCACGCTCCCGTCGGCCGGGGTGTGGCGGATCGCGTTCTGGATCAGGTTGAACAGCACGCGCTGGAGCTTCTCCGGGTTGGCCTGGGCCGGGCGCAGCTGATCGGCCACGTCGGAGACCACCGCGACCCCTTTGGCCTCGGCTTCGGTCCGCATCGCCTCGACCGTCTCGCAGACCAGCTCGCGCAGCGGCACCCGCTCCAAGGACCAGCTGATGTCGCCGGCCTCCAGTCGCGAGAGCTCGAACAGATCGTCGATCAGCGCGCTCAGCGCATCGATGTGGATCCGCATCCGGTCCAGATAGCCGCGCCGCATCTCGCGGTCGACGACGATGTCATCCCCCACCGCCTCGGCCAGCAGCCGCAGCGAGGTGATCGGGGTCCGCAGGTCGTGCGAGACCGCCGCCACCAGGTCGCGTCGCGCCAGATCGGACTGGTCGCGGGCCGCCTCCTCGGCCTGCAGGTCGGCGATCATGGTGTTGGCCGCCGCCGCCAGCTCGGCCAGCTCGTCGCGAGCCGCGGTCTCGATGTGGATGTCGCGGCTGCCGCGCCCCACCGACAGCAGCCCGTCGCGGATCGCCTCCACGTCGCGCATGATCCCGCCCGCCAGCAGCTTGGCGCCGAGCCCGGCCACGATGCCGGTACCCAGCACGATCGCCGCCACCAGGACCGCCTCGTGATCGGACAGGATCATCAGCAGCGAGACCACGACCAGCGCCACCAGGACCGGGGCCAGGCCGACCGCCACCACCAGCGCGAGCTGGTGCGACAGCGAACCGGCGCTCAGGCGCACTCGATTGACAAGCCGTCTCACGGCGTGAAGCGGTACCCGACTCCCCACACGGTCTCGATGTGGCGCGGCTGGGCGGGATCGACCTCGATCTTCGAGCGCAGCCGGCGGATGTGAACCGTGACCGTGGAGGTGTCGGTGTAGAACGAGTACTGCCAGATGGCATCCATCAACTGGTTGCGGGAGAACACCTGGCCGGGATGGCGGGCCAGGAACAGCAGCAGGTCGTACTCGCGCTGGGTGAGCTGGACCTCCTGGCCTGAGACCACCACGCGCCGGGAGGCCGGATCGATCGTCATGTCGCTGAGCTCGAGCGGCGGCTCGTGCGCGGGCGTGGTCTCGACCCGCCGCAGCACCGCGTCGACGCGCGCCACCAGCTCGGCGGGCGAGAACGGCTTGACGACGTAATCGTCGGCGCCCAGGCGCAGCCCGATCACCCGGTCTGACTCCTCCCCCTTGGCGGTCAGCAGAATCAGGGCGATCCGCTCGCGATCCTGCTCGCGCAGCCGGCGCATCACCTCCAGGCCGTCGATCCCCGGGAGCATCAGGTCCAGCACGACCAGGTCGGGGCGGCGCTCGGCGACCAGGTCCAGCGCCTGCACGCCGTCACCGGCGACGCGGGTTCGGTATCCGGCCCGCTCCAGGTAGCGGGCGACGACCTCCGCGATCGTGGGCTCGTCATCGACGACGAGCACCGAACCCCGAGCGTGATCCTCCATGAGTGTTCATTCTGGCAGTGTTGCCGGGCCGGACCCGGCGGTGGCGATCTAATTCACGCCCTGTTCACCACTGCGCCCGACCGTGGCCACGGCGATCGCGGCCACTCCCTCCTCGCGCCCGACGAACCCCATTCCCTCTCCCCGGGTCGCCTTGACGCTCACCTGGCCCAGCCCCAGCCCCAGCGCGCCGGCCAGCCGGGCCCGCATCCGATCGCGCACCGGAGCCAGCCGGGGGCGCTCGATCAACACAGTGGCGTCGACGTGGCTGACGGCAAAGCCCGCCGCCGCCAGCAGCCCGGCCGCGGCCCGCAGCAGCTCGATCGAGTCGGCCCCGGCAAACCGCGGATCGGTGTCGGGAAAGTGCTCGCCGATGTCTCCCAGCGCGGCCGCCCCGAGCATCGCGTCGATGATCGCGTGCGTGAGGACGTCGGCGTCGGAGTGGCCCTCCAGCCCCCGCTCGTGCTCCACTTGCACCCCGCCGAGCACCAGCCGCCGCCCTTCGGCGAAGCGGTGACAGTCATAGCCGATGCCGGCGGTCACGGCCCGCGCTCGGTCAGCCACAGCTCGGCCACCTTCACAGCCCGCGCTCGGTCAGCAGCAGCTCGGCCACCTTGAGGTCCTCGCGGGTTGTGACCTTCAGATTGCCGGGGTCGGCGCCGACGATCCGCACCACGCCTCCCCCCTGCTCGACCAGCCACGCGTCGTCGGTGGCCCGGGCCAGCGCCTCATCGCCGGCGGCCAGCGCTCGCTCCAGGGCGGACCGGCGGAACACCTGCGGGGTCTGCACCGCCCACAACCGACCACGCTCGAGCGTCCGGATCACCGTGCGGCCGTCGGTGGCGACCTCCTTGATGGTGTCGGTCACCGGGGCCGCGGCGATCACCGCGTCGGCGTCGTAGCGCTCGAGTTCGCCGAGCGCCTGCTCGAACAGCTGCGGAGTGGCCAGGGGTCGGGCCGCGTCGTGGACGATCACCGGATCACCGGCCGGGCAGGCGCGGAGCGCCTGGCGAACCGAGTGTGAGCGCTGCGCTCCGCCGGCCACCGCGGTGGTGCCGGCGGGGACGGCGTCCAGCAGATCAGGGGGAAGCGCGACCACGATCCGCTCCACCGCCGGCACCGCCTGCAGCGCGGCCACGCTCCAGTCGAGCATCGGCCGGCCGCAAAGTGTGACGAGCGCCTTGGGGCGGCCTGTCCCAAGGCGCTCGCCACGTCCCGCGGCCACGATCAGCGCGACCGCCACAGCTCGGCCTATTTGGCCGCCACGGCCACCTTGCCGTTACCGTTGCCGTTTGGCTCCACCAGCAGGCCGTAGAGGTGCTCCTCCACCTCCTGCTCGTCCATCTCGAGCGCGTACATCAGCTCGGAGGCGAGGATCTTCTTGGCCCGGGTGAACATCTGCTTCTC
>DASXJY010000040.1:0-9509 GCA_036497115.1 Solirubrobacteraceae bacterium
CTGGCCAGCGGATCCCAAGACGAGGATCCCACCCCGAACCTACGCCGCGGTCGCGCCTTCGTCGGCCACTCCGGCTGGGGCCCGGGGCAGCTCGACGCCGAGATCGAGCGCGGCGACTGGATCGTCGAGCCCGCCCGCGCCGAGGATGCCTTCACCGGTGAGCCGGGCGCCCTGTGGGAGTCGGTGCTGACCCGCAAGGGCGGCAGCTACGCGCTGGTGGCGCGGATGCCGCCAGACCCGTCTGTCAACTGAAAGCCGCGGCCGGAGAAATGGCCCACGACCACTCCCACGGGCCATCGCGCGAGACCGAGCGTGGGGCGCTGAGGACGGCGCTGGCGCTGATCGTGGCCTTCATGCTGGTGGAGGTCGTGGCCGGCGTGCTGGCCTCCTCGCTGGCGCTGCTCTCCGACGCCGCCCACATGCTCACCGATGCCGTCGCGCTGGCCATGTCGCTGGCCGCGGCGCGGCTCGCCGGCCGGCCGGCCCGGGGAGCGATGACCTACGGGCTGGGCCGGGCTGAGATCCTGAGCGCCCAGGCCAACGGGGTGACGCTGCTGGTGCTCGGGGTGCTGATCGTGGTCGATGCGATCCAGCGCCTTGTCTCGCCGCGCACCGTCCACGGGCTCCCGGTGCTGATCGTGGCGCTGGCCGGCGTGGTCGTAAACCTGGTGGCGGCTCAGGTTCTCGCCCGGGGGTCGGGCGACCGCCAGCGCAGCCTCAACGTCGAAGGCTCCTTCCGGCACATCGTCACCGACCTCTACGGGTTCATCGCCACCGCGGTGGCGGCCGTGATCATCCTGGCCACCGGCTTTGACCGCGCCGACCCGATCGCCTCGCTGGTCATCGCCGCCCTGCTGCTGCACGCCGCCTACGGATTGCTCAAGGCCTCCGGACGAGTGTTCATGGAGGCGGCCCCCGCGGGGCTCGATCCCCAGGCCATTGGCCGGGCGCTGGCCGCCCAGCCCGGCGTGGTCGAGGTCCACGACCTGCACGTGTGGGAAGTGACCTCGGGCTTTCCCGCCCTGTCGGCGCACGTGGTGGTCCGCGCCGGCGACGATTGCCACGAGCGGCGCCGGAGCCTGCAGCGTGTCGTCCACGACCGTTTCGGAATCGAGCACACCACCCTGCAGGTCGACCACGAGGCGGCGGCTCAACCGCCGCTGCAGATCGAGGTTGCCGACCGGGGACCGCGCACCTGAAGCTCCCGGCCCGCCCGCCGCGGGTCTAAACTCGCCGCCGATGAGGGTGGTCAAGCCGGGTCCCGACCGAGACGTCCCGCGAGGCGTGGTCGGCGGCGCTGAGATCTCGCAGGCTACGGCCGGCGCGCAGAACATCTACATGGGTCGCTTCCGGGTTCCGCCCGGCGCCCAGTCGCGTCCGCACTACCACGAGGGCTGCGAGAGCGCGGTCTACATGCTCTCCGGCGGGCTGCGCGTCAGGTGGGGCGACCGGCTGGAGAAGCAGCTCGAGCTCCAGCCCGGCGACATGGTCTACGTGCCCCCGCGCGAGACACACGTGCTCGAGAACACCTCCGACGCCGAACCGGCGGACTACGTCGTGGCGCGGGACTCCCCACTGGAGGACGCCGTGGTGGTTCCGTGGGCCGAGGAGGAAGTGTGATCCACGAGACGGGATTTTTCCCGGGGGCCCGCAACCGCCGGATCTTCTGGCAGTCGTGGCGCCCGGAGTCGGCGCCCCCGGCGTCGGTGGTGATCGTCCACGGCGCCAGCGAGCACAGCGATCGCTACCAGCATGTGGCCGACGCGCTGAACCAGGCCGGCTACGCGGTCTACGCCCTCGATCACCGTGGCCACGGCCGCTCCGAGGGGCCGCGAGCGCTGATCGACCGGCTCGATTACGCGGTCGCCGATCTCGGCCAGGTGGTGGCCAAGGCCAGCGATGCCGACCCCGAGGTGCCGCTGTTCGTGTTCGCCCACAGCATGGGCGCCACCGTGGCCCTGCCCTATGCGATCGCCGATCAGGATCGTCTCGACGGGCTGATCCTGTCGGGGCCGCTGGCCGCACTGGAGGCGGCTCCGGCGCCCCTGCGGCTGGCCGGCCGGGTGCTCTCGGCGGTCGCCCCGACACTGCCGCTGATCGCGATCGACGCCTCGTTGGTCAGCCGCGATCCCGCGGTCGTGCAGGCCTACCGGTCAGACCCGCTGGTTCACCACGGGCGCCTGCCGGCGCGCACGGTGGCCGAGCTGGCCACCGCCGTCGACAGCTTCCCCGCCACCGTGGGGGCGATCACCGTGCCGACGCTGATCATGTACGGGAGCGCCGATCGCCTGGCCCCGCCGGCCGGAAGCCAGATGCTCGCCGAGCGGATCGGCGCCACCGACAAGACGGTCAAGGCCTATCCGGGCCTGTTTCACGAGATCGTCAACGAGCCCGAGCGCGAGCAGGTGCTGGCCGACCTGCGTGCCTGGATCTCCGGGCGCGTGGCCAGGTCGCCGGTCCCGGGCTCGCACACCACGCAGCTGCCGTCCTCGTAGACGATCGCGCCACCGTGGGTCAGCCACGAGGTGGCCCCGGCGGATCCACTCAGCACCGCCGCCTTGGCCAGGCTCTCGGCCTCGGCCGCCGTGGCGGCCAGGGCGGTGGCCTGGACCACGCCGGTGAAGGCGGGGGTGCCGCTGGCCGGATCGAGCAGGTGGTGGGCCGGGCGTCCGTCGGCCGTCAGCCAGCTGCGCCGCCCGATCCCGCTGGTGGCAACCGAGGCCGAGCTCAGAGCGAACGTGTGCGCCACGGCGTCGTCAAACGGGCTGGCCACGTGCACCCGGCGCGCCGTCCTCGCCGCGCCGCCGATCCGCAGATCGCCCGCGCAGTCGATCGCGAAGCTGTCAAAGCCGGCCAGCTGCGCCGCCAGCTCGTCGGCGAACACGCCCTTGGCGATCCCGCCGAGGTCCAGGGTCAGGCCCGGGGGGCGGGTGATGGTTCCCCGGCGCCGGTCGACCGTGATCTGGCTCCAGCGCCCGGCGGGGTCTGGGCGGGCCGGCGCTCGTCGCGGCGCCAGAGCCAGAGCCCGGGCCAGCGCGAGCCCCGGCCCCTCCATATGGGATGCGTAGCCGGACCGTTCGATCTCGTGGCCCAGGGTGGCGTCGACGAGCCCCCCGGTGATCCGGGCGCCCTGTAGGGCGGCCTCGACCAGCCGCCTCAGCAATGGACTGACCCCAACCTCGACTCGCGGGTCACGATTGAGCGCGCTGAGCTCGCTTTCGGGGTCAAACCGTGAGAATCGCCGGTGGCACTCGAGCAGCGTGCGCTGCACCATCGCCGCCGCGGCGGCGGCGTCGGCCGGCCGCTTGGCGTCGCCGATCAGCACCGAGCACTCGCCGCCGAAGCAGGCAAACGTGCGGCGGTGCTCGATCGTCACGATTGCCTGGTGGTCACAGAGCTTGGGGTGCTCGTGGGCGTGCTCGCCGCGGTGGTGGTGGCGGCGGAGCCTCCGGAGGCAGTGGGCGCGGCACTGGCCGTGGATGTCGCCTTGTCGGTGCTCCGCTTGGCCAGGGCCGGGTCGTGGCCGCTGACCAGGGTGATCGCGATCAACAGCCACACGGCGACGAACAGCGCCACCGCGCCGGCCACGACGCGGTGGCGGATCGTGCGCACCCGAGCCATCCGGGCGAGCTTGAGAGGAGTGTTCGGTCTTGGCATGAGATCAGCATCCGCGGCTTGCGTAGCAACGGCGTGAGTGATCTCTAAGAAGCCGGTATGAGCGGCGAGTCGGTCACGGCACCGAGGTCAAACCGGCAGCCGGTGAAGTACTCGCCCGCGCGCGACAGCAAAAAGGCCACCAGCTCCGCCAACTCCTGGTCGGCAGTGGTCGGGCCGGGACAGACCGCCACGACCGTGACGCCGAAGCGTGCCCACTCCACCGACAGCGTCCGGGCCAGGTTCTCGAGCCCGGCCCGCGCCGCCTCATCGTGGGCCCCCGAGCCGGCCCGGGGAGCGACCAGCACGATCTTGGCCGGCGCCTCGGCGGGGATCAGGGCGCCGTTGGCCAGGGCCCGCGTGGCCAGCCAGGCCAGCCGCAGGGTCTCGTCCAGTCCCGACGCTCCCCCGCGGCCGAACGGCTCCGCGCCGTCGTAGACCAGCCCGTGCAGCGGCCGGCGCTCGGCGGCCCAGGCCGCGGCAGCGTCCTCGTCGAGCAGCACCTGCGCCCCAATCGAGTCAACCCACGCTCCGAGCTGCCGCAGCTGAGCAAGGATCGCCACGCCATCCACACCCGCCATCGCAACCCGGCGACCCTCCAGGAGGCCGGCGCGCAGCGTCACGTGGCGGGGCGCCGGCGCGCCGAGCGCATTGCTTCTCTGTGCCCCAGCCGCTGCAGCTCTGAGTGCATCTCGCGGATGCGCTCGAGGATGCGGTCGGCCACCTCCTGCTGCTGCTCGCGGGTGGAGTTCTCGATCGCCTCGAACCTGAACGGCTCGCCGTACCGGACGGTGACGCGCGGGAACTGCAGCCGCTTCCAGTTGCGAACCTGGTGGGACCCCAGGATTGCCACCGGCACCACCGGGGCGCCGGACTCCAGCGCCAGCCGGCCGATCCCCGCCCGGGCGGTCTCGGCGATCTGCCCGTTGCGCGAGCGTCCACCCTCGCAGTACATCCCGATCGCTCCACCCCGCTCGAGGATCTTAGCCGCGCTGATGAACGCCTCCTCGTCGTGGGCGCCGCGGCGGACCGGGAACACGCCGCCGTGGCTGAAAATCCACGATGGCAGTCCGGGTGCGAACAGCTGCGACTTGGCCATGAACTGGATCCGCCGGCGGACGAACGCCCCGGTGAAGAAGTGGTCCATGAACGAGGCGTGGTTGGGCGCCAGGATCACCGGCCCGCCGGGCACGTTCTCGGATCCGATGGCCCGGGCCCGGAAGGTGATCAGCGCGTGCAGCACGGTGACGACCCGGACCACCTCGTAGACCTTGCCCTCGGGCTCGCCGTTGCGCACCCGCTGGTGGAACTGATCGAAGTGCTCCGGCGGGCGGTCGTCGCGGTAGCGCTGCTCCTTGATCTGGACGTCGCCCGGCGAGCTCATCGCACTCGATCCCGGGTCAGCCCTGCAGCGGGAGCACGAGCGCGGGCCGGTCGATCTGGTGGTCGGGGCTGGTCGAGACCACCGCGGTGCCGATGGCGAAGAACTCGATCACGTGCGAGCCCCAGCCGTGGCTGCGCTCGATGATCCGCGCACCGACGATCCCCTCTGACTGAAGCTCGTCGGCCTCGTTCTGCATCCGCTCCATGGCCAGTTCCCGCGCCTCGTACAGAGCCTGGGTGAAGTTGGGCATCTCGACGTTGCGCCCGATCTGGCGCAAGGACTGGAGCATGCCCTGGCGGGCGACGTGGTACACGCAGTTGCCCATCACCAGTCCGGCCGGGCGATAGCCGGCGCGCAGCAGCGTGGCGAAGTCCTGCCCGGTCATGTCGGAGGTGAACGGCCGCCCGTTGGGGGCGCGGTGAAGCTCGCCGCCGGCGTGCTTGACCGCGGTGCCCACGGCGATGAACTCGGCCAGGTCCGCCCCCCACTCGTAGCGCCCGATGTCGAGCCGGACCCCGACGATGCCGTCGGCGCCGAGCTGATCGGCCTCCTCCTCCATCCGCGTCATGGCGAGCTCACGGGCGTGGTACATGGCCTGGGTGAGGACGCCCATCTCCTGGCTCTGATTCCACATCGCCTGCTGAAATCCGATGTGGTAGATCGAGCTGCCGAGAACCAGGCCCAGGGGCTCGAAGCCCGACTGCTTGACGAGCAGAAATTCGTTGACCGAGAGATCCGATGTGAAGAATCCGCGCGCGACCTCCTTCTTCATTCGCTCGATGCGCTCGATGCCCGAGTCGGGGATTCCGGCCAGGGACCCGGACTCGTAGGTGGCGGCGTGCGGCGCCTGCGCCGCGCCCGCGTCGGTCACCGTCTGTGGCTGCGCGCTGCTGTCGTCGCGCTTGAGAAACCCCATCTGCGCCCTCCTATCCGTTGAGTAGCAGGCGCTCGAGCGCCCGCCTGGTTGTCTGGCTGCGTTGCGCCTGAACCGCCAGCGCCTCGCCGAGGGCCTGAAGCCAGGGCTCGGTGTCGACGGTCTCTGACTTGAGCACGATCCCGGCCGACAGCCGCGAGCACCTGGTCTGCACGGCGCCACCCGAGACCACCAACTCGAGCCGCTGGTCGCCGGCATCGAGCGCGAGGCGCCGGACCCGCTTGGCGCCGAACAGACCGTCGCGCCGGCGCTCCACCGTCACCGAACCGGGCACCGCCACCTCGAGCTTGGCCGCCAGCGCCTCCACGAACGCCCCCAGATCGCTGGAGTCGGCTCGCAGCGAGGCGGCGAGCAGGTCAATGTCGAGCGCGGGGTCTGCGTCCTCGGGGGCCATGGCTCTCGGTGCTTGCCGCGGTCAGTCGCGGCGAGCAGCACCACGCCCAGCCTACGCCTCACCTGATTCGGGCGTCCTGTCGCCGGCCAGGTTTCGTTTGTGCGGCCGAGGGCTGGCGATATTCGAAAGATGACCAATTCAGTCCCAGAACTCCAGCTTTCAGACTCTTCGACGATCCCCCAGCTCGGCTTCGGCGTCTTTCAGGTGCCGACCGAGGAGACCGCCGAGGCGGTCCGCCACGCCCTGGCCACCGGCTACCGCTCCATCGACACGGCGGCGGCGTACGGGAACGAGGCCGAGGTCGGCGAGGCCACCCGCTCCAGCGGCCTGGACCGCGAGCAGCTGTTCGTCACCACCAAGCTGTGGAATGGCGACCACGGCCGCGACCGGGCCCGCCGGGCGCTCGAGGCCAGCCTCGAGCGGCTCGGCTACGACTACGTCGACCTGTACCTGATCCATTGGCCGGTGCCGTCCCAGGATCTCTACGTCGAGACCTGGCGGGCACTGACCGAGTTCAAGGCCGAGGGCCTGACCCGCTCGATCGGCGTTTCGAACTTTCAGATCGCGCACCTGGAGCGAATCATCGACGAGACCGGGGTGACCCCATCGGTCAATCAGATCGAGCTGCACCCCCAGCTGCAGCAGCGCGAGATGCGCGATTTCCACGAGGAGCACGAGATCCTCACCGAGGCCTGGAGCCCTCTGGGCCAGGGAGCGGTACTCGACGACCCGACGATCGTCGAGATCGCGTCGGAGCTCGACCGCACCCCGGCCCAGGTCGTGCTGCGCTGGCATATCGAGCTCGGCAACGTGGTGATCCCGAAATCGGTGACCCCGGCCCGAATCGAGGAGAACTTCGAGATCTTCGACTTCGAGCTCGGAGATGAGCTGATCGGCCGCCTGGAGGAGCTCGACGCGGGCGAGCGCACGGGCCCGGACCCCGATCAGTTCGCCGTCACCTAGGCCGGTGCCGGCGGCGCCGGGTCAGAGGCCGCCGCGGCCGGCCAGGTACGCCCCCACCCCCACGGCGATCAGCAGCGCCAGCACGAGCAGCGTGACCAGCTGAGCGCGGCCCCAGCCGCGTCCTGGCCGCCGCCGGGCCAGCTCGCGGCGGGAGATCGAGCTCATGAACAGTTTGGACTCGGGCATTGGGCGACTGCCTAACTGGCGCGGCGCCATCAGTCAAGCGTCGGCTGCGGACGGATCGCGCTCTTTGCGGCCCCGGGGCGGGCGATGGAGGGCCAGATCAGGAGCGGGATCCCGCGCGGGCGCGGATCCGCCCGGTGATCAGCGACAGCACCCGGGTCAGCAGCGGGAGCGGATCGGAGGCCCGGAAGTAGGCGTGGACCACTTGTCGCCACGGGCGCAGGACCTGCGCCGCGGCACGGTAGTGCCGGCGGCGCAGCTGCCAGACGAGGTTGCGCAGATCGGCCTCCTCCCAGCGATAGTGGCGCCCGGGCCGCGTCCGGCCGGGACTGCGCCGAGCCGGCTCACCGTTGCGGCCCAGTAGCCAGTCGCACCAGATGCCGGGTAGGTTCGCCCCCGACGCCACGGCCAGAGCCATCGACCCATAGGGACGGGGATTGAGATCGATCGGCGTGAGCGTGCCCCGGTCGCTCTCGATCAGCTCGAGCTCGAAGATGCCCTCCCAGCCCACGTGGCGCAGGAGCGCGGTCACCGCCTCCTCCAGCGCAGGCGGCGGTTTGACAGTTACCGAGAACGCGACGTTGCCGGCCCGGGGGGGCCAGGTCCGCGCGTAGGCGGAGACCGCGATCCCCCGCAGCTGACCTCCCGCGATCACCCCGCCGACCGACAGCATCCGACCCGACTGGACTCGCTGGACCAGCCAGGATTTCCCGTACAGGCCGGCCACCGAGCGCAGCTGCAGTTGATCGGCCACCCTCCGGGTGTCGGGTCCGGCCGCCACCGCGGCCCCGCGATTCTCGACCGTGCAGATCGACTTCAGCAGCACCGGAAAGCCGAACTCCTCGGCCGCGCTGACCGCCGCTTCGACATCGTCGCAGCGGACGGCGGCCGCCGGAGACAGCCCCGCGGCGTCGGCCGCGGCGGCCAGCACCTCGCGATCGAAGCTCCGCTGCACGACCTGGTGAGACGGCAGTCCGAGCAGCGTGACTCCGTCCAGCGCGTCGCGCTCCCGGGAAACCGCCAGCAGCGAGAAGTCGCTGCCGGCAACCAGCGCGTCGCACGGTTGCCGATCCAGGTACCGGCGCAGGTCGGCGACGAACCCGCAGGCATCGACGCGGGGATCGGTGACCCGCAGGCGCCCCGAGCAGGAGCGCGACCAGTGGCCAGCGGCCAGGGGTGCGAACGCGGCGGCCGACACCTCGTAGCCGGCGGCGCCGAGGCCGCGGCTGGCGGCCAGCATCGACCGTTCGGATGCATCGGTGATCAGAACGCGTGAACCGGCGGCGATTGGCCCGGCTGTCATGACCCGACTCTATTGCCGCCGGGGGCCCGGCACGAGCAAATACGCTGGACGGTGGACGCTCCGGGGCAGGATCCTGGCCTAAAGGCGACACGGCTGCCGGTGGTCTGACCGCGGTTTATGTCAGGCTCTTTTCATGCGCAGGCTGCTGCTGGCCGCCGTCCTCGGCGCCCTCATGGCGGTGCCCGCGGTTGCGCTGGCCTCGACGAATCCCAAGGAGGTCTGGGTCACCGACTGCTTCAGCTCGCGCTTTCAGCCGAAGCTGATCGTGATCTCCTGCGGCGACGCCAGCAACTACCTGGACAAGCTCAGGTGGTCGAGCTGGTCGCCCACCAAGGCGGCGGGCAGCGGCCGCGACCACGTCAACTCCTGCACGCCCAACTGTGCCGCCGGTCACTCCAAGAGCGTCAGGGTGAACGTCACGCTCAGCCAACCCCGGCGCTGCCGCGGCCGGTTGCACAAGGTCTTCGACAAGGCCAAGCTCCAGTTCCCCGGGCAGACCGGGCGCAACAGCACGCAGATGGTCACGCTCGGCTGTCCGCTCAAGCAGTAGCTGATTATCCTCCGGCCCTGTCCGAGTAACCGCCGAGAGGATCGATCCTGTTGCCCGAGGTTGAAGCCCATATCACCGGGACGGTGTGGAAGATCGAGGTCGCGGTCGGCGACAGCGTCGACGAGGGCGATGCGGTGGTGATCC
>DASXJY010000041.1:0-32760 GCA_036497115.1 Solirubrobacteraceae bacterium
CCAGCCCGCCGAGCTCGCCCTCCAGGCGCTCGAGATCGGAGCCGGCGAATGTCGCGGTCACCGGCTCGTCGGGCCGCTCCAGGAAGCAGTGGATCACCTCCACCGCCGTGGCGCCCGCGCGCAGCGCGGCCAGAGCGTAGATCAGCCGCTGCGTGGCGTATGACCGACGCACGATCGCCGCCGGCGCTTCGCCGCGCAGGCGATCGCTCTTGTAGTCGACGACCAGCATCCGGCCCTCGGGCTCCTGGGCCAGGACGTCGATCGCGCCGGTCATCAGCAGCCCGCCGCCCAGCACGAAGGCAAAGCGCTCCTCACGCCGCAGATCGCGGGCGCGGGCGAGCCGGGCCCGCAGCTCGCCGGCCGCGAAGGCCTCGATCAGCGCACCGACTTCGACGGTGTCCTCCGGGCTCGGCGCCGGCGTGATCCCGGCGCGCTGGGCGGCGGCCACGATCGCCGGCGCCGAGGGGACGAGGGGGCGCCGGAAGTCAAGTCCTTCCAGCAGTGCGTGGACCAGGATGCCCCGGGCGTCGGCGGCCAGCCCGGGAGCCGGCGGAGTCGCCCCACCCCCGGCAGCCGCCTCACTCCCGGCAACCGCCCCGCCCTCGGCAACCGCCGCGCCCCCGGCCGCAGTCTCGGCCACCGGCGGCAGCCCGAGCACCCGCTCGGCGTAGAACCGGTAGCCACAGCGGGCATATTCGCCCAGCGAGGAGTAGCTGAGGCTCGACACGGGAGTGCCGACGGCGGGAGCCGGCGCCGGCAGCGGTGCTGGAGCCGCGCCCAGCGGCGGTCCCGCCGACGACGGGCTGGTGCTCTGCCCCGGAGCGATCCGCGACTCGGGTTCGAGGCTCGGATCATCCGGGCCGACGAGGCGGAGGGCCAGCGACGCTCCGTCGCGGGTCACCACGCCTCCCCCCTCCGCGATCAGCGCCCCCAGCTGCTCAAACAGGGCCGGCGCGATCCATGCCACCGGGCCGCCCCCGGTGGCCCCGCCGACGGTCCAACCATCGAGCTTGGCGGCGCCACTGAGGATCAGGCGCTGGCGGGCTCGCGTCATGGCGACGTAGAACAGCCGCCGCTCCTCGCGCTCCTCGGCTTGCCGCTGCTCGTCGCCGAGCTCCTTGTAGGCCAGAGCCGACTCGCGCCCCCCCACGCCGGCCCGGGCCAGACGCAGGCCGATCCGGCCGTCGCGGGAGACCCGAACGATCGGCGATGCGGGTCGCACCGAGCGGCCCAGATCGGCCACGCAGACGATCTCGAACTCGAGCCCCTTGGCCCTGTGGATGGTCATCAGCCGCACGGCGTCCAGGCCATCGCCTTCCACCGGCGCCTCACTCTCCCGTGAGTCGCCGGCCCGTCCGGCCACGCGCTCGGCGATCGCCTCGACAAAGCCCCGCAGGTCCGCGCCGTGCTCGGCCTCGTACTCGCGCCCCAGTCGCATCAGCTTGCGGACGTTGGCCAACCGCCGGCGGCCACCCGGCATCGCCAGCATGGCCAGGTCATAGCCCGTGCGTCGCAGTGCCCCGTCGATCAACTCCTCGATCCCCCGCGACGGTGCCCCGGCTCGCTCGGCGGCGAACCAGGACTGAAATCGGGTCAGCCGCCGGCGGTCCTCGTCGCCCAGCGACTGCAGTGGATCCGCCGCCTCGCCGGCATCGCCGGGATCGCGAAGCAGCCACCAGGGATCGCGTCCGCAGGCCCTGGCCGCCGCCCCGATCACCACCAGCGCGTCGAGGGAGATGCCGACCAGCGGCGAGGCGAGCACCGAGTACAGCGCCTCCTCGTCGCGCGGGTTGGCCAGGGCCCGTAGGTAGGCGACCATGTCGACGATCTGCGGGTGGGCCCAGTACCCGCGCCCGCCGATCACGTAGGTGGGCAGACCGCGGCGCTCCAGGGCGCGCTCGTAGGCTCGCATGTCCGTGGTGGCGCGGATCAGCACGACGATGTCCCCCGGCGCCGCACCGGCCGCGACCAGCTCGGCGACCCGCTGGGCCAGCGCCCGGGCCTCGGCCAGCCGCCACGGTGAGGCCACCCCCTCGAGCTCCCAATCGGCGCCCTTGTCGACCAGCCGCAGCTCGACCCGGGGCTCAGCCTCCAGGCCCTCCCCAGCCACCACGCCGCCCCCATCTTCCACCTCGTTCTCAGCGCCCCGGGGCCGCCCGGGCTCCAGCGCCTTGAACCGGTCCCCGAGCTCGGTGGCGAAGGCCAGACTGAGCACGTCCAGGATCTCCGGCCGGGAGCGGAAGTTCGTCCGCAGCGTCATCCGGGCGCCGACCGTCTCGAGCGCCTGGCCGCGCTGTTCGAACAGCTCCACATCGGCGTGACGGAAGCCGTAGATCGACTGTTGAGCGTCGCCGACCGTGAACAGGTTGCCGCGGGCGATCGACTCGATCAGCTCGAGCTGGACCCGGTTGGTGTCCTGAAACTCGTCAACCATGATCCGGGCAAACCGCGCCGCATAGCGCTCACGCAGCTCGGAGTCGGCTCGCAGCAGGTCGCGCGACAGCAGTTCGAGGTCCTCGAAGTCGACTCCCGAGACCCGGCGCTTGTACTCGGCGTAGCGTTCACCGAACGTCCTCAGCAGTCGATCCAGCAGATCGCGGATCGGGGCCGCAGCGACGGCGCCCACCTGGGCCCGAAATCCGCTCAGGGCCTCCCGGTAGGCGACGCAGGCGTCGGTCGCCAACGCCGCTCCGTTGCCTCCCGGCAGGCGCACCCACTCAAGCTCGGTCGGCCAGAGGTCCTCGACCGCGGCAAGCTCACGGGCGCGCTCGACGCGCTCGAGGGCTCGGAGCACCTGTGGTCCCGGCGAGGCGATGCTGGCCAGCTCGGCGGCCAGGCCACCGGCGGCCAGCTCCAGAGCCCGCCGAGCCTCGTCCAGGGACGCCGTCGGGACCGGCGGGAGCCTCGGAACCGATTCGCCCCCGGAGCGAAGTGCGGCGTACGTCGACAGGATTGAACCCCGCAACGAGCCGACTCCGTAAGCCGCCAGCAGCTCGACGCCGTCGGAGGACTCGCTGGCCAGTTGCGGCAAGGCGGCGTCAAACGCGGCCGCCGCCAGCGGTTCGGACTGAGGGCGGTCCAGCACGGAAAACTCAGGGTCCAGTCCGGCCGCCAGGGCGTGGGCCCGCAGTATCCGGGCACAGAAGCCGTGGATGGTGGAGATGAACGCCCCCTCGGTGGCCCGCGCCGCCTCGTCGGCCCCGAGGTCGCGCAGGCGCCGCCGGATCCGGTCACGCAGCTCTGCCGCCGCCTTCTCGGTGAAGGTGATGGTCAGGATCGACGTGGGGTCGATGCCGTCCTTGAGCACCGACGCCACGAAGCGCTCGACCAGCACCGACGTCTTGCCGCTGCCGGCGCCGGCATCGAGCAGCAGGTCGCCGTCGCGCCGCTCGATCGCGCGGCGCTGCTCGCCGGTCCAGGGTCGCTGCGCTGACACGTCGGCGCCCTGGCCGCGATCATCTGATCCCGACAACGCGATCACTGGCTGCGGCAGATCCCGGGGTAGGCGCAGCCATCGCGCGAGCAGGTCTGGGGGCAGGGGGTCAGCCCTCCGGCCCGCAGCGCGGTGGCCAGGGCGATCGCTCGGTCGACCGCGTCGCCGAGCTCTGACTCGAGCTCCTCGGCCTCGCGGCCGTCGCCCGCCACTACGGCCATGCCGACATCGGTCCCCTTGAGGAACAGCCCCCGAGCCCGCAGATCCTCCCCGCGCAGCGGCTGATAGAAGCCGCCGACCGGCTCGCGGCCCAGCAGCTCGCGGACCACCACCATGTAGAGCGCCACCTGCAGGCGTCGATCGAGCCTCCAGCGGCCGCCCTGGTACTGGGGCCGCCCCGCCCCGCTCTTGTAGTCGCGCACCAGTGCTCGCCCCTCACGGTCGATGTCCACGCGGTCGATCATCCCCCGGACGAGGACCCGATCCTGGCCTGCGCCGAGCTCGAGCGCGGGCAGCGACTCGGTGGCAGCGTCGGCCGCGCCACCGTCGCCGGGCTCGAACCCGAACCGCAGCTCGAGCCCCACCGGTCGCCAGTCCCCGCCACGCACCGCCTCCCGGTCCAGATACCTCCGCAGGTCGGCCTCGATCGCGCGCAGGGCGGCGGCGCCGACCACGCCGGGCCGCCCCGGGGCCAGTCGCGCCCCGGCCTCCGCTCCGAGCTCGGCCAGGAGCTCGTCGAGGATCGCCCGCGCGCGTTGGAGCGAGTCCTCGCTAACCGGACCATCGAGCCGGCGCAGGAGCCGCTCGAGCAGGTCGTGCATCAGGTTGCCGCGGGCGATCGCCTCGGGTTCGGGCTCCAATGCCTCGGGGCGGAGCTCACGCTCGATCAGCCATCGCATGGGGCAATCCGCGTATGCCTCCAGGGCGCCCGCGGAGAGGATCCGGGTGTGCCGGAGCGTGGCCAGAGCCTGCGAGCCCAGCACCCGCTCGGGCGCCGGCTCGTCGCCGGCCTCCGGCGCGTCGGCGGCCGCCAGCGAGCGTTCCAGCTCGTGGGCGGTCGGAGCCGATTCGGGCGCCCAGACCACATCGGCCAACAGCCGGCGCTGGGCGCGCCGCGGCCAGTCGACGACCAGGAGTTCGGCCAGATCAGCGATGAACGGCGACGGCAAAGCCAGGTTGCCCTCCTCGTCGGAGCTTCGATAGCTGACGAACACGCGCTCGGTGGCTCGCGAGATGGCGGCGTAGAACAGATAGCGCTCGCGGGCCAGGGCGTCCTCGTGGGCCCGCAGCCGCAGCCCAGAGCACGCCGCCAGCTCCCGCCGGCGTTCGTCGGACAGAAATGGCTCGGGCCGCGCCGGCAACGGAAACGCGCCCTCCTGCAGCCCGCAGACGAACACGGCGCGAAAACGCCGGGCCCGGATCTGCAGCGGCTCGGCGAGCAGCACCTCGGTGCCGAGATCGGTGCCCGTCGGTGCAACGGTCAGGCTCTCCAGCAACTCGATCACCCGTGGCCCGGTCGGCGCCAGCTCGAGCTCGATCAGCTCAGAGTGGGCCCGCTCCAGAGTCGCCACGGCGCCGGCGTCGAGGCGCTCCGGCGGGCTCAGCATCGCCGCGGTCCCGCGACGGGGACCCGCGAGCAGCCGCCGGGCCAGCTCGCACAGCTCACCCAGCGGGTCGGTGGCCGTGGCGATCGCGTCGAGCTCGAGCAGGCTCCAGCCGAGCCGCCGGCGAGCCTGCGAAGCCGTCGTCAGTCCCCGGCGGCGCACCTCGGCCTCGAGGTCGTCGGCGAGCTCGGGGCGCTGCAGCACGCCGGGGGCTCGCAGGTAGGCGAGCAGGGCCTCCGGCCCGGCGGCGCCGTCCTCCAGCAGCGCGCAGCGAGCCGCGGCGATCACCGCCCGTCCGAGCGGGGTGTGGCCCAGCGGCACCTCCTGCGCCGCGCCGACGGGCACTCCGTACTGGACCAGAACCCGCGCCAGCAGCGGGCCGCCGTGCGACAGTGAGCGAGCCACGACAGCGATCTCCCGAGGCGGGACGCCAGCCCGCAGCAGCTCGAGGACGTTGGCCGCCACCAGCTCGGCCTCGGCGCGCTCGCCGCCGGCCTCGAGCAGGACCACGGCCGCTCCAGGATCGACGCGGGAGGCTCCGGGCTCGAACAGCGAGCGCTCCACGTGATGCAGGACCGCCCGCGAGCCGGCGGCGTAGTGGTCGTCGAGCGCCGGCAGCTCGAGCACGCGCGCGGCGAGCGGCCGCAGCTCCTCCACCGCCTCGGCACGGGAAAAGAACGCCTCGCGGGCGGGCTCGTAGGTCAGCGAGACCGTCACCGCGGCCCCGGCGATTCGCGACAGCGTCTCCACGGCGTCGCGCTCCAGCGCTGTCAGCTCGTCGAAGCCGTAGAAGAACACCTGATCGCCGCCCCACCGGCCCGGCGCCGAACGCAGTGAATCCAGCGCCCGCCAGGCAAACAGCTCGGAGTCGACTCGGCCCAGGCGATCGAGCTCGCGGGCGTACTCGCCGTAGACGCGGGCGATGTCGCGGGCATACGGCCCTCGACGCTCGTCCTCGGCCGCCCACCGGTGCAGCGCAGCGGCAAACCGCTGCGGGGTGACGAGGCTGCGCTGGAGCTCGCCGATCAGCTCGCCGGCCGCTACCAGGAACCCCGGCGCCTCGGCCGAGGGGCTGAGGGCGGGAAGCTGGGTGCGGGCGAGAACCCGCTCCAGCACCCGCTCGCGCTGCAGGTCAGACAGCGGACGCCCCACGTATCCGCCGCGGCGGGCGATCTCGCCGACCAGGCCGCGGAAGGTCAGCACCGAGCCGAGCACGCTGCCGGCGCCGGCCAGCTCACGGGTGTAGTGACGGGCGTCGACGGAGGTGGGAACGACGAGCAGCGCACCACGGCGAGCGGCGGCGCCGTAGGCCCCGAGCACCTCACCGGCCTTGGCCGAGTTGGCGGGTCCGAGGACGAGCGTCAGGGGCATCCGCCTATGGTGGCGCGAGGTCCCGACGGCTCGCCGGCCGCCTCAGGCGGCGGCGCCGGGCCAAGGGCGCGGAGGCCGCCTCAGGCGGCGGCGCCGGGCCGAGGGCGCGCAGGCCGCCTCAGGCGGCGGCGGGCTGCTGGGCCGGTGGTGCTTGCGCGGCGGCCTGGTCGCCGCCCGCGGCGTCATCGGACTCCGGCGGCTTGACCCCGTCCTGGGCCCACGGCTCGTCGAACTCCACTCGCCACTTGCCCTCTTCGCTCTGCTGCAGCGCCAGCCGGGCCCGGAAGCTCTTGCCCGAGCGGCCCTTGAACCCAGTCACGGGCTTCTCGGTGCGCCCGGTCTTGATCAGCTCACGGGCCACGGCGAGCGGCAGCTGCTTGCCCGCCTTGGCCTTCCAGATCACGAAGCCGCAGCCCGGATCGTCGCGTGACCAGCACGAGTACCCCTTGCGGTTCTCGACGATGTCGCGGCCGCAGACCGGGCACGGCCCGAGCTTGGCCCGCGGGATCCGAACGTCCTTGAGCTTGGTGTCGAGCTCGCCCACCGTCGCCTCGGTGAACTTGACGATGTCGCCCATGAAGTGCTCGCGCGAGTCCTGCCCGGTCTCGATGTTGGCCAGGCGGTGCTCCCAGTCGCCGGTCAGGCTGGGGCTGGTCAGCGGGTGCTCTCCGAGGAGCCTGATCACGTTGAGCCCCTTTTCGGTCACCACCAGGGCGCGGGCATCGCGCTCGATGTAGCCGACCTGGAGCAGCCGCTCGATGATCGCCGCCCGGGTGGCCGGAGTCCCGATCCCCGAATCCTTCATCGCCTCGCGCAGCTCCTCCTCCTCGACCAGCTTGCCGGCGGTCTCCATCGCCGCCAGCAGGGCGCCCTCGGAGTAGCGGCGCGGCGGCTTGGTCTCCTTCTCCTCGGAGCCGATCTCGATCACCGCGACAGCCTCGCCGCGCTGCAGCTTGGGAAGCTGCTGCTCGCGGGCCTCGTCGTCGTCGGAGCGGTCGGCCTCGGGCATTTCGCCGTAGACGCCGCGCCACCCCGGCACCAGCATCAGCTTGCCGCGAGTCCGGAACACGTGGTCGGCCACCGTGGTCTCGATCCGGGTGTTCTCGAACACTGCCTCGGGGTGGAAGACGGCCAGGAAACGGCGCGCCACGAGGTCGTAGATCCGCTTGTCGTCGTCGTTGAACTTCTCGACCGGATGGCTGTCGGCGCGGGTCGGGATGATGGCGTGGTGGTCGGTGACCTTGGCGTCGTTGACGACCCGTCCCAGGGGGAGCACGTCGAGTCCGATCACGTAGCGGGAGGCGTCGCGGTACTGGCTGTGCTCGCCCACTAACCGCGCGATCGGCTTGATTTCGCCGACCATGTCGCCGGTCAGATACCGCGAGTTGGTGCGCGGGTAGGTGAGGGCCTTGTGCTCCTCGTAGAGGCGCTGCGCCGCGGCCAGAGTGCGCCGCGCCGAGAAGCCGTAGCGGCTGTTGGCGTCGCGCTGCAGCGAGGTCAGGTCGTAGAGGAGCGGCGGGCGCTCCTTGCGCTCTGACTTCTCGAGCTTGGTGATCGTCCCGGTCTGGCCCTCGCAGTCCGCGACGACGGCTCGGGCCTGATCGGCGCTCTTGAGGCGAGGATTGGACCCTGCGTAGTAGCGGCCCTCGTAGCGGCGCGGGCGATCCTCGACCGGATCGAACTGGGCGTCGACGATCCAGTAGGGCTCGGGCTTGAAGGCTCTGATCTCATCCTCGCGCCGGGCCAAGATGGCCAGCGTCGGAGTCTGCACCCGGCCCAGCGAGACGGCTCCGTCAAATGAGGATCGCAGGCGGATCGTGGCCGCCCGGGTGGCGTTCATGCCGACGATCCAGTCGGCCTCCGAGCGCGATCGAGCGGCCGCCTCGAGCGGGGCGAACTCATCGCCGGGGTGAAGATCGGCAAACGCGGACTCGATCGCCCGCTTGGTCATCGAGTTCAGCCACAGCCGCCGGACCGGTTTGCGCGAGCCTGATTTCTCGAACAGGTAGGCGAAGATCAGCTCGCCCTCGCGCCCGGCGTCGCAGGCGTTGACCACGGTCTCCAGGTCCTCGCGGCCGAGCTGGCGGCGGATCACGTTCATCTGCTTCTTGGAGCGCTCGTCACGGACCACGAGCTTGAAGCGCTCAGGCACGATCGGCAGGTCGGCCATCCGCCACTTCTTGAAGCGATCGTCGTACTCGTCGGGATCGGCGAGCTGGACCAGGTGGCCGACGGCCCAGGTGACCACGTGCTCGGGGCCCTCGAGGTAGCCCTCGCCCTTGGTAAACGCACCCGGGAGCACCCGGGTGAGGTCACGGCCGACCGACGGCTTCTCCGCGATAACCAGTGTCTTGGACATGGGGTTGGCAGGGTAGCGCTCCCGGCAAACCCCGCTGAGAGCCGCCGGTCAGAGGCCCAATTCGCGGCGCAACCGCTCGGCTCGGGCCAACACGAACGGCAGTTCGAGCTCGCGCGCCGTCCCGCTGGCCGCCTCCAACAGCGCCTTGACGCGAAGGCCCGAGCCCAGCGCCCTGGCGTAGTCGAGCTGGGTGTGGGCGAGGTGGATCGGCGCCGTCAAGACTCGGTTTCGCTCGATCGCGCGCTCCAGCAGCTCGATCGCGTGGTCTCGCTCGCCCATCGCCAGCGCCAGCCGCCCCACGTACCGCGTCGCCGCCCCCAGGCAGACAGCGGCCAGGCCGATGACCACGTTGGCCCGCTGGTAGGGGGCCAGCACGTCATAGATGGCTCGAGCCCGATCGGCGTCGCCCAGCTCGGCGGCCACGTCGGCCAGCAGCGTGATCGTGGTCATCCAGTCGCCATCCTGCGCCAGTGAGCCAAAGCCCTCGGCGGCCACGGCGTCGAGCTCACGCTGGGCCTCTTCCAGCCGGCCGGTATCGCACAGCAGCGTGGCCAGCCCGGCACGCCAGGCCATCCGCCGGGGATTGCTGGCCACGAGCTGGCGCAGCGTCGGCTCGAGCTCGGGCAGCCGCGACTGCTCGCGACGGATGGCCAGGAGCTGAGCCGCGTAGTACTGGGGCGCGGTGACGCCCTCCGGTCGCAACCCGCTGTTCAGCGCGGCCGAGGCCAGCACGTCGGCCTGGTCCAGGTGCCCCGCCAGCAGCGAGCGCATCGCGCGCCAGACCGCCGCGTTCCATAGAAACAGCGGCTGGCGCAGCTTGTTCGCCCCGGCGGTGAAGGCGTCAATCTGAGCATCCACGGCGGCCGGATCGCCTGATTCCATGAGGTCGACGACCAGCCAGGCATGACCCTGCAAGGTCAGCTCCATGTCCCCGGCCTCACGGGCGGCGCGCAGCAGCTGAGTGGAGTCGGCCAGCCGCCGCTCCAGGTGACCCGGGCCCCAGTAGGCCCGACGCCGCGCCGCCGCCGCCATGGCCTGCGACCGCGGATCGCCGAGCTTGGCCGCGATCACCGTAGCTCGCGCGCTCAGCCGCCGCATCTGCTCGCGACGGTCTGAGTAGTAGAGGGCTCCGCACAGGCAGGTGAGCAGCTCAACCCGCATCACCGTCGGCTCCTCGGGAGTGATCTCCAGGGCCCGCTCCAGCAGGCCGATGAGCTCCTCGTCGACGACCCCGGGCGGCTGGATGTAGCGCCGGGAAGCTCCGATCGCCGCCCGCGCCAGGCTCACCCCATCCTCGAGCTCCGACGCCAGCGCGGCCGCCTCGCGGAAGGTCGTCCAGGCCCGCGGCCGCTCCCCGCTTCGGACCTGGGCCGCGCCCAGCGCCAGCAGCAGCTCGCATCGGCGCTCCAGCGCATCCGGATCGAAGCGCACGAGCACCTCGAGAGCGCGCGCGTAGTGGTCGGCGGCCTGCTCGTGGGCGAGCATCACGGTGGCCTGCTCGGCCGCCTGTAGCGCGTAGCCGATTCCCAACTCGGCGTCCTGGGCGTCGGCGCCGCGGGTGAAGTGATGCGCAAGTGCGCTCAGGTGGTTGCCGGGTCCGGCGGCCTGCAGCGCGGTTCCCACGCGGCGGTGGATCCGCCCTCGCCGCGCCGTCGACATGGACTCGTACAGAGTCTCCCGGATCAGCGTGTGCGAGAACCCGTACCGCCCCGGATCCGCCGGTGACTCCGCGATCAGTCCCGCCGCCAGCGCCTCGTCGAGCGCGCTCAGGAAGCGATCCTCGTCGAACCCCAGCACCGCCTCCAGCAACCAGGCGTCGAAGTCGCGGCCGATCACGGCGGCGACTCGGAGCAGCTCCACGACGTGGGAGTCGAGTCGCTCCAGCCGCCGCGTGATGACCTCCGTGACGTCCTCGGGAAGGCCAAATCGTTGGAGGTCGCCGGCCCCGGCGTCGTCGGAGTGCACCCCGGAGTCGGCCAGGTGACGGACGATCTCCTCGATGAAGAACGGGTTGCCTTCGGTCTCCTGATACAGGGCCCGCGAGAACTCCGTCGAGGGATTTCCGCCGATCCTCAGCGAGACGAGCTCGATCGCGTCGGACTCCGGCAGCCCACCCAGCTCGAGCTCGGTCATCAGCTTGTCACGGCGCAGGCCGGCCAGGGCCGGCTCGAATGCGTCGCTCCAGCGCTCCGCGGCCCGGTAGGCGCCCAGCATCGAGATGCGGTCGGCGTGCGGAGCCCGCGCGAGGTGACGCAACAGCAGCAACGTGGGTCGATCGGCGCAGTGCAGGTCATCGAGGACGATCATCACCGGCATCGAGTTCGAGATCTGGTCGAGCAGGCCGACCACGGCCTCGAACAGCCGGTAGCGCTCGGTCTGGGGATCGCCGGGGTCCGGCGGCGGCAGCTCGGGCAACCGACGTCGCAGCTCCGGGAGCAGCCGCGCCAGCTCTGAGCCGTATTCGCGCGAGCTGGCCCGCAGCTCGTGCACCGGCGCGCCCGAGACGTACTGGCCGAGCGCCTCCACGAACGGCTGGAAGGGCACCAGCGTCTCCTCGGGCGCGCGTCCCGCCAGCACCAGCGTCCCCTCGGCGTGGGCGCGTTTGGCGATCTCGGCCAGCAGCCTGGTCTTCCCGACTCCGGCATCTCCTTTGAGCAACAGAACCCGCTCGGCGCGCTCGTTCTCAGCGGGGGAGCTGTCGCCCACTCCGGCCAGCCATCCCTCCAGCCGGGCCAGCTCTTCGCGGCGGCCGACCAGCGGACCCACGGCCCGCGCCCGGAGCTCCGCCGGTAGCGGCAAGCCCGGGGCCGCCGAATGATCTGCGGCCCGCAGGCGGACCAGGCCGCTGACCATCGGGTTGAGCAGCTGCTGATGTATGGCGATCGCCTCGGGCGACGGCGTGGTGCCAAGCTCGTCGCGCAACAGGGTCCGAAGGCGATCGAACACCCGCAGTCCCTCGGCGACGTTTCCCTGCAACTGCAGGGCCTGGATGAGGAGCACGTAGCCAGATTCGCGGTAGGGCTCGCTCTCGATCAGGGTCCGTGCGGCGCGTTCCACTGAGCCGAGCTGGGTTCCCCCGAGACTCAGGCCGGCCCGGCCGATCACCTCCAGGGCCTGGAGCCGCAGATCGCCGAGCTCACGTCGTCGTGGCTCGATCCAAGGGGCCTGGGCGCCGGGCAGCAGTCCGCGACCGGCGATGTTGAGCGGAACCTGAGCCAGCGCCCAGGCGCTGCGGGCATCCCCCTGCTCAAGCGCCTCCCGCGCCCGGCCGATCTCGTGGAGAGCCGCCTCGATGTCGACCCAGGCCGGCTCAGGCAGCTCCAGGGCCAGCTCTTCCCGGCCCACCAGGACCGTCGGGCCGAGGGCCGAGCGCAGCCGCGAAAGCAGCGTTCGCAGCGCCGCGTCCTGGGAGCGGGGGGCATTGTCGGGCCACAGGGCACCGATCAGCTCCTCGCGGCCGACGGTTCGGTCGCGGCTCAGAACCAGGTACGCGAGCAGCAGGGGGACCTGCTTTCCGCGCAGCGCGCCGGCCAGCTCGATTCCATCCAGTTCGACCGACAGCCGTCCACAGAGCTGGATTCTTGACCGTTCGCTCGAGCTGCCTGCTGCCGTCAACGTTCTGGAAACGTAGCGCCAACGCTACTAAGAAAAAGTGCCCATCGTGGTCGCCGGGGCCACATATGCAGGACGCGGAGTGTTCGGGACCGGACCTCCGTAATGCCAAGCCGCAACGTTCGAGGACGGATGACCCCGATCACCGAAGGGCCCAGCCGGATCGCATACTGCGAATGCGGGGCGCAACTCGCAGGCGATTCGGAGCAAGAGCTCTTCGACGCGGCCCAGCAACACCTCGCGCATCACCATCCACAGCTCCTCGGGGCACTTGGGCTGGACGTGGTGGCACATATGGCCGAGGAGCGTCCGGGGGCAGTGAACGCCTGAGGCGGGCGGCGACGCAGACCGCCGCCCGCCACGGCGTCACACAGCTGGTTGACTCGGCTTGGATCGCCGGGTCAGCCGGCGCAGCGGCCGGTGGCCACCGCCCGAACCCGGTTGCGCGACTTGGCCAGCTGCTCTGCGACCACCGCGTTGGGCACGCCAAAGCCGCCCGGACGCGAGGTCCCGGTGAGGGCGGCGAACACGGTCGCCACCACCTTTCCGTGGCCATCGACCATCGGACCGCCTGAGTTGCCGGGCCGGACCTTCCCGCGCAGCGTGGTGATGCTGCGCAGCACCGGCCCCACTCCGTACGCGTTCTGGGTCCTGACCACATTTGTGGCTCCGATCCGGCCCGGTTCGGCGTCAAAGGATCCGTCGAGTGGATACCCCAGGATCGCTGCCGGCGTACCCGAGGGTGGGTCCGCGGCCAGCGTCAACGGGGGCTGCGACAGCCCTCCGACCCGCAGCAGGGCAATGTCGTCATGGGGGTCAAACGCGATGACCCGGGCCGGCAGCCCGCTGCCCACTCCTCCGACCTGCACCTCGGTGTTGGTCTCTCCCGCCACCACGTGGGCGTTGGTGACAACCAGGCCGGGGCTCGCCACCCAGCCGCTGCCCTCGATGCCGAGCCCGCACGCGGTCCCGAACACCCGCACCACGCTGCGCCGGGCCCGGCGCACCGATCCCGAGGCGAGGATCCGCCGCGTTGGGGTGGAAACGTCGGCGGAGGGGCCGCGGACCGACGGCAGCGGGTCAAACCGAGCCAGTGCGTTAAGGATCGGGCCCGAGGGCGGCAGCAGGCGATCGAGCGCGCTGAGGATCGTGGAGCGCTGGATGTCGGTGCGCAGCGACAGCGACGCCGAGGACTGCAGGGCCACCGCCCCGATGATCCAGGCGATGCCGAGCCCGACGCACGCGGTCAGCACCGCCCCGAGCAGGCCGTCGATCGTCTGCAGGCCGGTCAGGCGTAAGGCCGAGCGGGCCCGCGTGCCCAGGCCCTCCAATCCACTGGCCAGCACTGCGCCGGCCAGCAATCCCCCCAGCAGCCCGAACAGCGGCGCATACGGAGATCGCGAGCCATCGCTGAGCAGCAGCGGGGCGAGCCGGGCGCCCAGAAACGCTCCCGCGGCGAACCCCAGCAGCGACAACGCACCGACGATGAACCCCTGCAGGTAGCCGTACACAGCCAGCAGAACGGTGAAAGCGACGATTACCCAATCGAGCAGGCTCACCCGCCGGAGGGTATCCGTGTGCCGTCACGCTTCCCCACCGACTACCGTTCAGTGTTGAGGTGGTAACTAGGGGCGTTACGGTGGCCAGGAGGCCGCGGCCCGCGCCGGGGAGAATGCGGCGCCGTCGCCGGCTGCTTACGCGCGCCGTACCGATCATCGCGCTCGCCGCCGGCGCCTTCGCCGCCGGAGCCGTCTTGGCCACCGGCCCGGGGCGCGCGGAGCGCCAGCTGGTCACCCGTTATGTGAACGCGTGGCAGCGCGAGGACTACACCGGCATGTACTCGATGCTTGACCCGGCGTCTCGCCGCCACACCTCCGAGGCCAGATTCGCCGCCCGGCTGCAGAACAACGCGGCCCTGGCCACGGTGACATCGCTGCGCGCCCAGCACGTGGGCAGTGCCGAGGGCAACTCGATCCCGGTCGGAATGGTGATCGCCACGAAGCTGTGGGGGACGCTCCACGAGACGCTGCAGGTGCCGTTCACCGGCACTGGATCAGGCGCCAAGGTTCACCTGACCAACTCGCTGACGTTCCCCGGCCTGCGGGGAGGCGAGCGGCTGGGCCGCGAGATCAAGCTGCCGCCGCGGGCGACGCTGCTGGCCAGCGACGGCACGCCGCTGGCCGAAGGTCCCGACCGCAGCTCGCCGATTCCGGACGTCGCCCAGCAGATCGTGGGTACGTTGGGGCCGATCCCCCGGGCCCAGTCCAGCCTCTATGCCGCCGAGGGTTACCCGACCGGCGCCAAGGTCGGGATCGATGGGCTGGAGCGCATCTTCGAGAGCCGCCTGGCCGGAACCCCGGGCGGTCGGCTGCTGGCCGGCCACCGGGTGCTGGCCAAGGCCAAGCCAGCCAAGGGACCGGCAGTTCAGACGACCATCGACCCGCCGCTGGAGCGGGCGGCGGTCAGCGCGCTGGGCGGCCAGTACGCGGGGATCACCGTGATGAACCCGCGCACCGGGGCGCTGCGAGCACTGGCGGGAATCGCCTTCTCTTCGATCCAGCCACCCGGTTCGACGATGAAGATCATCACCGCGACAGCGGCACTCGACGCCGGCGTGGTCAAGCTCTCGACTCAGTTCCCGATCCAGACCTCGTCGACGATCGCGGGCTTCACGCTTCAGAACGCCGGCGGCGAGGCCTGCGGCGGAAGCTTCCTGAACGCCTTCGCGGTCTCGTGCAACTCGGTCTTCGCTCCCCTGGGGGCCAAGGTGGGGGCGGCGCGGCTGGTCGCCATGGCCGAGAAGTTCGGCTTCAATCAGGCGCCCTCGATACCGGGCGTGATGGAGAGCACGATTCCGTCGGCAAAGGCGATCGGCGACTCACTGGCCGTCGGCTCGTCGGCGATCGGGCAGGGCATGGTCCAGGCCACCTCGCTCGAGATGACCGAGGTGGCGGCGACGATCGCGATGGGCGGCCGACGTCCCATTCCCACCCTCCTGGCTCACCAGCGTCCGCGCTTCGTCCGCGTGACCAGCCCCCGGGTCGCCCACGAGGTCCAGAAGATGATGATCGCGGTGGTGGACTTCGGCACCGGCACGGCGGCGCAGATTCCGGGTGTGGTGGTGGCCGGCAAGACCGGCACCGCCGAGCTCACCAACACATCGGCGCCCGGCAACAGCACGCCGCAGAACACCGATGCCTGGTTCGTCGGCTACGCCCCCGTCGGCCATCCCAAGGTCGTCGCCGGCGCGCTGTTTCCGAACCAGGGGGCGGGAGGCGCCGCCGCCGCACCACCGGTGCACGACGTACTAGCGGCGGCGCTGGGCAAGTGAGCAGGACGGTGGCGCCCCGGCGCCACCGCTCAGGGTGCCGTGTAGGCCGCTCCGACCAGGCTTGGGTTCAGCGTCCCCTGCGACCAGGCCGCCAGCGCCTGGCGCCGCGGGCCGAAGGCGACCGTCAGGTCGGCGGCAAACTGGGCGTTCTCCGACAGGATCCTGGCTCTGCCGAAGCGGCGGCTGTGCGCCGATCCGACCGCGGCCCGCGGCTGACCGGAGCGCACCCAGGCGACTATCGCCTGCCCGCGCGGACCCACCGCCGAGACCGGAGCATCGCTGGGATCGCTCTGACCGAACGAGCTGTGCCCGGCGAAGGTGGAGTGGGCGCCGCGCAGCGCCGCCTGGACCGTGCAGCTCCCGTTGCCCCGGCACAGCTTCCAGGAGACAGCCTGATCACCCGAGGCATCGGCCGAGGCCGAGACGCCGGCAGCGAGCTGACTGGCCGGCGAAAGGTTTCGGATACCCGGCTTGGCGGCGACGTCGGCGGCCCTGACGATCGAGTGGAAGCTGCCCTTCTTGTCGTACCAGCTCTCGACCCAAGCCGCCGTGGCTCTACTCCCGCGCCGGGCGACGTCGAGCTCGTCGATGCGGTGGCCCGAGGCCACCGTCAGCAGCTTGTGCACCTGCCGCGGGGCCGCCCGGCCTGAGCTCTGCGCGTAGTAGATCGTCCGAGGATCGGCCGTGCCGGCCGGACCGCGGGCCGATGTCCACGCCACCAGCGTGCTCTGACCGCCTCGCCAGGTAGCTGCCATCGACTGCGGGATCTGGTCGGCGGTGCTGAGCCGGTGCTGAGCGCCGAACCGCCGGCCGCGTCTCGCCGACACGACCCATACCCCCCGCTCGGTGGCGATCGCGGCCAGCATCCCCCCGTGACTCAGCGTCAGCAGCTGCGCTTCGGCGCGGCCGGTCAGACCTCCCACCAGAGTCTGCGGCCGCTGCAGAGTCCCCCCGGCGCTGAGCCGGACGGCTTGGACGCTGCTGCAGCAGGCCAGCGCGCTCGGGCCGGCGCCGGTCAGCAGCTGCAGCGCCGAACCGTCGTAGCTCAAGGCCAGCACCTGCTTGGCCGAGGCGACCGTCTTCGGGCTCCCGACAGCTCCGGCGCGCGAGCGGGGGGTCACGAAGGCTTGCGAGTCGCCGGGGGTGTCAACGTCCTCGACCCCGTAGGCGGCTGCCGCAGACCCGTTGGGCGCGAACGCCAACTGGGCCCCGATCAGGTCAAGCGAACCGGGTGCGGTGAACTCGAACGGCCGACTCCAGCCGGCCTGGGCAGCCGGTGCCAGCGAGCCCAGCACTGCCAGCGCGGCCAGACCGGCAAATACGCTCCTTCCCGGGCCCGTCAGCCGTGGCAGACGGCGGCAGCGCCGGTTGCCCCGGTTGCCCCGGTTGCGGCGGCTCAAAGGTCGAGCGAGATCGAGGCCAGCCGCTGATTGCTCGAGCCGAGGATGTAGAGGGTCAGCGGACGGTTGGCGTACGCCGAGTTGTTGATCTTGAACAGCAGCAGGCCACCCTGGGTGGGGCCGTTGGAGGCCGTGGTGCTGGGCCCGGGCTGGACTTCCAGCGGCCGCAGCGTCATCGACGTCCAGGCGTACGGATTCTCCGCGGTGTTGAGCTTCAGGGGGTAGTACTTGTTGCCCTGGGTGTCGACAATGACGAAGTTGTCAGTCGTCGTCTGGTTGCGGTCGGTCTGGTTCTTGGCCCACAGGAACACGCCGTACCACTCCTGAGATGGGGTGAGCGCCGGGGTTCCCGCCGGCAGTCCCTTGACGTACTGGGAGTCCTCGGCCCCGTAGGGATTGAGGATCCGGGAGACCTGCAGCTGGTATGTGATCGGTCCGGCATCGACGTAGCCGCCGTTGTTGTTGGCATCGGCGACGCTCGGGTGGGCCTCCTTGTGCCCGCAGGCGGCGAGTCCCAGGGCGAGCGCAACTGTGCAGGCGAAGGTTCCGAGACGGCGGGCTGACACGGACGCGCAGTCTAACTGCCCGACGGTCAGCGAGCCTCGATCGAGCCGCGCCTGCCGCGGCCGCGGTTCTCCTCCAGGATCGTCCGCAGCCGGCGCATCGCCTTGGCTGCCTTGCGGCGGCTCCACGAGCGTCCCCCGACTATCTCGAGCAGCCGATCCGACGGCAGCTTCGGCAGCGTCTCGAGGGTGTATTCGACCTTGGTGGTGCCCCCGGGCCCCGGCGACAGGGTGTAGGTCCCGAGCATCCGGATGCGGTTGTATTTGCCGCCGCGTCCTCGTTCCACGATCCGGAACGGCGGCTGGACCTCGGCGAACGTCATGTCCGCCCACGAGAAGCGGTTGAGCGGCGCCTTGATCCGGAACCGGGCGCCGGCCCCGGTGCCGTAGGTGTCCTCCCGGGTCATGTGCCAGTCGACGCGGTAGTGGTCCGAGAACTCAGGGTGGTTGGCGATGTCGGCCAGGTACTCGAACACCTGCTCGCGCGGCTTGGAGATCGTGGTCGAGACCGTGAACGGCTCCATCGCCGTGGATCTTAACCCCGCCCGCGGCCTTCGGTCATCGGCCGCTCAGGCCACCGCGTCGAGCTGGGAACCGTGCCCGCCTACGCCGCGCGCTGATCGATGATCCGCATCGTGTGGCCGAACTCCGGTCCGTGGACCAGGCGAGCCCGCAGCGGAGGATGGCGCTGGCCGGACCGGCACAGCTCGCAGGCGATCGTGCCCGACTCGTAGACGTAGACCTTCTCTCCCACCAGCGGCGTGCGCTGACAGCAGGTGCACCGCTCAGAGCCGGCCAGGCGCTCGTCCAGCCCGCGCCGCAGCAGCGCCAGCTCGAGGTCCAGCATGTCGCGCAGCGTGGCCGCCATGGACCCCTGTTCGGGCTGCGGGAACGCGTTCCTGCCGCCGGTCAAACGGGCCCGCTCGTCGTCGAGCGGACTTCGGCTGGGGACGGCCATCGTTACCGTGGCTTTCGTTTGGAAGCTATGATCGTGTTAAGACCGTTGACGAGTGCAGCTCCACGTGGCCCCCGGCGGAGCTGTGGCAACCCGTAGCGAGGAGACGGCCATGAAAGCTTGGATGTCGGGCAGTGTCGCCGGCACCGGAACGTTTCGGTGCACCGATTGCGACTTCCCGCTCTCACTGGACGCCGCGGATGAGCTGCCGACGTGCCCTAGCTGCGGCGGCACCGAGTTCGTCCGCGCCTCCCTGTTCACCACCGCGCAGAACGCGATCGTCGAGGCCGCGATTCCGGAGGTCGATGACCAGGGCTGGCTCAGCGAGACCCGTTCCGGGCTCGATGAGCCCGGTCAGTACATCGCCTATCGCGCCGACGACGACGTGATGACCTACCTGCTGGAGCGCGAGTGGACGCGGATCGGCCGCTCACTGGCCGCCGACATCCGCTTCGACGATCCCACGGTTTCGCGCCGTCATGCCCTGATCGTGCGCCAGCCCGACGGTCTTCGGGTCCTCGACGACCGCAGCTTGAACGGCGTTTTCGTCAACGGCGAGCGCGTGGAGTGGAGCACGCTGGCCGACGGCGACGAGGTCGTGATCGGGCGCCACCACCTCCATTTCATCGACGTGCCGGTCATCTCGGGGATGCGCGAGGCGCACTCGGCTGAGCCGGGTGCCGGATCCACTTTGACCTGAGCCGAAACCCGTGGCGCGAGCCGCGGTAGCTGGCCTATAGTCCGGCCGATGCCCGCCACGATCTCGGTTCTCTCCCAGAAGGGCGGCACCGGCAAGACGACCGCCGTCCGGACGCTGACCGACGTCTTTCGGCGCGTCGGCCTGTCGGTGCTGGCGGTCGACCTCGATCCCCAGGGCAACCTGTCGGATTACCTGGATGTGGATCCCGATGCATCGCCAACGATCGGCGATGTCCTGGCCGGCCGCGCCAGGGCCGCCGAAGCGGTTCACGACGGGGTCATCCCGGCCAACTTGGGCCTCGCCGAGGCCGAGCTCGCGCTGGGCGGGAAGATGGGCCGCGAGCTGACGCTCAAGCGGGCATTGCGGGAGGTCGGCGGCGACCATGACCTGGTCCTGATCGACTGCCCCCCGGCGCTCGGCCTGCTGACCGTAAACGCCCTTGTCGCCTCCGATTACGCTCTGCTCTCAGCCGAAGCGCAGTACTTCGCGCTTCAGGGTGTCGAGCAGGCGCTCGAGGTGATCGACCTCGCCCGCGACAGCCTCAACCCCGATCTGCGGTGGCTGGGCGTGGTCCTCAACATCGCCGACATGCGCACCCGGCACTCCCGGGAGGCCTTCGACAGCCTGCGCCAGCACTTCGGCGACAAGCTGATCGAGACCACGATCCGGGCCTCGATCGCCTACGCGGAGTCCGCCGAGCGAGCGGTGTCGATCCTCGACTACCGGCCCGATCTCGGCGCTGACTACCTCGCCGTCGCCGACGAGCTGCTGCGCCGGCTCGGTCTCGAGGACGCGCGCAAGCCGCTGGGCCAGATGCTGCGCGAGGCCCAGCCCGCCCAGGCCAGCGCCTGAGTCACCCCGGCCCCGGGTTGCGGCCCGGTTGCGGCCGGCTAGAGCGCCTTGACATCGGCGCCCTGGGCCTCAAACGGCGCCCGGATCACCCTGGCCCACCCTTCGCTCTCGCGCTTGAGCGATTCGACGACGGCGCCGGTCTGGTCGTATTGACACCAGAACATGACCGCCGGCCCGGCGCCGGAGATCGTGGCTCCCAGAGCGCCCAGCGACACCGCCCGCTCGACCAGCTGAGCCGAGCGCGGATACAGATGGGCCCGGTAGGGCTGGTGCAGACGGTCGCGCAACCCAGCTGAAATCAGCTCCCAGCTGCCCGTCGTCAGCCCGGCAGCGAGCAACGACCCGCAGGCGACGTTGAAGATCGCGTCGGCCAGCGGGACGGTCGGGGGCAGGCTGGCCCGTGCCTGCTGGGTGGACAGCGTCTCGTTGGGGACGACGAGCACCGCCTCGAGCCCCATCGGGACCTCGAAGCGGTATGCCCGGGGGCCGTCGCAGACGACCACGCCCCCGTTCAGCGCCGCGGCCACGTTGTCGGGGTGGCCCTCCAGCTCGACGGCGTGGGCGCGGATGTCGGCGTCGAGCTCAAAGATGTGATCGGCCGCCATCAGTCCGGCGATGGCCGCCGCGGCGCTCGATCCCAGGCCTGCGCTCATCGGGATCTGGGAGGAGATCCGGAACTCGAAACCCGCGGCGGGATGAAGTCGTTCGAAGGCGCGGACGACCAGGTTGTCGCGGCCGGGGGAAACCTCGAGCTCGCTGCGCACCGCGAACTTCCCGGTCTCCACGACCTCGAGCTCGAGGTGAAGCCCCAGAGCCGCGGCCATCGTGTCGAAGCCCGGGCCCAGGTTGGCCGACGATGCGGGCACCCTGATCAGCCGCCGCCGGGCCAGGGTCATCCCAGCACCGCGCGCTCGAGCGCGCCGAGCTCGGGGGCGCAGGGCAGGACCGCCCCGGCCTGGGTGAGTGCGGTCTGCGGATCCTTGAGTCCGTGACCGGTGAGCACGCAGGCGATCCGGCGCGCGTCGCCGGCGCCGTGGGCCAGCAGGCCGGCTACGCTGGCCGCCGAGGCGGGCTCGCAGAAGATCCCCTCGGTGTCAGCCAGCAGCCGGTAGGCGGACATGATCTGCTCGTCGCTGACCGCGCGCACGGCGCCGCCGGAGGCGGTCATCGCGGCCATCGCGTCCTCCCACCGCGCCGGGTTGCCGATCCGGATCGCGCTGGCCACGGTCTCAGGCTGCGCCACCGGCTCGCCGCGCACCAGCGGCGCCGCCCCGGCGGCCTGGAAGCCGAGCATCCGGGGCCGCTGCGCAGGCGGCAGGATTTCCGTAAATCCCCGCCAGTAGGCGGTGATGTTGCCGGCGTTGCCGACCGGGATGCAGAGCGCATCGAGTTCGTCGTCGAGCACCTCGGCGAGCTCGAAGGCACCGGTCTTCTGCCCCTCGATCCGGAACT
Source organism: Solirubrobacteraceae bacterium (assembly GCA_036497115.1). Taxonomy (GTDB): domain Bacteria; phylum Actinomycetota; class Thermoleophilia; order Solirubrobacterales; family Solirubrobacteraceae; genus Palsa-465. The sequence continues at coordinate 21,633 of DASXJY010000041.1, forward strand.
CGTTGACCGAGTTGACGAGCGCGATGGGATGGGTGGCGCTGAGCTCGCGCACCAGCTTGAGGGCGACGTCGAAGTTGCCCCGCAGCGCCACCACCTTGGCCCCGTGCATCAGCGCCTGGGCCAGCTTGCCGGTCGCGATCTTGCCCTCCGGGACGATCACCGCGCAGGTCAGGCCCGCCCGCGCCGCGTACGCCGCCGCCGAGGCGGCGGTGTTGCCGGTCGAGGCGCAAACGATCGCCTGCGCCCCCTCGCGCACCGCTGCCGACACCGCGCAGGTCATCCCGCGGTCCTTGAACGAGCCGGTTGGGTTCAGCCCCTCCAACTTGCACCACACCTCGGCCCCGACCCGGTCAGACAGCCGGGGGGCCAGCACCAGTGGAGTGCCGCCCTCGCCCAACGAGACCACGGGATCCTCGGCGGCGAACGGCAGCCGCTCGCGGTAGCGCTCGATCAGGCCGCTCACGCGGCCTCCGCTCGCCGTCGCGGCCCTGTGAATATGTCGCCCGCGGGACTCACCGGTCGCGGCGGAGCATGCCAGAGTGCCGTGGACCGAACTTCGATGGCGCCGCGCGAGACCGCGCCGGGGCTCAGGCGACCTCGAGCACGACCTTGCCCGCCGCCCCCCGCTCGTCGAGCAGGACCAGCGCCTCGCCGGCCCGCTCCAGCGGGTAGCGGGCGCCGACCACCGGCCTGACCACGCCCCGCTCGATCATCCGCTCCAGCTCGGAGCCGATCTGCACCGAGGTATCGGGCTTTGCCAGCACGTAGGCCCCCCAGCCCGCCCCCACGATGTCGACGTTGTTGAGCAGCAGGCGGTTGACCCTGACTTCGGGGATCGAGCCGCCGGTGAAGCCGACCACGACCACGCGCCCGCTCTCCCGCAGCGAGCGGATGCTGTCGGTGAACCGGTCTCCGCCCACCGGGTCGAGCACCACGTCGACTCCCCCGCCGCTGATCTCCTTGGCCTCGTCCTTCCAGGCCCGGTCGGAGCGCACCACGTGATCGGCTCCCGCCTGCTTGGCCACCGTCTCCTTCTCCGGGCTGGAGACGACCGCGATCGTGGTCGCGCCGAGACCTCGGGCCACCTGGAGGGCGGCGGTGCCCACCCCTCCGGCGCCTCCGTGCACCAGGACGGTCTCTCCGGCCTGCAGGCGGCCGCGCAGCTTCAGCGCGAAATACGCGGTGTGGTAGTTGAGAACCAGGCTGGCGCCCTGGGCGAAGTCCAGGCTGTCGGGGAGTTTGAACGTCATGTGGGTGGGCGCCACCGCCGCCTGGGCAAACCCTCCGAGCATGCAGAAGGCGGCCACCCGGTCACCGGGCTTTACCGAGGCATCGGGCGGAGCGCTGCGGACCACCCCGCCGACCTCGCTGCCGGGCACGAACGGCAGCGGCGGCTTGACCTGATACTCGCCGCGGGTCTGGAGCACCTCGGGAAACGAGACGCCGGCTGCGCGGACATCGACGACCACGCCGCTGCCCGGCGTCAGCATGTGCGACGGCTCGGGCTCGGGAACGTCGGCCGGCTGCAGCGCCGAGGCGGGGCCGGTCAGCTCGGTGATCTGCATCGCTCTCATGCCGCGGGCGGGGATCCTAATAGACGCCGGGGAAGGGGGGATTGGGCCTCGGCTGGCGGTGCACAACGTCCACCGGTACGCGGGTCCCGGCGTACCGCGCGGGCTTGGGCGCCGTATCAGTGCATAACTGCGCGAACCGCCGTGCCGGGCGGCAGTCGGGGCACCTTGTTCCCCCGCCACGCCCCCCACCCTGGCGCCAAAACGGACATTACAGAGCGCACGATCGCGGTCCAGCGAAGGTGTGTCCTACGGCGACCACCCCCTGAGCCTCACAGAGCGAGGCTGAAAAACCGCTCGCGAGCTCGCTCCAGAATGTCCGGGCCCGGAACTCAGCCGAACTCTTCCTCGAGCACGCGGATCGCCCGCGGCGGCGCCCGCATGATCTCCAGTCCGCCGATCATCTCCATGGCCGCGGCGAAGCGTGACTCCAGCACCGGGTGAACGACCATCACCAGCCGGGCCTGGTCGCTCATCCCCTTCTGGACGACCGATTTCACCGAGACCCCCTGGACGGCCAGGACCTGGGCAACCTGGGCCAGCACCCCCGGCTCGTCGGCCACCTCCAGATGGAGGTAGAACGCCGATACGACGTCGGAGACGATCTCCAGCCGCTCCACCGCGGGCGGCGTCGAGGCCGGCGGGATCATCGCGCTGATCACGTCGCCCAGCACCGCCGAGGCGGTCTGGGGGCCGCCCGCACCGGGGCCGGACATGGTGATCTCGGTGATCGCCTCGGATTCGACCGTCACCGCGTTGAACGGGCCGCTCACCGAAGCCAGCGGGTGACCCGGGTACAGGAAGGCGGGATAGACCCGAACCGACAGGGCGGTCCGCCCCACGCGCTCGGCGGTGCCGATCAGCTTCAGCCCAAGCCCGAGATCGCGGGCGTACTCGAGATCGTCGGGCTGGATCTGCTCGATTCCCTCGTAGCGGACCTGGTCGATGTGCACCGGTGTCTCGAAGGCCAGCCGGGCGATGATCGCCATCTTGGCGGCGGCGTCGCGGCCATCGACGTCGTCGGAAGGGTCGGCCTCGGCGTAGCCCAGCCGCTGGGCATCGGCCAGCGCGGCCGCGAAGGTCGCGCCGGTCCGGGCCATCTCGGTGAGGATGAAGTTGGTCGTGCCGTTGACGATCCCGTGTACGCGATCGATCGTGGCGCCGGCCAGAGACTCCTGCAGCACCCGGATCACCGGGACCACCCCGGCCACCGCACCCTCGAAGCGCAGCTGAACCCCCTGGACCCGGGCCGCCTCCCACAGCTCCTCGCCGTGCTGGGAGAGAAGCTGCTTGTTGGCGGTGACGACGTGCTTATTGGCCCGCATCGCCTCCAGCACCCAGGTGCGCGCGGGTTCGATTCCCCCCATCAGCTCGACCACCAGATCGCTCTGCGGCAGCAGCTCGGCAAACGAGCCGCGCGAACGCGTGACGACTCCGGACAGGGCCGGCCGCAACCCGGTGATCCGCTCGATCCGGTCAGCGTGGCGCGGCAGCAGCTCGGCAAATGCGGCCCCGACCGTCCCGTGGCCCAGCAGGCCGACGCGGAAGCTGCTCACGGCTCGACGTCCCGGCTCATCAAATCGGCGTAGGTCTCGCGGCGGACCACCACGCGCGGCACGCCGTCGCGGCAGAAGATCACCGGCGGACGGGGGACGCCGTTGTAGTTGTTGGCCAGGGCATAGCCGTAGGCACCGGTCACCGGAGTCACCACCACATCGCCGGGGACGGGATCGGGCAGCGGCACGTCGCGGATGATCACGTCGCCCGACTCGCAGTGCTTGCCGGCCAGCTGGCAGCGCTCGGTTGCCGGCGCCAGCGGGCGATCGGCGATCACCGCCTCGTAGGGCGCGTCGTAGAGCATCGGCCGCAGGTTGTCCGACATGCCGCCGTCGACCGCGACCCAGGTGGAGACGTTGCGCTTGACGGTCTGCACCGTGTAGAGGGTCACGGTCGAGTTGGCGACCAGTGCCCGGCCCGGCTCCAGCAGCAGCCGCTTGTGCGGGCCCAGCTCGGAGTGCACGGCCGTGACCAACGCGTCGACGTACTCCTCCACCCTGGGCGGCCGCTGCGAATCCAGGTAGGCGGCCCCGAGCCCGCCGCCCAGGTTGTAGACGGGAAAGCTCCCCAGCGTGGCGATCGCCCGCACCGCGGCCCGGAACGGGTCCAGCGCGAACAGCTGGGAGCCGATATGAGCGTGCAGTCCCACCAGGGTCAGCGAAGAGCTGTCGGCGAGGCGAGCGATCGCGCTGCGCGCCTGCTCCAGCGAGAAGCCGAACTTCGAGTCGGCCTGTCCCGTCGACACCTTGGCGTGCGTGTCGCCCGCGACATCCGGGGTCACACGGATCAGCACCTCCTGGCGCACGCCCAGCTCGGCCGCGATGCGCTCGAGCCGCTCGAGCTCGTGCATCGAGTCGACCACCACGTGCCCGACGCCGGCGGCCAGCGCCTCGCCCAGCTCGGCCACCGACTTGGCGTTGCCGTGCATGTAGGTCCGGCGGGGATCAAAGCCCGCGGCCACGGCCAGGGCGAGCTCGCCGCCGGAGGCGACATCACAGGCCAGGCCCTCCTCGGCCAGCACCCGGTAGACGGCGGTGCACGGGAAGGCCTTGGAGGCGAACAGCACGTCGAAGTCATCGTGGCGCGCAGCCAGCGCGTCGACCAGCTCCCGGGCCCGGCGGCGCAAGTCGTCCTCGACGACCACGTAGCACGGGGTACCGAACTCCCGGGCCAGCTCAACCGCGTCACAGCCACCGACCTGGAGCCGGCCCCGTTCATCGACGCGGGTTCCCAGCGGGTAGACGTGCGACAGCTCGGAGGCGATGGCGTTCACGATCGCAAACGATATGGTCCAGCGACGCGCACCGTCACCCCGCTGCTTCCCGCCGAGACCGCTCGCAGGGCCGGGCTCGCCTACACGCTCTGGCTGCCGCCGGGAGCAAAACAGCCGCCCAGCGCCGGAGTGGTGATCCTCCACGGCGCGGGCTCCCGCAAGGAGAGCCACCACGACTACGCCCGCGCCGCGGTCGCGCAGGGCCTCGCCGCGATCGCCTTTGACCAGCGCGGCCACGGCGACAGCGAAGGCCGGCTGGACGGCCGCGCCGTCGAGGACGTGGCCACGATCGCCGCCACCTTGCGCGAGGCGATTGGCGACGGTCGGGCCCCGGTCGCCCTGCGCGGATCGAGCATGGGCGGCTACCTGGCGATCATCGCCGCGCAACCCACTCGGGCCGCGGCCGTGGTGGCGATTTGTCCGGCTTCGGCCTCCGGGCTGAGGCGAGGCCTGGCCGCCGGTGACTTCGCCTTCGACGCCGACGGGCGGGCGCTGGACGCGTTTCTCGAAGCCCACGAGCTCGAGCCCGCGGTGTCCGAGCTGACCGCACCCCTGCTGCTCCTGCACGCCGAGGGCGACGAGCGCGTACCGGTCGAGCACTCCCGTGAGCTGGCCCGGGCGATGTCGTCTCCGGGCAGCCGCCTGATCGTGATCCCGGGCGGTCATCACCGCTCGATCCAGCACGATCAGGAGCTCCAGGGGGTCAGTCTGCAGTTCATCGAGCGGGCGCTGCGAGCGGCTCGCCGCGACCGGCTCGCCTGACGGCCTCGCCGCCTACACTCGCGGACCCGTGATTGCCGAAACCCACCTCCCGCGCCGGCTCATCGCCTGGGTGGCGCCGCTGCTGGCGGTGGCCGCGCTGACCCTGGCCGCCCTCGCCCTCGGCCCCGCCGCGGCCCGGGCCGGCTTCCAGAACGGATTGCAGGACCCCGCTTTCGACGGCACGGCAACCGCCGCGCAGAGCGCTTTCGCCTACCGGACGCTCAGCGCCGTGGGCGGCACCGTCGTCCGGCTGAACGCGTTCTGGTACCAGATCGCGCAGGCGTCGCCGCAGCCCGGGTTTCAGCCCACCAATCCCGGCGATCCCGAGTATCAGTGGGCCGGCCTCGACGCCGCTGTCCGGCAGGCCAGCCAGCACCACACGACCGTGCTGCTCACGATCTCCGGGGCCCCGGGCTGGGCGCAGGGTCCCAATCAGCCGGCGGGCAAGCCGATCGGAGTCGGGGCCTGGGATCCCAACCCAACCGCCTTCGGGCAGTTCGCCCAGGCGGTGGCGGCCCGCTACAGCGGTCACTTCCCCGATCCGGTGAACTCGGCGCTGGCGCTGCCGCGGGTCAAGTACCTGGAGATGTGGAACGAGGAGAACCTCCCCCCCTTCCTGGCCGCCCCCAACCTGGCCGAGACCTACCGAGCGCTGCTGGCCGACGGTTACAACGGGGTCAAGGCGGCCGCGCCGGGGGACAAGGTGGTCTTCGGCGGCTTGGCTCCCGTGTCCTATCTGCCCGGTGTCACCGTCTCGCCGCTCAAGCTTGCGGCCGAGGTGCTGTGCCTACGCCGCGTGGGCCGACATTTCGTGCCGCTCGGCGGGGCCTGCAAGGCGCCCCCGTTCGACATCTTCGCCGAGCACCCGTACACGCTGGAGGCGACGCCTACCGACCCGGCGGGGAGCTATGACGACGTGCTGGTCGCCGATCTGCACAAGCTGCGAGACCTCCTCGATGCCGGCCGCAGGCTCCACACCGTGGGCGGCAGCCGCCCCCTGTGGGTCACCGAATGGGGCTGGGTGACTCGGCCGCCGGACAACATCGGAGACTCCTTGAACAGCTCGGCTCGCTACGTCGCCTACTCGATGTACGAGATGTGGCGGGCCGGTGTGTCGGTGGTCGTCTGGCAGGGGATCACCGACGCCAGCCCCAACCAGCTGCAGGGAAGCGGCCTCGAGACCAAGGCGGGACGGCCCAAGCCCCAGATGCAGGCTTACGCGTTCCCGTTCATCGCCGCGGTCAACCATCGCCGGGGCTTCGCCTGGGGGCGCGTGCCGGCAGACCGGCGCGTCAGGGTCGCCGTCCAGCGCCGCACCGCCCACGGCTGGCGGCAGGTGAAGTCAGTGCTGACCGGCCGCGACGGGATTTTCTCGGCCCGCTACGCGGCCAAGGGAAACGCCACTTACCGCGCCGTGGGTCCCCGCGGCCTGAAGAGCCTGCCTTACTTCTCGACACCGATCCCGGCGCGGAGAACCCACGGTCGCTAGCGCCAGCGTCCCGGCGCCACGGCTCTTAACTGATTCCTAATCGCCTCTGGCAACATAGGTTCACTCATGGCGCCATCGAAATCATTTGGGCGAGACACCGGGCTCCAGGCCCGGATGGTGCTGACCCTGTTTCTGCTCGGGCTCGTCTACGCGGTCCTGATCGCGGTTTTGATCGCCGCCGGGGCGGGAGCGATCACCGTTGCCGTGATCGCGGCGGCCCTGTTCCTGGTCCAGTACTTCACCTCCGACAAGATCGCCCTGGCGTCGATGGGCGCCAAGGAAGTGACTCCCGAGCAGGCGCCCGGGCTGCACGCGGTGATCGAGCGCCTCTGCATCCAGGCCAACCTGCCCAAGCCGCGCGTGGCCGTGGCGGACACCCCGATGCCCAATGCGTTCGCGATCGGGCGCTCTCCGAGCAACGCCACCGTGTGCGCGACCACGGGGCTGCTCGATCTGCTCTCGCCGGCCGAGCTGGAGGGCGTCCTGGGACACGAGCTGACCCACGTCCAGAATCGCGACGTCCTGGTGATGACCGTGGCGAGCTTCTTTGCCGCCATCGCCTCATTCATCGTCCAGATGGGCTTCTGGTTCGGTGGCGGAATGGACGACGATGACAACGGCCCGGGCTTCATCGTGGTGATCGTGGTCGCCGGCGTCGTGTACATGCTCTCCTTCCTGCTCCTACAGGCCCTGTCGCGCTACCGCGAGTTCGCCGCCGACCGAGGCTCGGCGATCATCACCGGGCGGCCGAGCGCGCTCAGCTCGGCGCTGCTGAAGATCAGCGGCCAGATGGACCAGATCCCGCAGCGCGACCTGCGGGCCGCCTCCGGCGAATTGGCCGCCTTCTACATCTTCCCCCCCAAGGCCAAGCAGAGCATCGCGAACCTGTTCTCCACGCACCCTCCGCTGGAGGCCCGCCTGGCAGCACTCCAGCGGCTGGAGTCCCAGCTGCAGGGAACCGCCTAGGGGGATGGGCTTCCTCGACGTCATCACCGGCAAGCGCAAGCTGGAGAAGCCGGCGCCAGACCGGCTGTTTGCGATCAGCACGGCCTACGTGACCTTCGAGTCGAGCCTCGAGATCACCACCCGCGGCAGCGCCGCGATCGTCTTTCAGTCCCTGGCCACCGCCGACTTCACCGCGATCGTCAAGGAGATGGAGGAGGTCGTGCGCGCCACCGCCGGGGATAGCGGGACGACGGTGGATACCTCAGAAGACGAATACGGCTTCAGCTGGCTGGTGCTGCGGGGCAGCAGCTTCGACGACCTGGTGGTCGGGATCAATGCGGTCAGCGGAGCGCTCGAGGCCGGCGGATACGGCGAGCGGGTGTTGTGCGCCGTGTTCGCATTCCAGGACGCGCGTCAGCGCCTGATCTACTGGATTTACAACTACAAGCGCGGCGCGTTCTATCCCTTCGTACCGGCCTCGGGAGACAAGCAGCGCGACAACGAGCGTGAGCTCGTGCTCAAGGCTCAGGTCGGCTCCGAGCTGCCGGTCGAATCGGAGCTCTCACGCTGGTTTCCCCTTTGGGGCGTTCCAATCTGAGCGGCGACAAGCGGCCTCGGCGTCCGATCCTGCTCAATCGCCGGGCCGCGACGAGGCCGACGATCACCGGAGTGGAGCGCTGGACGGCGGAGCTGCTGCCGCGGCTGTGGGCGCTCTCGCCGCAGCGCTACGTGATGGCCGAGCCGCCGGGGCCAACCAGCCGAGCCCGGGGACAGGCCTGGGAGCAGCTCGAGCTGCCGCTGAGCGCAGTGCGCCAGCGCGCTGACCTGATCTTCTCCCCGGCCAACCTGGCCCCGGTTCTGTGGCCGCGCAACGTGGTCATGGTCCACGACGCCGCTGTCTTTCGCTCCCCCCGCGCCTATTCGCGTGCCTACAGCCTGTGGCACCGTTCGATCGGTCTGTCCTGTATCCGGCGAGCGCTGAAGGTGCTGACGGTCTCGGACTTCTCGCGGCGGGAGTTGATCTCGGTGGCCGGCCTGGAGCCGGACAACGTGGTCGTCGTCCGCGGCGGTGTCGAGGAGCGTTTCAGCCCCGACGCCGAGGGCGAGCGAGCCGCTGGGCGCCTGGGCCTGGACCGCCCCTACGTGCTGACCGTGGCCACCGACGACCGGCGCAAGAACCTGCAATCGCTGGCCGAGACGGCGCGGCGGCTGGGGGAGCTCGGAATCGACCTGGTCTGGGCCGGCGACGTCCGGCCGTACTTCGCCGCCGCCAACGGGATTCCCGGAGCCCGGATGCTCGGCTACGTCGACGACGACCTGATGCCAGGCCTGTACCAGGGGGCGCGCGCCTTCGTGCTGCCCTCCAGTTACGAGGGTCTGGGGCTCACCTGCCTGGAGGCGATGGCGTGTGGCACGCCCGTCGTGGCTTCGAACCGGGCGGCGCTGCCTGAGACCTGCGGCGACGCCGGGCTCCTGGTCGATCCAGACGAGCCGGCCGGTCTCGCCGACGCGGTGGTGAGTGCCTGCACCGACGAGCCGTTGCGCGCCCGGATGCGGGCCCGCGGCCTGAAACGAGTCAGCGAGCGGACCTGGGACCACGCGGCGCGGGCCACCGATGCCCTGCTCCGAGGGCTGCCGGCGAGAAAATCGTCGCCGCGCTGAGCAAGCAAATGTGAGGAACGCGCGAAATTGGGTACACCGGGGCAGGGCAGGAGATCGGGCCTCCGCGGCCAACAAGCACAGAACTAGGAACCAATGGAACGCACATTGCTCGAGATCTTGGCGGTCTGGGTGGTCGTGATCCCGGTGTTGGCGATCCTGGCGGCGGCAATGCGCGCCCGCCACCGCCAGCGCCTCAGGCACAGACGGACGCCGACGGGGTCGCTTCGCACGGCTCGCCTCTTTGGCCGCAAGCGTGTTCGCTTCCCGAATCCATAGCTCGATTCCCCGGGCCAAGCCGGACGGCCGCGCGGCGGCCAAGCGCGGACGCAGGAAGATTGCTTGCGGTACGCTGATCTGCTCGGCCAGTGGCGGGCCCGGCCCGATCCAGCCCTGGCCGTCCGGACGGTCCGCGTCTCGGCCGGCCGTAGTTGACTAAAGGAGATACCTTGCGAACTTTGATTCTGGGTGGCGATGGCTTCTGCGGGTGGCCGACGTCCCTGCACCTTTCGGCCTGCGGCCACGAAGTGGCCATCGTCGACAATCTGGCCCGGCGTAACGCGGACGTCGAGCTCGAAGCCGAGTCTCTGACCCCGATCGAGCCGCTGGGGACTCGTCTGGCGGTGTGGAGGGAGTGCACGGGCCGGGAGATTCCCTTCTACCGCCTCAACGTCGCCGACGACTACCGCGAGCTGCTCGACCTGCTGGCCGACTGGCAGCCCGACGCGATCGTGCACTTCGCCGAGCAACGGGCCGCCCCCTACTCGATGAAGAGCTCGTGGCACAAGCGCTACACGGTCAACAACAACGTCAACGCGACGCACAACCTGCTGGCAGCGGTGGTGGAGTCGGGGATCGACGCCCACATCGTCCACCTCGGCACGATGGGCGTCTACGGGTACGGGACGGCCGGGATCAAGATCCCCGAGGGCTATCTCCGGGTTCGTATCGACACCGACGACGGCGCCGCCGTCGAGCAGGAGATCCTCTATCCGGTCAACCCGGGCAGCGTCTACCACATGACCAAGACCCAGGATCAGCTGTTGTTCGCCTTCTACAACAAGAACGACGGCATCATGGTCACCGACCTGCACCAGGGCATCGTCTGGGGCACCCAGACCGAGGAGACGCGCCTCGACGACCGGCTGATCAACCGCTTCGACTACGACGGCGACTACGGCACCGTGTTGAACCGGTTCCTGATGCAGGCGGCGATCGGCTATCCGCTGACCGTGCACGGCAGCGGGGGCCAGACCCGGGCGTTCATCCACATCCAGGACACGGTGCGCTGCATCCAGCTGGCGATCGAGAACCCGCCGGCCGCGGGAGAGCGCGTGCGCATCTTCAACCAGATGACCGAGGCTCACCGCCTGATCGACCTGGCCCATCTGGTGTCGCGGCTGACCGGCGCCGAGATCGACTTCGTCGAGAACCCCCGCAACGAGGCCGAGTCCAACGACCTGCTGGTCGAGAACCGCCAACTACTCGACCTCGGCCTCAGCCCGGTCACGCTCGAGGACCAGCTGATGCTGGAGGTGTCCGAGATCGCGCAGCGGTTCGCCGATCGGTGTGACCTCGACAAGATCCCGGCACGGTCGACGTGGACGCGCTCGCAGGTGCTCGCGCAGGGCGCGCCCGACGTTGCACCGGTGTCGACGAATGGTGAGGCGGCGCTGAACGGAGCGGCCGCACCGGTTGTGAGTGCAGCGAGGCCGGCTGGGCACACACCGCGTGGTGCCTAGCACCGGCGGGGGGCGCGGCCGGGCGGCGGAGGAGCCGGTGGGAGAAACGCCGGCACCCTCCGAGCAGGGTTCTGCCATGGGTGCGACGACGCTGCGGCCATACGTGGCGCAGGTGCGCGACGATGCGATC
>DASXJY010000042.1:0-17542 GCA_036497115.1 Solirubrobacteraceae bacterium
CTCCGTCGACACGTAGTTGGAGACCGCGAACTGGACCAGCGCGAACGAGACGCCGGCGACCAGCGCGGCCGGCCACGCCTCGCGCAGCGCGCGGCGGCCGTCGACCATGAAGATCAGCACGAAGGGAACCAGCAGGGCCAAGAACGGCGTCTGGCGCCCGACCATCTGGCTGAGGTGGTGGACCGGCAGCCCGGTGACCTGGGCCAGGGTGGTGATCGGGATCGCGATCGCACCGAAGGCCACCGGCGCCGTGTCGGCGACGAGCGCCACGGCGGCGGCACGCACCGGCGCCAGTCCCAGGCCGACCAGCATGATCCCGCAGATCGCCACCGGGGTTCCGAAGCCGGCCAGCGCCTCGAGCAGGGCCCCGAAGCAGAAGGCGATCACCACCACCTGCACGCGGTGGTCATCCGAAACCGCCGAGAAGGCTCGTCGCAGCGTGGCGAAATGCCCCGTGGCCTCGGTCATGTTGAAGATCCACAGGGCGTTGATGACGATCCACATGATCGGCCAGAAGCCGAATGCCGCCCCCTCCAGGGCCGAATCGCCGGCCTGGCCGAAGGGCATCCCGTAGACCGCCAGCGCCACGATGATGGCCACCCCCAGGGTGATCAGCGAGGCCCAGTGGGCCTTCATGCGGACCACCCCCAGCAGCACGAACAGCACTACCAGCGGCAGGAGCGCGAAGATCGAAGTGAGTCCCAGCGAATGGGACACGGGATCCAAGACCTGCTTGTACACGGCGAGCCTCCCTCGCGAGCCGGTTCCTATCGTTACCCCTACCCGGCTCGCCGAGCTTCAAAAATGCCGCTAGAGCGGTTGCTAGGGTAGTCGCCGATGGCCACCGCCCCCTCAGAGCCGCTGCCCCAGCGCCTCGCGGCGATCCGCGAGCAGCTCAAGCTGCTAGCGGACTATCTTTGACCCCGCTTCGCTGGCGGAGCGCTCTCGGGCGCTCGAAGATCAGATGGGGGCGCCGGGGTTCTGGGACGACCAGGATCGCGCCGCTCGGGTCAGTGCCGAGCACGCCCGGACGAGCCGCAAGCTCGGAGTGTTCGACGCCCTGCGGCGCGACGTCGACGACCTCGAGCCCCTGGCCGAGCTGGCCGAGGAGGACCCCGAGCTGGCCACTGAGCTCGAGGATCAGGTGGCAACGGTTCAGGAGCGCCTCGAGGCACTCGAGGAGGAGCGTCTGTTCTCAGGTCGCTACGACACCGGCGATGCTCTGGTGACCGTCAACGCGGGCGCCGGAGGCACCGACGCGCAGGATTGGGCCGAGATGGTGCTTCGGATGGAGATGAGATGGGCTGAGAAGCGCGGCTTTGACGTCGAGCTGCTGGAGCTCTCTCCGGGTGAGGAGGCGGGGATCAAATCCGCCACCTTTCGCGTAAAGGGCGAGAACGCCTACGGGCTGTACGGAAGCGAGAAGGGTGTGCACCGGCTGGTCCGCCTGTCGCCGTTTGACTCCGCCAACCGCCGCCAGACCAGCTTCGCCGGCGTTGAGGTCTCTCCGGTCGTCGAGGAGGCGGCCGACGTCGACATCGACGAGGACGACCTGCAGATCGACACCTATCGGGCCAGCGGCGCCGGCGGCCAGCACGTCAACAAGACCGATTCGGCGGTGCGAATCACCCACAAGCCGACCGGCATCGTTGTGCAGTGCCAGAACGAACGCTCACAGTCCTCCAACAAGGCCGAGGCGATGGCGATGCTGCGCTCCCGGCTGCTGGAGCTCGAGGAGCGCCGGCGCCGCGAGGAGATAGCCCGCGAGAAGGGGGAGGCCCAAGACGTGAACTTCGGCTCCCAGATCCGCTCCTACGTGCTTCACCCCTACACGATGGTCAAGGACCACCGGACCGACTACGAGGTGGGCGACGCCAACCGAGTGCTGGGCGGCGACCTGGACGGATTCGTCCGCGCCTATCTGCTCAAGGCGGCCAAGTGAGGCGCGAGCTCCCGACCGCCCCCTATCTGGAGGCGATCGTCTCATATGGGTTCCGGGGCTCGGTTCGCTTCCACGTCCCTGGCCACAAGGGCGGGCCTGGCGCCGACCCCGGGCTGCGCAGCGCGATGGGGGAGGGCGCGCTGGCGCTCGACATCTGCCAGGACATCGAGGGGATCGACGTCGGCCCCTCCCCGACGCCGTACGAGCGGGCCGAGCAGCTGGCGGCGACCGCCTACGACGCCGAGCAGACGTGGTTTTTGACCAACGGGGCGACACAGGGCAACCACGCTCTCTGCCTGGCCCTGGCCAAGCCCGGCCAGCACGTCCTGGTGCAGCGCAACTCCCACGCCAGCATCGTCGACGGCCTGGTGCTGAGCGGCGGGAGGCCGAGCTTCGTATCCCCCGAGTACGACGAGGAGCTGGGGATGGCGCACGGCGTCACCCCGGCGGCGCTGGAGGCGGCGCTGCGCCGCTCCCCCGACATCCACGCCGCGTTCATCGTCTCGCCCACCTACTACGGGATGGCCGCCGACGTGGCGGGCTGCGCCGAGGTCGCCCACGCCGCCGGGGCAGCGCTGATCGTGGACTGCGCCTGGGGCTCTCATTTCGGCTTTCACCCCTCGCTGCCGGAGTCACCGCTGCGCCAGGGCGCCGACGCGGTCCTGTCCTCGACCCACAAGATCGTCGGCAGCCTGACCCAGTCGGCGATGCTGCACCTCGCCCGGGAGGCGCGGATCGACGCCGCCGAGATTGCCCGCTGTGTGCGGCTGGTTCGCTCCACGAGCCCCAATTCGCTGCTGCTGGCCTCGCTGGACAGCGCCCGGCGCCAGCTGGCGGCGCACGGAGAGGCGCTGCTGGACCGGACGCTCGCGGCCTCGGCACGGGCGCGGGAGGCGATCGAGGTGATCCCGGGGTGCTCGGTGGTGGGCGAGGATATGGTCGGGCGGCCGGGAGTCGCCGGGTGGGATCCCCTGCGGATCGTGATCGACGTTCGTGGCACCGGATGCACCGGCTATGAGATCGCCGCCGAGCTGCGAGCCAGTTACGACATCCACATCGAGCTCGCCACCCATGCAACGCTCGTACTGGTGCTGGGCATGGGCCAGCCGGTGGAGCCGCTCGAGCGCTTCGCCCATGATTTCGCCGAGACCGTTCGCCGGCTGACCCGCCCGGGGCAGGGGCCGGGGATCACCCGGCCGCCGGCGACGCTCGAACACCAGACCGTGGTGGCGATTCGCGACGCCTTCCTGGGCGAGGGCGAGACGGTCCCGGTCGACGAGGCCATCGGCCGTATCTCCTGCGAGTCGATCGCCGGATACCCGCCCGGAGTGCCGACCCTGCTGCCCGGGGAGCGGGTGACCACCGAGGTGGTCGGCTACCTGCGAGCGCTGACCGCGGCCGGGGCGCGGCTGCACGGCGCCGCCGATCCCAGCTTCGCGACGATCCGCGTGCTGGTCGGCGCCTGACGTTTGCGCTCGGCCGGGCCGTGGCGCGGGGCTCGGCGGGCCTTCGCAGGCCCGCCGAGGCGACCGCGTTAGCTGCTTACGGGTTGACCTTGAACACCTGTCCGGTCAACTCGCCAACGTAGAGCGTCTTGCCGCTGGCACCGAGACCCACCGTCGGGGCCACGAAGCCCGTCAGCACCGGCTTGAGCCTGCCTCCCGACAGCGGCATCGAGAAGACCGCGCCGCCGGGTCCCTTGCCGCTCGACCCCAAGAACGAGGTCATGTACAGCCGCTTACCGATCACCGCCAGCCCCATGATGTCCTGATGGGGTCCGAAGAACTTGAACGGCTTGGTAAAGCCCTTGCACTTGCTCTTCTGGATCCAGTTGCACTGGGGGAAGCCGTAGTTGTCGCCCTTGCGAACCTTGAGCACGAAGTCCGGCGGGTTCTTGGGCCCCTTGTCCTGGCCCAGGTTCGACACGAACGGCACCCGCGAGCCCGGGGCGAACGCGAGCTGCCACGGCTGGCGCATACCCGTGGCGTAGACCTTCAGGCCCTTGCCGTTGGGCTTGATCGACAGGATGTCGTAGACGTACGGCGTCCTGGCCGGCCCGTGGTCGTTGTTGTTGGTCAGGCCCACGTCGACGCCGACATAAAGACGGCCGTCGGGTCCGAAGGCGATGCCGTTGAAGCCGTCGAACTTCTTGGGCGCGGTGTAGATCGCCCGGCGCTTGGTGAACGTGGAGCCATTCCAGCCGCTCCACTTCAACAGCTGGAACTTCGCTCCCTTCGGCGTAAGAAAGCCGGCGCTGACGTAGAGCGCGCCCTTGTGCCAGGCCAGGCCGGCGACGAACTGGGGCGAGCCGGCGAGCTTGGTGCCGGTCCCGCCCTTGAGCACGTAGACGCCCCCGTTGGGCGGGCCGTTGGAAGCGCCGCCGTCGCCTTCGAAGACGGTCCCGCCGCCGAAGGCAAACGAGGTGGGCGTGGACAGGCCACTGGCGACCTGTGTGACCTTCTGCCCACCGGTTGCCGTTGGCGGGGGTGGTCCGGGTGGAGCGGCGGCGGCGCTGGCGGCAAACACCGCTCCAGCCGCCAGCGATCCGAGCAGCGGTTTGCACAGACCTGGATACATGGATGAGCCTCCTCTTAAAGGGATCCCCTGACTACGGGGAGGGATACCTAGTGCGCCCCCGTGGTGCGCCCGGCGCGGATGATAAAGGCCGACCCATCGATCCGGCGCCGGTTGCACCTATGCTCGACGGCATGGCCCCAGCCATCGCAGACCGCCTCGTCGAGCTGGCGTTGGCCGAGGATCTGGGTCCCGGCGACGTGACCACCGTGGCGACAGTGCCAGCCGAGGCGGTGGCGCGGGGGGTGATCGCGCAGAAGGCACCGGGGGTGGTGTTCGGGCTTCAGATGGCCGAAGCGACCTTTCGGGCCCTGGATCCCGACATCCGGCTCCAGCGGCGGGTCGGCGAGGGGCAGTGGCGCGAGGCCGGCGATGTGCTGGCGATCGAGGGAAACGCCCGGGCCGTCCTGTCGGCCGAGCGAACAGCGCTGAACTTCCTGCAGCGGCTGTCGGGTGTGGCCACCCAGGCCGCCCGCTACGTCCGGGCGGTGGAGGGGACCGGCGCCCGGATCCTCGACACCCGCAAGACAACGCCGGGGCTGCGGGCGCTCGAGAAGGCGGCGGTGGCCGCGGGCGGGGCCGAGAACTATCGGGCCGGCCTGTACGACGCAATCTTGATCAAGGAAAACCACGCCGCCATCGCCGGTGGCGTTGGCGAGGCGGTCAGACGGGCCACCGAGGCGGCGCCGGAGCTGGCGCTAGAGGTCGAGTGCCGCACGCGTGCTGACGTCGACGAGGCTCTGAAGGCCGGCGCGCCACGCATCCTGCTTGACAACATGACCCCCGACGAGCTGCGGGCGGCCGTGGCCCAAGTCGCCGGCCGGGCCGAGCTCGAGGCCAGCGGGGGAGTGACCCTGGAGACGATCCGGGAAGTCGCGGGCACCGGCGTAGACTTCATATCAGTAGGTGCCCTGACCCACAGCGCCCCGGCGCTGGACCTGTCTCTAATCATCGAGTTGATCGCATGAACCTTCCGATGGCGGGGGCGTCTGACGGCCCCCTGATGCTCGAGAACATCCCCGCGCTGCAGGACGAGGTGCGTGCCCTCGCCGCCGAGCGCGAAGCGGTGATCCTGGCCCATAACTACCAACTTCCCGAGATCCAGGACATCGCCGACTACGTCGGTGACTCGCTGGGTCTCTCCCAGCGCGCCGCCGCCGCCGACGCCGAAACGATCGTCTTCTGCGGCGTACATTTCATGGCCGAGACGGCTTCGATCCTGTGTCCGCAAAAGCGGGTTCTGATCCCTGACCCCGACGCCGGCTGCTCGCTGGCCGACTCGATCACCGCGCCCCAGCTGCGTGACTGGAAGGCGGCCCATCCCGACGCGATCGTCGTCATGTACGTCAACACGACCGCCGAGGTCAAGGCCCACACCGACTACTGCTGCACGTCGGCCAACGCGGTCAGTGTCGTGCGCCACATCTACCGCGAGCATGGCGAGGACGCCGAGATCCTGTTCGGACCCGACATGTTTCTCGGCGCCTACGTCGAGAAGACGATCGGGCGTGCCATGCACGTGTGGAGCGGCGAATGCCACGTCCACGCCGGCATCAAGCCGCAGGACATTGCCGCGGTGCGCGATCAGCACCCCGGAGCCGACTTCCTGATCCATCCCGAGTGTGGCTGCTCGACGAGCGTGATGGAGTACGTCGCGGCGGGGGATATCGAGGCCGACGGCGTCCAGATGCTCTCGACCGGTGGGATGCTGGGCTACGCCAAGGCGCTCAACGCGTTCGGCGGCGACGGCACCGCGATCGTGGCCACCGAGACGGGGATGCTCCATCCCCTCCGCCAGGCCGCCCCCGGCGTCGACTTCGTCGCCGCCAACGAGGCCGCCCACTGCCGGTACATGAAGATGATCACGCTGCCAAAGCTCCGCGACGCCCTCCGCGACGGGGTTCACGAGGTGAAGGTGGCCGCCGACGTGGCCGAGCGGGCGCGGGTGCCGATCGAGCGGATGGTGGCGATCTCGTAGGGCCCCCGGGCGGTGGGCGACGCTAGCCGGCCGGGCCCCCGTCGAAGTCGGTGACGCGGTCCTCGTAGAGCAGCATCCCGCGCTCGGCGGCGCTGCGCACCGCCGGCATCGTGGTCCGCTTGCGCGCGAACTCATCGGGCGTGTAGCAGTGCACGTCGGCGGGGTCGCCCATCTCCATCGCATCCCACAGCGAGGTCGCCTGATACACGCGCTCCAGCCACGGCATGCCGTCGAACGCGCTTGAGACGAGCACGACCACGTACTCGGCGCCGCGCTCGCGCTGGGGCAGGGCACCCCGCCGGTCGTCGATACGGGCGCCTCCCAGAAGGGCCACCTCGATCGGCCAGCGATCCCCGATCCGGCTCAGATAGCGCTGCAGCTCGGACACGTTCAGCGCGGTCTCCACCTGCACAGCTCGATTGTCGCTGGCGGCTGCGAGCGCGTCAATAACGGGCGATCGCCGCGATCATGTTGCTCTCCAGCGCGAGCGCCACCCAATTCGGCGGCCCGTCGATCATCAGGGCGAAGGCCAGCTCGTGGCGGCCGCGCGAGCGGCAGTATCCGGCCAGGTTGGTGACACCGTCGAGGGTCCCGGTCTTGGCGATACAGCGCCCCCGTGCGGCGCTCCGGGGTGCGATCGAACGGACCGTCCCCTCCAGGCCAACGCGGGGCAGCGAGGCGGCGAGCTCGCCCCCCACCGGCGTGTGCCAGACATCGCGCAGCAGGTCCACCACCTCGACCGGCGAGGAGCGGTCATTGCGCGACAGCCCGGACCCGTCCAGGATCCTGGGGTGCAGGCCGTAGTTGGCGGTGATCGTGTGGGAGATCACCGCCGCGCCGTCGGAGATCGACCCGCCGCCTCCGAACAGCACACCCAGCTGCTTGGTGAACAGCTCTGCGAACAGATCGTCGGAGGGCACGTCCATCAGGCGGGTCATGACCGACATCGGCGGCGAGGCGACGGTGGCGATCACCCGGGCGCGGTCCGGGGTGATCCGCGTGCGTTTTGCGAACCGCGCCTCGATGCCGGCGCCGCGCATAGTCAGCACGACCTGCTTGACGGTGAACTGGGCCGGCGACAGCTTGTTGGTGTCCGACCCGTGGTCGTAGACGAGCGCGCTGAGCTGGCCGCCGAAGTCCGGCGTGTCGGGGGCGTAGTTGGTGATCAGCCCGCCGCGGCGGCGATCGAACATCGACTCGTCGGCGTACACCTTGCCGGTCACGCGCCGGATCCCTCTGCCGCGCAGCTTGGCGGCGAGCTGAACCGATGTCGGTCCGTAACCCTGGTACCAGGTCTTGGTGAAGGTGGGCTCCCCAAACGTCGGGTCACCGCCGCCGCGCAGGTAGAGGTTGCCGTGCCAGACACCGTGGCGAAGCTTGCCGGTCCCCAGCACGTCGGTGTGAAGCCGAGTCCCCGGCCCCAGGACATCCATCAGGGCGACGGTCGTGTAGAGCTTCTCCACCGAGGCCGGAGGCCGTCCCCTTCCGGCGTGCACGGCGTACAGCTGCTTGCCGCTGCCGAGGTCATAGACGAGCGCTCCGTCGGCCGGCCCGGCGTGCGACAACTGCTTGTCGAGCGCCCGCCGGAGCTTGATCAGGGCCGGCGTGGCGGCGGCGCTGGGCTCGGTCGTCGATCGGTGACGAGACGACGGCGGTGTCGCGTTGGTGGTGCTGTGGCCGCCCTTGGCCGCCGGTGACTCGGGCACCGGAGAGCCCGACGCCAGCTGGACGTCGCGCTTGCTCGTGTGGCTCAGCGATCCCAGTACCGCCAGGGTGATCGCCGCCACCGCGATCACGAGCCCCGCCCCCACAGCGATCCGGCGTCTCAGGCTGTCTCCAGCTCCTCCGCCGTGTGCGGTCCGACGCACGCGACGGACAGCTCCGTGGAGATGCCCGCGGCCACGGCGCGGACCTCCTCGTAGGTGACTGCGTCCAGCAGTTCGATCGAGGAGTCGGGGTCCACGTCGTCTGAGCCGTAGACAATGGCCTGCTGAGCCGCGTAGCGGGCGACGGCGCCGGTGTTCTCAAACGCGATCGTGCGGGCGCCGGCGGCGAACGCGCGGGCCCGCTCCACCTCGGACTCGGTGGGGCCGTCCTCGCGCAGCTCGGTGACGATCTCCTTCATCCGCTGCAGCGCCTCGACGCATTTAGCCGATTCAAGGCCGGCCGACAGCTGCAGGATCGGAACATCGGAGTAAGAATGGGGGAAGGAGCTGACGGAATAGGCAAGGCCGCGCTGCTCGCGGATCTCATCGAACAGACGCGATCCCATCGAGCCGCCGAGCAGCGTGGAGTAGATGGCCAGGGCGGCGCGGTCGCGAGGGTTGGCGACATCGGCCGAGGGTCGGTAGGAGAGGCGCAAATGGGACTGGTTGGAGTCCCGGGAGCGGACGAGGACGCGGGGCTGCTGGTGCGGTGCCCGGGGGTAGGGATCGGGCTTGTGCGCCTCGGCGAAGCGGCCAAACAGCGCCTCGAGGTGGCCGTCGTCGCCGAGCGCGCTGAGGTTGCCGACGGCGAACGCGGCGCCGGTGGCCGGTGACCAGCGCCGGGTGCGGAAGGCGACGATTGCCTCCCGGGTGAACGCGTCGCGGATGTGCTCGGTGGTGCCGAGCACCGGGCGCCCCAGCGGGTGATCGCCGAACACCGCCTCGTCGATCAGATGCTCGGCCATGATCGACGGCTGATCGTCGGCCCGGGCGATCTCCTGGACCACCACCCCACGCTCGCGGTTCATCTCGTCGCCGTCGATCCGCGGGCGAGCCACGAAGTCGGTCAACAGGTCGGCGGCCTCCAGGGCCCGGGCGGCCCGGGCGGTGATGTGGAAGGCGACCAGATCGTGGCTGGTGTAGGCGTTCAGGACGGCGCCGATCGACTCCGCCGCCTCGTTGACGTCGCGGTAGGTGGGGTACTTCTCGCCGCCCTTGAACACGAGGTGCTCGAGGAAGTGCGCCATCCCGTTTTCCTCCGGGCGCTCGGTCCGTGCTCCGGCGTCGAAGGCGACCAGGAGCGTCACCGCTCGGGTGCCCTCGACTTCAATCCGGTGCAGCCGGAGGCCGTTGGCGATGGTGGAGACGGTGATCGCGGACATCGGGGTCAACGGTAGCGACCTTTGCCGGCGTCGCCGGCGCAGGTCTGACGAGGGTCTGCCGGGGGTCTGCCCGGGTCTGAGACGCCGCTCAGACCACCCGGCGGGCCGGGCCGTTCAAGGATAGGCGCCCTCCGTTAGCCCTGCAAATCCCGTTGCAAGAGCCTCTCAGGGGGGACACATCGACCACCTGCTCGCTACGCTCCCGCGCACTCTATGGCTCTCACATCAAAACCTCAGCAAAGCCGCCGCCGGCGCCCGGTTTCAACGGCGCCCGCACCGTCGGGCAAGGCCGCCCGCCGGCCCCGCGGCGCCCAGCGCATGATCGACTTCCGGGGGGTCTCGAAGCTCTACGCCGGCGACGTCGGCCTCGACCAGGCGACGTTCGCCATCGACCGGGGCGAATTCGTGTTCCTCGTCGGATCGACCGGCTCGGGCAAGTCGACCGTGATGCGACTGCTGATCAAGGAGCTCGACCCGACCAGTGGGGTGATCCGGGTCGCTGGCCATCACCTCGACGAGGTCTCGCGCAAGCGCGTTCCCTTCTTCCGCCGCAACATCGGCGTCGTCTTCCAGGACTTCAAGCTGCTGTCAAACCGCACCGTGTACGACAACGTCGCCTACGCCCTGCAGGTCACGGGCGGCTCGCGCAAGGAGATCCGGGCCAAGGTTCCGGACATCCTGCGGCTGACCGGGCTGTCGACCAAGCTGCACAACCTGCCTGACCAGCTTTCGGGCGGTGAGCAGCAGCGCGTTTCGATCGCGCGAGCGTTCGTCAACCACCCACCCCTGCTGCTGGCCGACGAGCCGACCGGCAACCTCGATCCCGAGACCAGCATCGACATCATGCGCCTGCTGTACCGGATCAACCGCACCGGGACCACGGTGCTGGTGGCCACCCACGACCAGGCCATGGTCGACAAGATGCGCCGCCGCGTGCTGGAGCTCTCCCGGGGCAGGATCGTCCGCGACGAGGCAGCCGGCTTCTACACGCGCGATGAGTCCACCCGCGACCTCGCCCGCCGGCTCCGCGCGCCATCCACCCGACCGCCCGGCTTGTAGCCGATGCGGATCGGCTTCTTCCTGCGGGAGGCGGTGCGGGCCACGCGCCGCAGCGCCGCGCCAAGCTTCGCCGCTCTGGCCACCGTGCTGGTGACGATGCTGGTGCTCGGCGTGTTCATCCCGATCGTGCAGGCCACCAACGGGGCCGCCAATAGCGTCCGCAGCCGCGTCGAGGTTGACGTGTACATGAAGACCAGCGCCACCGGCTCGGACGAGGCGCGCGTCCGGCGGGAACTGCTGGCCATCTCCCACGTCAGGTCGGTGCAGTTCGTCTCCAAGCAGACCGCCTACGCGCAGCAGTCAAAGGTCGATCCGGCGGCCTACCGGCTGCTCGGCGCCAACCCGCTCCCCGACACCTTCCACGTGATCCCCGATAACCCGGGCAACGTGCTGGCAGTGCGCAATCAGCTCACGCCGCCGGGGGCCAGCGGCCAGCCGGGGACGATCGACACCGCGATCCAGACGGTGTCCAACAAGAAGAACGACACCCGCAAGATCCTCGAGGTGACCAATCTGGTGACGATCACGGCGGCTGCGTTGACCGTGCTGCTGACGATCGCCTCGATCCTGCTGATCGCCAACACGATCCGCCTGTCGCTGTACTCGCGGCGGCGAGAGGTCGAAGTCATGAAGCTCGTCGGGGCGACGGATTGGTTCATCCGCTGGCCATTCGTGATCGAGGGCATCGTGGTCGGCGCTGCCGGGGCGATGCTGGCCATCGTCGTGCTCGGGCTCACCAAGGTCGCGCTGCTCGACCCGCTGGCCAACAACTGGACCCTGATCGCCGCGCCCAAGACACTTCCCTTCACGGCGCTGGTGGCGGTGCTGTTGGGGGCCGGGATCATGGTCTCGGCGCTGGGCTCCGGTCTGTCGCTGCGGCGGTACCTGCGGGTCTAGGCGGCCGGCCGGCCGGGGCGGCGTCCGGCGGGCGGAGGCCGGGCGGCTACCCTGCTGGGAGGGATGTACAGACGACGTTCAAGGGGTCCGCGCATCGCCGTGCTGGTGGGCGTGGCGGTGGTGGTGCTGGCGGTGGGTCTCTGGCTCGGCGGTCATCCGAGCTGGCTGCCCGGACCGGTGCGCAGCGCATTCGTCCAGGAGAGCTCGAGCGACCGGATCGTCGACGACGTGCTCGGCCTACTGCAGCGCGACTACTACCGAAAGATCGACCGCAACCAGCTCGTCAACAAGGGACTGGCGGCCGCGGTGGCCAGCCTGAACGATCCCTATTCGCACTACTTCAACCCTTCTGACTACCACGCCTTCCAGGACCAGTCCAACCCCCATCTCAGCGGCGTGGGAATCGATGTCCAGACCGAACCCCGCGGGCTGCTGGTGGTCGACGTCTTCCCCGGCTCGCCGGCCGCGAAGGCCGGTCTGACGCGGGGCGATGTGATCACCGGCGTGGGCTCGACCTCACTGGCCAATCGCTCGGCCAGCTTCTCGGCCTCGCTGATCAAGGGCCGCGCCGGCACCCGGGTGAGCCTGACCGTGCTCAGCGGCCATCGCAAGCGGACGGTGTCGCTGGTCCGGGCCGACATCACGATCCCCGTCGCCAGCGGCCGGGTGATCAACTACCACGGGACCAAGATCGGTGCGCTGCAGCTGACCAGCTTCACCTCCGGCTCCGGATCGGAGCTGCGGGCCCAGGTCAACAAGGTCCTGCACCGCGGGGCCAAGGCTTTGGTCCTCGACCTCCGAGAGAACGGCGGCGGCCTGCTCGAGGAGGCGGTCAACGTGGCCAGCATCTTCGTCCCGGATGGAACGATCGTCTCCACCGATGGGCGTAGCCAGCCCCGGCAGGTCTACCTGGCCAAGGGCCACGCCATCGCCACCAAGATCCCGCTCGTGGTGCTGGTCGACAGCGGCACCGCGTCGGCGGCGGAGATCGTCACCGGCGCGCTCCAGGATCGCGGGCGCGCCAAGGTCGTCGGTACCCACACCTACGGCAAGGGCGTCTTTCAGGAGATCGAGCCGCTGCCCAACGGCGGGGCGCTCGACTTCACCGTGGGCGAGTACTTCACGCCCAGCGGACGCAATCTGGGCGGCGGGGGAGTCCACCGAGGCGGCGGGATCAAGCCGAACATCTACGCCGTGACCGGATCTCGCGCCCACTCGGACACCGCGCTGACGGTCGCCGAGCGAACCGTGGCTGCCGAGTCGAAGTGAGCGTTACGACCCGCGACGCTCGCCCGCCGGCGCGCGTCGCAGTGCTGGTGCGCCAGGGCAAGTTCCTGGTCGCCGAACCGTTCTTCGAAGCCGGGCCGCGGTTCGTGGTCAGCCGCGACCACAAGGCCAACGTGGGCGACCTGGTGGTCGTCTCGGCCGGCGGCGGTCAGGGGCGGCGGGGATCCCGCCGGGCCACCGTGGCACGCCGGTTGGGACGACCCGACGTGGCCCGCGACGTGATCGGGGCGCTGATGCTCGACCGGGGTCTGAGGGGACGCTTTGACCCCGCCGTGGAGCGCGAGGCGAGAACTGCTGCAAGCTCGGGCGCTGACGAATCGGGCCGCCGGGACCTCCGCGACCTGCCGACGTTCACGATCGATCCCGTGACCGCCCGCGATTACGACGATGCGATCTCGGCATCGCGCCAGGAAGACGGGTCGTGGCGGGTGTGGGTTCACATCGCCGACGTGGCGGCCTACGTTGCGCCGCGGTCGCTTGTCGATCGCGAGGCTCACCGCCGCGGCACCAGCGTCTACGTGCCCGGCACCGTCGAGCCGATGCTGCCGTCTGAGCTCTCCAACGACGTCTGCTCGCTGGTCGCGGGCCAGGACCGGCTGACGGTGACCGTCGAGATGACGATCTCCGATGGCCGCGTCCGGAGCTCGGCGATGCACCGATCGGTGATCCGCTCTGACGAGCGGCTTGACTACGACCGCGTCGACCGCATCTTCGCCGGGTCTGAACGGGCACTGGACCCCTGGTCCGGGCCGCTGGCAGCGGCTCGGGGGGCGGCCGCCTCACTGGGGGCCCGGGCTGAGCAGCGCGCCGCCATCGTCGTCGACTCGGCAGAGCCAGATTTCAGCTTCGATGGCGACGGCAACGTGGTCGCCGCCGAGCTGTCTGACCAGACCGAGTCACACCGGCTGATCGAACGGTTGATGATCGCCGCCAACGAGCAGGTCGCCTCGTTCCTCGCCGAGCGGCGGATCCCCACCCTGTACCGCGTCCACGAACGTCCCGACGGGACCGCCGCGCAGCGGCTGATCGAGCAGCTCGAGTCGCTGGGCGTTCCCACCCCGCCGGTGCCCGGCGGCACGCTGACCCCGCAGCAGGCCGCCGACGTGATCGGCGAGGCCTCCCAGCTGGTTGCGGACTGGGTGGCGCGCACCGGGCGCGGCGGACGGGCCCTGACCAGCCTGGTGCTGCGGTCTTTGAAGCAGGCCTACTACGACCACGTCAATCGCGGCCATGCCGGCCTGGCGTCGCCGCGCTACTGCCACTTCACGTCGCCGATCCGGCGCTACCCGGATCTGATCTGCCACCGGGGGCTGCTGTCGGCGATCGCCGGTGAGCCGGCGCCGGACGCCTCGTTCGTCGCTGCGGCGGGACCCTGGACGTCGACCCAGGAGCGCCACGCGATGACGATCGAGCGCGACGCCGACGATGTGGCGCGGTGCTTCTTGCTCGAGCGCGAGCTGTTCGCCGCCGACGACCGAGAGGCGGGGTTCGCCGGCGAGGTCGTGGGGCTGATCGGCGCCGGCGCGTTCGTTGTCTTCGGCGAGCGGCTGCAGTACGAGGGGATGCTGCCGGTCCGCCGGCTCCGCGGCGACTGGTGGGAGCTCAACGAGGCGGGCACGATGCTGGTCGGAACGCGCAGCGGAGGCGCGATCCGCCTCGGTGACCCGGTGCGGGTGAGGGTGGGACGGATCGACGCACCGCGGGGTAGGGTGGATCTCCTCCCCGAAGACACGATCGAGCCGGAGTGAGATCCACCGATGGCCAAGGGAAAGAAACGCAAGGCAGCACCGGGCGACGTGGCGACCAACCGCCAGGCCGCGTACCGCTACAACCTGATCGAGCGGTTCGAATGCGGGCTCGTGCTGACCGGCACCGAGGTCAAGTCGCTGCGGGAAGGCAAGGCTCAGCTCAAGGATGCCTATGCCGTGGTGCGCGACGGCGAGGTGTGGCTGATCGGCCTCTACATCCCGCCCTACGGCCCGGCCTCGCGTGACAACCACGACCCCGAGCGCCCCCGCAAGCTGCTGCTGCACCGCTCCGAGATCGAGCGGCTGATGGTCCGCACGCACGAACGGGGATTGACCCTGGTGCCGACCCGGATCTACTTCTCGGGGCCGCGGTCGCGGGCCAAGGTGGAGATCGCGCTGGCCAAGGGCAAGGATCTCTACGACAAGCGCGAGACGATGAGAAAGCGCGAAATGGCGCGCGACGTGCAGCGCGAGCTGCGCGAGGTGGGGCGCTAGGCAGGTCCGGCGGGACCGCGGGACCGCGCGGGACCGGGGCCGGGGGGCCGGAGCCGGGGCGGGCGAGATCTTGCTTGCCGGATCGCGCTGGCGGGTAGTCCCGACAAATGACCATAGGTCCTGCAATCGTCCTGATCGCAGTCGGCGCGATCCTGAAGTGGGCGGTCACCGCTCACGTGAGCGGAATCGACCTCCAGACCACCGGCACGGTGCTGTTCGTGATCGGGATCATCGCGCTGGTGCTGTCGATCGCCTACACGTTCTGGTGGTCGGACCGCAGCCGCCGCAGCGATGTGCACGTGCTGCACGACGAGCGCGATCCGCGCTACTGATCACGGTTCTACGGGCGATCTGTCTCAACCGCGCGCCGCCCCGGGCGGGGCGGCCGGTCAACCGAGCGTGCGCGGCAGGTGGGTGGCGTCCATGCCGATGACCAGCAGCGCCACCAGCGCCAGATAGACGCCGGCCACCAGCCAGCGGTCGCGGGGGCGGACCTTGTAGTAGGCGAGCTGCTCCTGCGATCCCGAGCGGCGCATCTGCCAGCGACGGTAGGTCTCATAACCGGCGAACACGACGATGATCAGGATGATCGGGTTGGGGAACAGGATCGCCAGGCCGACCATCCCCAAAAACCCCACGAACCACATCCAGGGGGCCATCGCCGCCATCGCCCGGCCGCCGTCAAGCGGGACTACCGGGAGCAGGTTGAACAGGTTCAGGAAGAACCCGGTGAAGGCCAGCGCACGCCAGAAGTCATTGCCGGTGACGTGCCAGATGAGTAGGCAGACGGCGGCGCCGATACTGCCCAGGATCGGTCCGGCCAGCCCGACCCGGGCCTCGGCCACGGCGTCGTCGCCTAGTGATCGAGCGGTTATCACCGCGCCGAGGAAGGGGATGAACAGCGGTGGGCTGGCCTTGATCCCCTCCCGGTGCAACGCGATCACGTGGCCCAGCTCGTGGACCAGCAGCAGGACCACGAACCCGGCCGCGAACTGGTAGCCCCAGATCGTGGCGTAGGCGACGACCGAGACGATCATCGTCCCGGCGGCGGCCAGCAGCTTGACCTTTGGCAGCAGCAGGATGATCGTCTTGATCTTGGCCAGGAAGGCGAGGATCGCCGCCCCGATGGGGACGATCCGCCGCTTGAACAGCGATTGCTGCGGGGGACGAGGGCCGAAGCCGTCGGCGCCTTCGCCCTCCCGGCTCGAGTGCTCGTAGAGCCCAGGTACCGGCGGGGGAGCGGGGGCGGCCGGGGCGGACTCCGGGATCATGGGGGGGCTGGGTTCAACCACGTCGCTGTAGTTGATTCTGGCACCCGGTGGGTGCTGCGCTGGGCAGTCTTATCCGTTCCTTCATCAGCCACCGTCCGGCCGCGAGGCCCGTTCTATACTGGTACCGACATAGCAGTACACCCCGGGGACGACAGGCTTCGACGTGGTCGATCCGCAGGGGTGGTCGCGAGTCGAGGTCCCGGGCGGCCTCGTAAAACCCCCGGGAAAACAATAAGTGCGGACTCACACGAGTTCGGTCTCGTCGCCTAGCAACTAGGCCTACCGAGATCTCCTGGCCTCCTGCTCGCCTGCGGCGGAGCAGCCGGGATCAGCTAGCAGGCTCAGCCCGGTGAGGCCCGCTCCAGCCGATCCGGGGACATCTTCTGGAGCTGGTCCCCCACAACCCCGCCGGCGTGGCGAGTGGGGGACGAGATCAGAGCGCCGGATACGCTCGTAGAAGCCATCTTTTGCGCGACTGCGGACGCGGGTTCAATTCCCGCCGTCTCCACCTTGGCAAAGAATTCGAACCGCCCTCCGCACCGCCGGGGGGCGCTTCGGTTAAGGCCAGCGCGTCGATGCTCGTGAACGCCCGATAGAAGGGTCGGCCGATGTCCGGCGTGACGAGCTCCATCCGGATTGGGCCGAGGATGTCCCGCAGTGCCTGGGCAGACCGAGCCGTGTGCTGCTCGAGGACGTCCTGGAGCTTGCTCACGCGCTCCTTGATTCACTCGATCGGCCGCGGGCGGAAGATCTTCTCTCGGCTCGGGCGGTTCTCGTCCGAGTTACGTATCTCCGCGGTCCTCGAGCATGACGGTCGCATCCACCTCAGAGCGCTCGCTCGCCCTCGGCACGCCGAGCGACTTCTGGGTCGCGTACGGGCTCGTCGACCATGCTGGCGAGCTGACGAGCGCGTTCATGGCTCAGCGTTCTCGGAATGGCCGGGGTCAACTCGACTCATCTAATCCTTGTATGTGCGAGTCCCGCTCACCCGTAGAGCATCCACTCCCGTTTTGGCGACGGCCGCGGATGGCCGTCGCCAAATCGGGAGTACCCCCGCGGGAGGCGAGGTTTCAAGCACCGATACGTCTTGCGGGCTCCGGGAGCCGTCGACCCGGCAAGCTGGCCGGACGAGGCCCTTGACCCGGCTCTGGGAGACGCTGATCCGTGGCGCGCTGGTCATCCGAACCGTTAGTGACGCGGCGT
>DASXJY010000043.1:0-20584 GCA_036497115.1 Solirubrobacteraceae bacterium
AGTAGCGCCCCATGTACTTGTCATAGGCATCGGACGAAACGGCAAAGCTCACGGTCCGGGTCCCCGCTCGAATCGGTCACACCTCACAGGATCTCGTCGTATCGTCGCAGCCCGGTCACCCGGGCGAGCACGCGCTGCGGCCCCGGAGGTCTGGAAGGTTTACCGCGACCGAACGTCTGTGATGGCATCGAGCACCGTTGCCAGACGTCTGATGTGTTTCGGGTTCACCGTCCCCGTGACGTGAGGCCTCGAACTGCGCCCGCGCCTGATTGCGGTCGGGAACCGATCAGAGGAGGTAGGTGATGAAGAAGTTTGCGACACCCTCACCCGCGCTGGCCATTGCGATGCTGGCCCTGTTCGTCGCGCTGGGCGGCACAGGATTTGCCGCGAGTCAAGCGGGTGCCGGCGGCCACGCCGTGGCGGCAAAGAAGAAGGCCAAGGCCCTCCGTGGCCCACGCGGAGTGCGCGGGCCACGGGGTTTCCGGGGTGGACAGGGCGCTCAGGGCGCTCAGGGCGCTCAGGGCGCCCCGGGAAGCACCGGAGCCCAGGGCACGCCCGGCGCCAGCGCCAGCCCGGCATTCGGAGCCCTGCTCGGCCGCGGCGTCAACGTACCGGCCGACACGTCCTTCTTGGCGCCGTCGGGTCAGTTGGCGGCCGACGTCAACGAGAACAACGTCAGCTCGTTCACGCCCAACGCGAACATGACCGCCAGCGACCTGGCGGTGACGCTCACGGTCGCCACCGGCCCCGCCGATACCCGCACGTTCACGTTGCGGGCCGGCAACGCCGACACCAAGCTGACGTGCACGGTGCCGGCGGGCAACAGCGGCTGCACGAGCACTGAGCGCGTGACGATCCCCTTCGCCTCGCTGATCTCGATTGGCTCCACCAGCACCGGCACGCCGGCTCCAACCGACGTCAGGTTCGGCTGGCGGGCCACGAGCTGAGCGGCGCTAGGACGTGACCGCTTGGGGGACTCCATTGCCCGCCACGGACAGGAACTCCCGCTCCACCTGCGGGTAGAGCAGACGCTGGTCGTCGCTCAGGCCCGCCACTTGAGCCCGCCGCCATGGTCGGGGCGCTGACGATCGCCCGGGCGCTCGGCCCCACCCCAGGCTCGGAGGAGCTTCTGAGGAATGTGCGCGAAGCGGTGCGCGAGGGTCGGCTGCTGGCGGCCTAGCCTTGGCCGAGCGGGGGCGATGCAGCCCGGCGGTTAGGCTGGTGCGCGATGCGTCAGCTGGCCTTCATCGAAGCCGGACGGGTCGCCTGGCAGCAGGTTCCCGACCCGCAGCTGACCGATCCTCGCGGCGCGCTCGTGCGCCCGCTCGCAGTGGCCCGCTGTGACCTCGACCAGCCGATGGCGGCGGTCGGTTTCTTCCCCGGACCGTTTGCGGTCGGGCACGAGACGGTGGCCGAGGTGATCGCGGTGGGGGACGAGGTCAGCGAGCGCCGTGTCGGCGAGCGAGTCCTGGTGCCCTTCCAGGTCTCCTGCGGAACCTGCGTGGCCTGCCGGGATTGCCGCTTCGGCGCGTGCCACACCTACCGCGCGCGCGCCGGCGGCGCGTTCGGATTCGGCGAGGCCGGGGGCGGTCACGGCGGCGCGGTCGCGGACATCCTCGCTGTCCCGGCGGCCGATCACATGCTCCTCTCAGCTCCCGAGGGCAGCGCCAGCGCGCTGTGCGCGCTGCCCGACAATGCCTGCGACGCCTTTCGCGCCGTCGGGCCCCAACTGGCCGAGCATCCGGGGGCCGAAGTGCTGATCGTGAGCGGAGCGGCCGCCTCGATCGGCCTGTACGCCGTCGCCTTCGGGCGCGCCCTCGGCGCGGCGCGGGTGCACTACGTCGACCGCGACGAGCAACGGTGCGCCGCCGCCGCTGCCCTGGGGGCGGAGGTCGAGCACCAGCAGGGGCCCTGGCCACGGCGCTATGACCGAGCGCCGATCACGGTGGAGGCGACCGGTGAGCTCGAGGGGCTCAACGCTGTCCTGCGCTCGACCGACGACTACGGGTTCTGCACAGCGGTGGCGATCCATTTCGCGCCCACCGTCGCCCTGCCGCTCCTGGAGATGTACACGCGAGGGATCACCCTGCATGTATCCCGAGCCGATTCGCGTCGCCTGCTGCCCGCCGTCCTTGAGCTGTTCGCCGACCGCCGCTTCGATCCGCTCGCCGTACCCACCACCGTCGTGCCCTGGGATCGAGCCGATGAAGCCTGGCTGGCGCCGGCGACGAAGCTCGTTCTCGAGCGGACCTAATCGCTCAGCGCGATAGCGGGCGCGGTCGGATCCGGCCCGGTGGTTACCGATACGAGGCCCGCCTCGTGCTGTCCACCGCCGGCTGAGTCGCTCACTCGCACTTACGGCGACGCCGGGAAGTTAAGCGTCGAGATCGGGCAGATGCCCGATGGCAGGCCGGCGGCTTATCCCTAGCTTGGTCTCATCGACCCCGACCACCGGCGGAATACGATGCCCTCCCAGCTCCTGGCCTTTCTCACAGCGCAGCTTGACCTACGGCGACAGCCATGCTGACCGCGGTTGCCGCCGAAGGCCCCGCGGCCGCGCCGCCCCAGGCCGGGCCGGCCGCCACCGGGTTTCCCTCGCCTCGCCGTCCGCCGTCTCCGGGCTCGAGCCGCGGCGAGACGACAGCGCCGCAGCGGCTCGACCCGCAGACGCTGGGGAAGCACACCGACCGGCTGTTCCGGGCCGCCTGGGCGCTCACCGGGTCGCGACAGGACGCCGAGGATCTGGTGCAGGAAACGTTCGTGAACGTGCTCAAGCGCCCCCGGATGCTGCAGGACGGAAACGAGCTCGGCTACCTCCTGCGGGCGCTGCGAAACACGCACGCCAGCCGGCACCGTGCCACGCTGCGCCGGCCGTCCACGCGGAGGCTGATCGAGGAAGAGCTGCCGGGACCCCACCAGTCCGATTTCAGCGCCCGCGAGATCATGGAGGCGATCGCCAGCGCCCCGCCCCGCTATCGGGATGCGGTGCTTGCCGTCGACGTCGTCGGCCTCTCCTATCGGGAGGCCGCCCAGGTGTTGCGAACCCGGGAGGCCACCGTGACCACACGGCTGCACCGCGGACGGCAGCACGTGGCGCGTCAACTGCGCCCCGAGCCCGAGAGCTGATCCTCGCTCTCGACCCTCTCGGTTGTGCACCGGCGCACCGGTTTGAGGCATACTTGACGCGTGCATCGGCGCTTCATGCGCAGATCAGTTGCGCTCCTGACCCCGTTGCGGCCACTGCTGAGGGTCCTGGGTTCGACGCGACGCACGGCCGCTGCCGTACCCGATCTCGTGCAAGCAATCCTCGTGCTGCCGGCCATGGCGCGGCAGTTGGAGGTCGTCGCCTTCCAGACCGCGACCCTGATCGAGATGCAACAAGAGCTCGCCAGGGTGTCTTCAAACACCGCCGTCTTGCCCCACATCGATCTCCGGCTGGGGCACGTGCACGACGTGCTCGGGGACGTCGAGCGCAACACCCGGGCCGTCCAGCAGCTGAGCGATGTGGCGCTGCCGCTGCACGGAGCCGCCGTGCGGCTGGGGCGCTTGGCCGACCGACTGCCCCAGCGGCGCGCCGACCTGCCCCCGCGGCGGCCGCCGGGTAACGATCCGCTCTGACGGCGTCTCGAGACCGGTCGGCGGTGCGGCCGGCAGCAGGGTGTAGGCTCCTCGGCCATGGAGGGGGGAGCCGCAGGGTTGATGACCCGCCGATCTGGTCACGCCCGCGGAACTCGGACCATCGCCCTAACCAGCCACCGGCGCTGGAGCCTGGCGCTGATCGCGCTGGCCGCGCTGGCGCTCTGGAGTGGGCTGGCGACGTCGCCCGCCGCGGCCCGCAGCCGGAACGAGGCCCGCATATCCCGCGATGGGCTCGGCATCAAGCCCGGCAAGATCAAGCACGTGTGGCTGATCATCCTCGAGAACAAGTCCTACGACGCCACCTTCACCGGACTGAACAGGAACACCTACCTGTGGCGGACCCTGCCATCGCAGGGAGTGCTGCTCAAGAACTACTTCGGCACCGGACACTTCAGCTTCGACAACTACATCTCGCTCGCCAGCGGACAGGCCACCGTGGCCGATACTCAGGTGGACTGCCCGTACTACGACCACTTCTCAGGCCATGTCGACCGGTCACGGTCGCTGCGGAGCAATCCCAACTACGGCCAGATGACCTCCGCGCATGGCCCCAACGCTGCCCCCGGAGCCAACGGATGCGTCTACCCGGCGAGCGTCAAGACGCTGTTTGACCAGCTCGATGCGGCGCACGTGAGCTGGAAGGGCTACGCCCAGGATCTCGGCTATCCCGATCCGACCCCGCCCAGGCATTCGGCCGGTATCCGCTACTGCGGGGCCCCGTATCCGTCCCCGGGAAAGACCGGCAATACCGCCCAGCCCAACCCCAGCACGGCCACCGCCACCGACCAGTATCTGCCCAAGCACTTCCCGTTTCCGTGGTTTCAGTCGCTGCTGCGCTCCGGGCGCTGCGACCGCGCTCACATCGCCAGCCTGTTCGACGCTCGTCACGGCCTGTTGCACGATCTCAGGCGCCGGGCCAGCACCCCGGCCTTCAGCTGGATCACCCCGAACATGTGCAGCGACGGCCACGACGCGGTATGTCACGGGAACAACCTGTCCGGAGGCTTCTCTCGCCCCAACGTCCCCCGCCGACCCCGCAACTTCACCGGTGGCCTGTACGCCGCCGACCTGTTCCTGCGCCATGTCGTGCCCGCGATCGAGCGATCGGCGGCGTTTCGCGACGGGGGCCTGATCGACATCACCTTCGATGAGGCGTTTCCGCCCTTCACCTTCACCGGCAACAGCTTCGCCAATTCCAGGCGGGTGGCCCCGGACGCCGCCACCTCGATCGCTAACGACTCGGCCGGCGAGACGCTGTTCGGCCGCGCGGTCCACTTCGAGCCGACCGGGCCGAACACGCCGCTGGCCAAGAACATCCTGGGCCAGGAGCTCTACCCGGGCCCCGGCTACAACGCGTTCGTCGACCGTCCCGGCAACTGCGTCGCCCAGACCAGCCCGCCCCAGCCCAGGGGAACGTGCCTGCTCGGCGGCGGCTCCAACGTCCCGGGCCCCCGCATCGACGCCGGCGCCACGGCAGCGCAGGGCAGCGCCGCGATCTCGGACAACTCGATCGCCATCACCGACACGGGGCGCTCGGTCACCGGCCCCGGCGTTCCCGCCGGCGCGTTCGTTGGCCGGGTGACCAACATGCCGGTGATGGCCACGGCACCCAACCAGAACGGTGGCTTCGTCGTCGCCGGGTCGTTCGTGCTGGCCGATTCCGCGGGCCGGGCGCTGCTGACGAGTGCCGCGGTGAAGGGGATAACACTGGGCGCGCGCACGCCGGCCACCGATCCGCTATTCGACGCCACCCATCCGACCAACGGCGGGGGTGACACAGGGAGCGTCCTGATCAGCCCGTACATCTGGCCCGGCACCGCCAGCCGGCGGTTCTACAACCACTACAGCTGGCTGCGGACAATGGAGGACCTGTTCAGAGTGGCCAAGGTCTCACCCGGGCTGGACCGAGCCGGGCACATCGGCTACGCCGCCCAGCGCGGACTGGCCCCGTTCGGCGCCGACGTGTTCAACAACCCGCTCGGCCGGCCCGTCCGCCTGCGCCGTTCGCCGAATGTCGGCCGGCAGCTCCGGGCCCGCCCCGGCCATCCACAGCTCGCCGTCGAGGGGAACACCGTCTCGGCCACCCTGAGCCAGGGCCGCGCGCTGGCGAGGGTGACCGGCCCCACCGTCTCGCCGCCCGTCGGGCTCTCGGCCCCGGCGACCACACCCTGCACGTTCACGGTCAGGCTCGTCGCGCGGTCCGGAACCGTGCCGGTGAGCTCCGCGGCGTTCACGGTGGTCGATGAGCAGGGCCGGGTCCACCATCCATCGGTGACCGCCGCCGGCGGGAGCAGGTTGCCGCAGCGGCTGGTTTCAGGACGCGCGCTCAAGCTGACCGTCAAAGCGGTGCTGCCGATTGGCGCCGGTCGCCTCGAGTGGGCGCCGGCCGCAGCCAAGCCACTTGTGGCCTGGGACTTCGATGTCGAGCTCGACTAGCTCCCTCAGCCGCTAGGTCCACCCCGTGAAGGCGATGCGCCTCGTCGCCTCCGGCGACCCTCCCGAGTTCGAGCGCCAGCAGGTTCCCGACCCCGTCGCGGCTCCGGACGAGGTGGTGGTCGACCTGCGCAGCGCAGCGCTCAACCGGCGCGACTGGTGGATCTGGACCGCCCCGGATCGACAGGCGCTGCCGATCACCCTGGGCTCCGACGGCGCGGGAACGATCTCCGCGGTCGGCTCGCAGGTGCAGGGGCTCCAGTTGGGTCAGGAGGTCGTGTTCGATCCGACGCTCGGGTGGGGTCAGAGCGAGGAGCATCCGACGCCCCGCTTCGACATCCTCGGCGCGCCGACGGCGGGAACGTTCGCCGAGCGCGTTTCGATTCCGGCCGCCAACGTGGTGCCCAAGCCGCCGCGGCTGAGCTGGGAAGAGGCTGCGGCGCTCAATCTCGGAGGGCTCACCGCGTGGCGGGCCGCCGTGACCTGTGCCGGAGCGGCTCCCGGTCGGACGATCCTCATCACCGGCGCCGGTAGCGGCGTGTCGACGTTCCTGATCCAGATCTCGGCGGCGCTCGGGGCACGCCCGTTTGTCACCAGCTCGAGCGAGAAAAAGCTCGAACGCGCGCGGGCCCTGGGGGCGGTTGGAGGCGTCAGCTACCTCGATCCGGCGTGGCCGGAGCGGATTCGCGAGCTCGCCGGCGGCGGCCTCGACGCTGCCGTCGACAGCTTTGGGGGTCCGGCCTGGGAGGGCGCGCTCAAGGCACTGCGAACGGGCGGCACGCTGGTCTCGTTCGGCGACACCTCAGGTCCGACCAGCACGGTGACCACCTCGGACGTGTACTGGCAATGGCGGCGGGTCCTCGGCACGACCATGGGCAGCCCCCGGGAGTACCGCGCGCTGATCGCCCACGTGGGCTCGGCGGCGTGGCGACCGGTGATCGACAGCACCTTCCGCCTGGACGAATTGCCCCAGGCCGCGCAGCGGCTCAACCATCCCGCGCGCTTTGGGAAGGTCGTGCTGACGATCGGACCGTAGGCCTGGGCGCGAGGGGCCACTGAAGTGACCCGGTGTTCAAGGTCCTGGCCATCACCTGATCCGGCGCGCTTCGCGAGAGGCGCCTGTTAGCTTGGCCTCAACGCCCGCACGAGACGAATCGATGACTGCCGCAGGCCCCCCCACGACGAAAGCAGTGCGCCCGATCGCGGGGCTGATCCTGTCGGCGCTGGTCGCCCTCGCGCTGGCCGCTTGCGGAACGTCCGGCGCCGCCAGCGACACGTCCAGCCCCACCTCCAGTGACCCGGTCACCAGCACGACGCCCAGCCCGATCCCGCACGGCCGGCCCCAGGCCATCGAACCCTCGGCGGGCCAGCAGGCGTTGACGGTCACGCCCAGTGACCCAGTGGGTGACGTCAACGCCCATGCGCCCCCGCTGTCACAGGTCAAACACGAGTTGCGACTCGCGCTGATCGCGGCGCCGGTGACCAACGCGAACTACATCAACCCGCTGCACTTCGTCACCGTGTGGGGCCGCACCGACCAGGGCGTCGATGCCGCGATGCCGGTCGGAGCGCCGATCCTGGCCCCGTGCCGGGTGAAGATCCTCGCGATCGAACCCGACTGGTACGCCGGCCAGCCCTTGGTGTACTACGAGCTGCTAGAGGGGCCGAACGCCGGCAAGGTGCAGTACGTCGCCGAGCAGATCACCGACATCGCCCCCGGCGGGACGATCCTGCAACAGGGACAGCCGATCGCCCGCTTTGCCAGGACCGGTACGTCAATCGAGTTCGGCTGGTCGACCCTGAACGGGGTCACCCTGGCCAAGGCGACCACCGGCTACGAGGAGGGCCAGGTGACACCAGCGGGGCAATCGATCCGCGCCTGGCTGAACGCGCTGGGGGCCAACGCCGGAAACGGCTGACCGATTTCGTCGCCCAGCTAGGCCACGGCCAGGGTCGTGGTAAGCGCCGGACCGGCGGCCAGGGTCTGGTAGACGACGCAGTAGCGCTCGGTGAGCCTCTGGAGCGTGGCCAGCTGCTCGGGACCGGCATCGGTGTCGAGCTCGAACGACAGCCTGATCGAGCTGAAGCCGACCGGCGCCTCGCGGTCGACGCCAAGCGTGCCGCGGAAATCGAGGTCTCCCTCCGCGCGCACTCGTCCGCCCGAGAGCTCGATCTCCAGCGACGTGGCGACCGCGCTCAGGGTCACCCCCGCGCAGGCCACCAGTGCCTCCAGCAGCATGTCGCCCGAGCACAGCAGAGATCCATCTCCGCCCGTGGCCGGATGAAGTCCCGCCTCGGCGACCGCCCGCCCGGTCTGAACCGAACAGGCCACCCCCTCGCCCAGCTGACCCTCCGCCACCAGGGTGATCTGCGCTGCCTGCGGTTGCTCTGAGTAGCGTTCCTTCAGAGGCGCCTGCAGGGCGCGGAGTCGATCGCGGTCCACGCGGGAGATCTTACGGAGGCGCGCAGACCGGCCCGCTTTGTCGCCGCCGCAAACGGGTAGGCATCCAGCGCGTGGAGGCCGTGGCGGTAACCGAGGGTTTGTGGATTTGGCGCACCCAGCATCCCGAATGGGCCCCGGGATCGGACTGGGAGGCGTCGGTGACCTCGACCTGCGTAGAGGCCGGCAGCGAGGTGCTGCTGCTCGATCCCCTCGCTCCTGCGCCCGAGGCGCGCGGGCTCTGGGCGCGCTTTGACGCTCGTCCGCCCACCGCAGTGGTGGTTCTCAAGCCAGACCATGTTCGTGACGTGGATCTGTTCGTCAGGCGCTACCGGGCCCGGGCCTTCGGTCCCGACCTGTTCTTCCGCGACAACATTCCCCGCACCGAGCTCGAGCCGATCTATCCCGGTACCCGGCTGCCCGGTGGACTCGTCGCGCTCCACGACGGCCGTGGCAAATCCGAGACACCGCTGTGGCTGCCCGACCATCGCGCGCTCGTGTTCGCCGACGCACTCACCGCACGCGAAGGGCGGCTGCGAGTGTGGGCGACCCCGTGGCACGAGCAGGCGGTGCTGCCCGCGCTCCGGGCGCTGCTGGAGCTCTCGTTTGAGCACGTGATCGTCTCCCACGGCGAGCCGGTGCACGACCGCGGCGCCTACGAGCGCGCACTCGAGCTGCCGGCCTGGGGGCAGTGACCGGTTTGGTCTCGCGGGACGCCGGGTAGCCGCCCGCCAACTGGTGTCGAGCGTGACGGTGCCGTGGGGAGGCTGATGCGTTGTGCGTAAGTGGCTGATTGGTCTGGCGGCTGGGCTGCTGGTGGCAACGGCGACGTCGAGCGCATCAGCGGCGACGCTGCCGGTGATCTATGACGGCGCCTATGGCTACGCGCACGCGAGCCCCACCGCGAGCCCGCCGGGCGCCAACAACTGGTCGTGCCAGCCGAGCGCCTCGCATCCCCACCCGGTCGTCCTCGTGCACGGAACCTTCGGCGATATGTCTGACAGCTGGCAGGCTCTGTCACCGCTTCTGTACGACCACGGCTACTGCGTGTTTGCGCTCAACTACGGCTCCTACAACGGCAGCGGAGCGCTCGGCATCTACGCCACCGGCCCGATCGAGAACTCCGCGGCTCAGCTGTCGAGCTTCGTCGACCGCGTGCTCGCCGCCACCGGCGCCAGCCAGGTCGACATCGTCGGGCACTCACAAGGCGGGATGATGCCCCGCTACTACATGAAGTTCCTCAACGGGGCCTCCAAGGTGCACACGCTGGTCGGGCTCGCGCCGTCTAACCATGGGACGACGCTCAACGGCCTATTCACGCTCGCTCGGCACTTTCCCGCCGCCAACGCCACGCTGGCCGACTGTCCCGCCTGTGCCCAGCAGGAGGCGGGTTCGAAGTTCATGACCCAGTTGAACTCATCCGACGACACCCTGACCGGCGTGAATTACACGGTGATCGAGTCGACCAACGACGAGGTTGTCACCCCCTACCAGTCCGCCTTCCTCAACGGGCCCGCCGTCACCAACATCACCCTGCAGAAGCAGTGCCCGCTCGATCAGGGCGAGCACCTGTCGATGCCCTACGACCACATCGCCGATGGCGACGTGCTGACGGCGCTGGACCCACAGCACCCGGCGAGACCTGCCTGCACGCCGGTGGCCCCAGTCGTCGGCGGCTGATCAGGGTTCCCGGCGGGCGGCTTGGCGGCCCGACCCGCTGATCAGCCGAACAGCGGCAGTCGGCGCCGCCGGGCCAGCGCGTCCATCCCGGCCTGGATGCTGGCGCAAACCTCGTCGTACTTGTCCTGGACGTAGGCATCGTCGTCGGCCCGCTCGGGTTCGCAGCTGAGCTCGATCGGGTCCTGAAACGCGGTTCGGATCTTGGTCGGCAGCGGGACCTCGGGCAGCAACGCCGGCGAGATCCCCCAGGGGGCCTGGAGAGCGATCGGGAACATCTTCAGCCGGGCCACCTTGTCCAGGGCCAGCAGCCTGGCCAGCCGGCGACCGGTGGCCAGCACCGGCATCGAGTCGGGGCCGCCCACGGTGGCGATCGGCACGATCGGAACGCAGCTTCGGATCGCCAGCTTCACAAACCCGGTGCGTCCGGCCAGGATCGCCTGGTCTCGCCGGCTCCAGGGCCGCAGCGAGTCCCGCTCGCCGCCGGGCCACAGCGCCACGTCGTGATCGGCGGCCAGCGCCGCCGTGATGCTGTCCGGCGCGGCGGGGAGCACTCCCATCCTGCGGAAGTAGCCGCCCACAGCGGGGAGCGCCATCAACGCGTCGTGCGCCGTGCCGTGCAGGGGCCGGGAGTCCCCGAAGCGCCGCCACCACTGCACGCCCACTGTCCACGCATCCCACACGAAGGGTGCCCCGGAGTGGATCCCCACCAGCAGCACCGGCGGCTCGGGAATCTTCTCCCAGCCCTCAATCTCCATCCGAAACCAGTAGTCCATGAGCGGGTTCCAGAGGTACTTCTGGCGCGCCATGAACTCCCAGTCGGGCCCGTCCAGCGACCATTCCGAGGCCCGGTCCGACACCCAGCCGGCTACGCCCGACTGGGTCTGACGCCGCTGCGCGACCTTCCGCCGGGCCTGGTCGGCGTGCTGCTTTGCCTGGTGTCGCCGGCTACGTGGCTCGGTGGCTCGCCGCTGGCGAGCTGACTCCAGATCCTCCATCTGCCCGTCCTCTCCTCGCCTGCCTGTCTCCCCTACGGGGTTACCCATCTCGGGACCGATCACAACCAACCGTTTTCAGGCCTGCCGTCGGGGATCTCACGTCGTGCCGACGCTGTCGGTGACCGTGCGCGCCGGTGGGAAGGCCTCAGGCTGCTGCGGGCGATGCCAGGCGCGGGGCGCGGCCCCCACAGACCTCGACGAACGCGTCCACCACCGTGGGATCGAACTGCGTGCCGGCCCAGCTCACGAGCTCCAGGAGCGCGCCCCTTTGATCGCGGGCCGGAGAGTACGGTCGCTCACTGGTCATTGCCACGTAGGCCTCGGCAACGGCGAGGATCCGCGCCTCCAGCGGGATCTCGGCGCCCCGCAGGCCGCGCGGATAACCACTGCCGTCGACCCGCTCGCGGCGGCTCAACACCCAGTCGCGAATGTCGTCGAAGCTGGCGTCGCTGAGGACGGCGGCGCCGAGCTCGGGCTGCAGGCGCACCTGCTCCCACTCCCCGCGGTTCAGGGGACCGCGCTTGTTGAGGATCTCCGCCGGGATCTGATCACGCCCCACGTCGCAGATCAATGCCGCCAGCCTGACCCGGGCCGTCTGCGTGTCGGAGAGACCCAGGCCCCTCGCGGTCAGCTCGGCGAGCTGACCGGCCAGGCGGCGGCCGCGGGGTCGGTAGGCGAGTGTCCCCAGCTCGCTGCTCTCGGCCCCACATCCGTCGCACACCAGCACCATCCGAAGCTGGCCCGGCCCGCGCAGGTAGCGGCAAGCGCCACTGTGGGTCCCAGAGTGGTCACAGGCCATACCGATTCATCGCTCGCTCGGTGCCGGCATCCCAGTAATCGGGCTGATCCTGGACGGATCGCTGGGGCCGGGCGGCGCCGGTGGCAGATCGTGTGGTGCTGAGACCCCGGCCGGCAGAATTAGTCATGTCTTGACTAGTTAGTAGATATCTAGTAGGTTGCCCGGCATGGACGACCCCAAGCTCCCCCGCCGCTCCCCGCTCGGCCTCGTGGTCCTGTGGCTGCTCTACCAGGAGCCGCTGCACGTGTATCGGATGCAGAAGCTCATCGAGGCGCAGGCCAAGGACCGCGTCGTCAACGTTCGCTCACGAGCCAGCCTGTACCAGGCGATCGACCGCCTGCTCCGCCTCGGGCTGGTCGAGATCCACGAAACCGTCGCGGTCGAGGGTTATCCGGACCGGATCGTGTACGCGATCACCGACTCAGGCCGCGTCGCCGCCCGGCAATGGCTGCGCGCCTGTCTGCGAACCACCGGCCAGGAGTTCCCCGAGTTCATGGTCGGGCTATCGATCATGTTCGGCCTTGCTCCCGACGATGCCCGCGAGCAGCTCGAGGCGCGCGAGCAGCGGCTGGCCGCGGAGCTCGCCGAGACCACCGCAGCCGTCACCGGCGCCCCGGCCGAGCTCCCCCGGCTGTTCATGCTCGAGGAGGAGTATCGGCTGGCCCTGCTGGAGGCCGAGCTGGCCTGGCTGCGCGGCGTCATCGACGACCTCAGGGCGCGCCGGCTCGACTGGAGCGAGCAGTGGCTTCGCGAGATCGCCGCCGCCTTCATCCCACCGGACCCCGAGAACAACCAGGAGGATCACTGATGACGACGATCATCGAGGCCGCGGGCCTGAGCAAGCGGTACGGAAAGACCCAGGCGCTCGACAGCCTCGACCTGATCGCCCCCAGCGGCCAGGTCACCGCGGTGTTGGGGCCCAACGGGTCCGGCAAGACCACGTTCGTGCGCGCGGTGGCCACGCTTCTGCAGCCTGACCAGGGCACGCTGCGGGTCGCCGGCTACGACGTGAGAAAAGACCCCCGGGCGGTTCGTGGCCTGATCGGGTTGGCCGGTCAGTTCGCCGCCGTGGAGCCCGCGATGACGGGCCGGGAGAATCTCGAGATGGTGGCCCGCTTGTTCGGTCAGGGGCGCCGCGCGGCCCGGCACAGCGCGGCGGCTGTGCTCGAGCAGCTCGGACTGGCGCAAGACCGCGACCGTCTGGCCAGGACCTACTCCGGCGGGATGCGCCGCCGGCTCGACCTCGGCGCCAGCCTGGTCGGATCGCCCCGGTTGTTGCTGCTCGACGAGCCCACCACGGGGCTGGATCCACGCAGCCGGAGCGAGCTGTGGGACGCGATCCGCCGGCTCGTCGAGGCCGGGACCGACGTCCTGCTGACAACTCAGTATCTGGAAGAGGCCGACCATCTGGCAAGCCAGATCGTGATCATCGACCGTGGCCACGCGGTGGCGGCGGGAACCCCGACCGAGCTCAAGCGACGTATCGGCGGCAATGTCGTGGAGCTGCACGTCCGCGACGAAGCCCAGCTCGGCGTCGTCGCTGAGCTGCTTGGCCGCTTGGACCAGAGCGACGCGCAGATCGATGTGCCCACCCGGCGGCTCAGCGTACGCGTCGACGGCGGCAACGATCAGCTGATGGCGGCGCTGCGCTCCGTCGACGGAGCGCAGATCGAGATCGAGGACATCCAGCTGCGCCAGCCCAACCTCGACGAGGTGTTCCTCGCCCTCACCGGACAGCCGGCGCTCGGCGAGGAACCGGACACAGCGCAAGCCGCCTAGACCACAAAGGAGCGATTGATGACACCCACCGCCTCAGCGTTGCGTCCACCCGCGGGAACCCGGCCGGGTAAGCAGGCCGGGCTGCTGAGCAGCACGCTGACTGTCGCCCGCCGGGCCCTGCTGCGCTATCTGCGCACGCCACAGCTGATCGTCCTGGCGACGATTCAGATGTCCCTGTTCTTCTTGATCTACAGGTACATGTTCGGCGGCGCGATCCACGTCGCCGGGATGAGCTACGTGGACTTCCTGGTCCCAGGGTTCATCGCCACCGGTGTGCTGTTCAGCGGCCTCGGCACCGCGTCGGCGATGG
Source organism: Solirubrobacteraceae bacterium (assembly GCA_036497115.1). Classification (GTDB taxonomy): domain Bacteria; phylum Actinomycetota; class Thermoleophilia; order Solirubrobacterales; family Solirubrobacteraceae; genus Palsa-465. The sequence goes on from DASXJY010000043.1 coordinate 14,076, forward strand.
CCGAGGACCTTCAGCAGGGCTTTGTCGACCGGCTTCGGTCACTGCCGATTCCGCGCAGTTCGGTGCTCTGCGCCCGCGCGCTCGCCGACACGACGATCTTCGCCTGGAGCACGGTCTTCACGGCCGGGATCGCCTATGCCGTGGGCTTCCGTCTACACGGCTCCGCGCTCGAGGGTGTGGGCGCCCTGGGGCTGGTGATCGTGTTTGGATTCGCGTTCGAATGGGCGTTCATCGCCATGGGGCTGTTCGCCGGTAATCCCCAGGCCGCCCAGGGAATGGGGATGATCGTGTTTCCGTTCGCGTTCGTCTCCAGCGCCTACGTTCCGGTGGCTTCGATGCCGGGCTGGCTGCAGGTGTTCGCCTCCCACCAGCCGCTGACCTACATGGTGGACGCGGTCCGCGCGCTGACCCTGGGCCCCCACGCCGCGGCCCTGCTCGGACACTCGACGTCCTACTTCGTGCTCCGGGCGCTGGCCTGGACGGTGGCCATCCTGGCCGTGTTCCTGCCGCTGGCCGTGGCCAAGTACCGGCGGGGCTGACGCTCTGACGAGGACCGCCGCGGGTCCGGGGTGCCTTCCCGATACCCGCGGCGGGCTGCCGCCGGTCCTGGTCTGGTTACGACGCCGCGGGATGGATGTTCTGGTTGACGCGGAACACGTTCTCGGGGTCGTACTGCGCCTTGACCCGCGCCAGACGGTCGTAGTTGTCCCGGTAGGTCGCGCGGACGCGCTCCTGGCCCTCTTCCATCATGAAGTTGACGTAGGCACCGCCGGCCGAGTAGGGATGCGTGGCATCCCAATAGCCCACGCACCAGTCACGGATGGCGTCCGCATTGTCGGGATCGGGATCGACCCCGAAGATGACCTCGGCGAACTGCGCGTCTCGGTAGCTGAACGCGGTGTCGGTCGCGCCCACGTCGTGCGCCGCGCCGTCGATCGGGTACATGTGCATCGTCGAGTGCATCGACGGCAGCTTCTGTCCCCACTCCAGGTGTTGCTCGATCACCTCGTCGGAGAGCTCGTTGACGAAGTCGGCGCGCCAGTAGCACTGCAGCCCCTTGGTGTAGAGCCCGTCGAACAGGCTCTGCAATGCCGGGTGCGGCACCGGTCCGACGCCGTGCAGCAGCGGCGTCCCGACGGCATGAACCGGCTCCAGCAGCCGCGTCGCCTCCTCCTCGGAGCCGACGACGCACCACATCACCGCGCAGACCTTGCGCAGGTGTAGCTCCTCGGGGAACAGATCCACCGGAGGCACGGTCATCAGGGCAAAGAACCCGTTTACGGCGCGGGGCGCCGCGGGGAGAAACTCCCTGAAGAAGCGCATCACCTCAGCCGTCTGCTCGATCGGCCAGAACGTCGGGCCGGCCATCACCGTCTCGCCGATGGGATGGGTGCGGAACTCGAACTGGGTGACCACCCCGAAGTTGCCGCCGCCGCCGCGCAGCCCCCAAAACAGATCCGGATGCTCATCGGCGCTGACGTGCACAGTCGAGCCGTCGGCGAGCACCACCGAGGCGCCGACCAGGCTGTCGACCGTCAGGCCGAAGCGGCGCGTCAGGTGCCCGAGCCCGCCGCCGAGCGTGAGCCCCCCGACGCCGGTGGTGGAGATGATTCCCGACGGCGTGGCGCGGCCGTACTCCGCCGTCGCGGCGTCGACCGCGGACCAGGTGCAGCCTCCGCCGACGCGCACGGTGTCAGATTCGGGATCGACGATGACCTCGTCGAGGCCGGCGAGATCGATCACCAGGCCGTCATCGACGACTCCCAGCCCGCCGCCGTTGTGGCCGCCGCCGCGGACGGCGATCGGGGCGCCGTGGGCACGGGCAAAGGTGATGCAACGGGCGACGTCCTGGGCGCTCGAGCAACGAACGAGCAGCGCCGGATGGCGGTCGATCATGCCGTTGTGGACGGCCCGAGCGTCGTCATAGCCCGGATCCTCGGGACCGATCATGCGGTCGGCGAGATCGGCGAGCTCCTGGTGGGCGATGTCGGCAAGGGAAGTTGTGGCGGTCATCTCTGCTCCCGGTGTTGAGTGGCCAGCGGACCGGACGGCCCAGGAGCAACCTACGCCGCCGCCTCCCCCCTGTCATGACCCGACTTGATCCACTTCGTCCAAAGCTTGAACGGCCGCACCGAGTGGTGGCATGATCAGATCTGACTATTCGTCGTGGAGCACCGCTCGCAGGACCGGCACGACTGTCCAGATGACCAAGCTTCCAGGCCCCCTTCGCCTGACCCCTTCGTTCCCGTTCGCCGGGCGCTCGCGTGAGCTAGCGACGCTGCGGACCCTGGTTCCCCGCGCCGAGGCCGAGGGACTGCGCTTCGCGCTGGTCGGCGGCGAGGCCGGCTCGGGCAAGAGCCGCCTGGTCCGCGAGTTCGCCCAGGAGGCCGCGGCGGGCGGCGCGCTGGTTCTGTACGGCGCCTGTGACTCTGACGTCAGACGGCCCTACCGGCCGTTCGTCGAGGCCCTCGACCAGCTCGTGCGCAGCGTCGACGCGGCCAGCCTGCTCCGGGAGGTGGGCCCCAGCGCCGGCGAGCTCGCGCGGCTGCTGCCGGATCTGGCTCAACAGATCGGCACGTTGCCCAAGCCGGTGGCGGCCGATCACGACACCGAGCGCCACCGGCTGCACCGCGCGGTCGCCGACCTGTTGGCGGCGGCGGGCCGGACCGCCCCGCTGGTGGTGGTGATCGAGGACGTCCACTGGGCCGATAGCGCGACACTTTTGCTGTTGCGCCATCTGGCCCGCGGGGCCTCCGAGGCCCGCGCTCTGTTGGTCACGACCTTTCGCGACACCGGAGCCGAGGTTCCCGAGAGCCTGTCGGCCGCGCTCGTCGACCTCCGTCGCTCCGAGGGTGTGGTGCGGCTTCGGCTGGACGGGCTGAGCATCGACGAGGTGTCCGAGTTCGTGCAGTCAGCCAGCGCCGCGGCCCCCGCTCCGGCCGTGCCCGAGGTGGCGGCGACCCTGCGCGAGCTGACCGGTGGCAACGCCTTTCTGATCACCGAGCTGTGGCGCACCCTGCTCGACAGCGAGGCCCTTTCGGCGGGCGGAGCGCGGCTCACCGGCGCCCTGGCCGCCCTGGGCAGCCCCGAGGGGGTGCGCGAGGTGGTGAGCGAGCGCTTGGCCCGGCTGACCACGGCAACCACGCGGCTGTTGGAACTGGCGGCGGTCGCCGGGCCGGAGTTCGACCTGGTGATCATGGCCCAGTCGGGACTTAGCGACTCCGAGCTCAACGCTTCGCTGGAACAGGCGATCGCGCACGGGATGGTGGAGGAGGTCCCGCGACGCCGGCTCACCTACCGCTTCACCCACGAGCTCGTTCGCCGGGCCCTCTACGATCGCCTGCCCGGGTTACGGCGCGCCGAGCTTCACCTGCGCGTCGCGGAGGCGCTGGAGGGTCAGGACGGCACCGGGGCCGGCCCCGACCTGGCCGAACTTGCCCATCACTTTGGCGCTGCCACGCCGGTGGATGGACCGCGGCGGGCGATCGAGTACTCCCTCCTGGCCGGGCGCCAGGCGCTCCAGGCGCTCGACTTCGACGACGCCGAGGCGCGCTTTTGCACCGCACTGGAGCTCGGGATCGAGGATCCGCGGCGGCGGGCCGAGGTCCAGTTCGAGCTCGGGACCGCCCGCTTTCGGGCCGGCCGCAGCGACCAGGCGATCGCGGCCTTCCGAACCGTGGCCCAGATCGCCCGTGACCTCGGCGACGCCGAATTGCTCGCCACCGCCGCCGTGGGTTTCGAGGAGGCGTGCTGGCGCCCCGGGATCATCGACGAGGGCGCCGTGGAGCTGCTGGAGGAGGCCTCCCAGGCGCTCGGCGAAGACGACTGCGAGCTGCGCGTGATGGTGCTGGCCGGCCTGGGCCGGGCCCGTGCCTTCGTCGGCAATTACACCGCCAGCGCCAGCGCCGAGTGGGATGCGATCGCCATGGCCCGGCGCCTCGATGACCGGCTCGGTCTCGCCACGGTGCTGATGCGCTCCTACTGGTCGCGGCGTGAGTCAACGCTGGAGCAGACGCTGGACATGCTCTCCGAAGCCTGCGAGCTGGCGGCGCAGCTGGGAGAGCGAGACCTTCAGGCCGAGGCGATGGAGTGGCGCGTGGCCGGGCTCATCGCCCTGGGGGACCTCCACGGCGCCGAGCGCGAACTGACCGAGGTGCACGAGATGGCGGTCCGCCTGTGCCAGCCGTTCCCGCTACACGTCGCCGAGCACTACACGGCCACGCTGGCCCTGTGCGCGGGGCGACTCGACGATGCCGAAGCCGCCGCCGAGCGCTCACGGGAGTGGAGTCGTCTGCTCACCGGACGCGCCGCCTCGGGCATCTACGGCATCCAGATGTTCGGGATTCGCCGCGAGCAGGGACGCCTGGCCGAGATGGCCGACGCCACCCGGGTGTTCGCCGGCAGCGAGGGCCCGAGTGGGGCCTGGCGACCCGGGTTCGCCGCGCTGCTGGCCGAGCTGGGCATGGACCGTGAGGCGCGGCGCGAGCTCGACCGCGTACGCCGAGAGGGCTTCGAGGGATTGCGGGCAAATCTCTGGCTGGCCTCGCTGACCTACCTCACCGATGCCTGCTCGGCGCTCGGCGACGCGGAGCTGGCGGAGCTCCTGTACCCCGAGCTGGCCCCCCTGACCGGCGGCAACGTGGTGATCGGCCATGGCGTCGCCTGTTACGGCGCCGCCGACCGCTACCTCGGACTGCTGGCCACCACGCTCGGCGATCACGACCGGGCGGTGGAGCACTTTGAGCGTGCCCTGACGGTCAACCGGGGCATGGACGCCCCCACCTGGGTGGCCAACACGCTGTACGCCTACGGGAGGACCCTGCACATGCGCGGCCGCGCCGGCGACGCCGCTGACGCCTCGCAGCGGCTCTCGCAGGCCGCCACGTTGGCCGAGCAGATCGGGATGCCGATGTTGCTGGCTCGCGCGCAGGCGTTCGGAGCCCGGGCGCAGCCGACCGAGGTACCGCCCGACGACCTGTCCTGGCGTGAGGTGGAGATTCTCGGGCTCGTCGCCTCCGGCGCCAGCAACCGCGAGATCGGCGACGAGCTGTCGATCAGTGGTCACACGGTCGCCAATCACGTGCGCAGCATCCTGCGCAAGACCGGGGCGGCGAACCGCACCGAAGCCGCCGGTTACGCCTACCGCCATTCGCTGGTGAACCGCCCTGGGGGGCGGTAGGATCGGCGCATGCCCCTGTATCTGATCGAGCGCCGGTTCGCCGACCAGCTCGAAATGTCGGGCGACGACGTCCGCCTGCTGGAGGAGGTCAACGCCGACGAAGGGGTCAGCTGGCTGTTCTCCTTCCTCAGCGCCGATCGCCACCGTTCGTACTGCCTCTACGAGGCGCCCACTCCCGACGCGATCGTCGCCGCCGCGCAGCGGGCCGGGATCCCAGCCGATGTGGTTACCGAGGTAAATCGGATAACCGCCGACAGCTTCCGCTGAGCGGTTACTCGCTCCCCGGGTCGATCATGTGGCTCGGGTCGGGGCGGCCCCTCGGGCCGGCCGCGCTGTAGCTAGGCCAACGGCCTGGCTGGCCTGGAACAGGGCGGGGCCCCCGACCGTCCTGGTCCGAGGGCCCCTGGCCGGGACGTGTGGGCGCGATCCCGGCGCAGGAAAAGAACGGTCTAAAACACCAGGATCTAACGGTTGGCGCGCGGTCCAAAGAGGGATGGCCGCCCTGGTGCCGCCCTCGACTGGCGTCAATCCGCCGGAAAACGGCTCATCTTGTAACCATTGCGGTTGCGGATTCGCGTAGTCGGAAATATGACGGATTTCAAGGTCACATAGTGAGATAACAACTCCGAAGTGGTAGACAAAACCAAGGATGGTCAGGTTTTGTATCCGGCCGTTGTTAGCAATCGCGGTGAGCGTTTTTGCTCTGGGGGTCAGTTCGGTCTTCGCAGTGAGCGCGTCAGCCGACGGTCCGTCGTCGCTAGTTCCGAGCACTTCGACCCCGGCACCGCCAAGCACTACCGCCTCGGTCACCCCAAGCACTTCGACCCCGGCACCGCCAAGCACTACCGCGTCGGTCACCCCGAGCACTTCGGCTCCGGCGCCGTCGAGCACTTCGAGTCCGGCACCGTCGAGCACTGCCGCCCCGGTCGCCAAGACCACCGCCCCGGTCACGACGACGGTCGCCAAGACCACCGCGCCGGTCGCCAAGACCACCGCCCCGGTCACAACGACGGTCGCCAAGACCACCGCGCCGGTCGCCAAGACCACCGCGCCGGTCACGACGACGGTCGCCAAGACGACCGCTCCGGTCACCAAGACCACGGCGCCGGTCACTACGACCGCCGCCAAGACGACCGCTCCGGTCGCCAAGACGACCGCGCCGGTCGCCAAGACCACCGCGCCGATCGCCAAGACCACCGCCCCGGTCACGACGACGGTGGCCAAGACCACCGCGCCGGACACCAAGACGACCGCGCCGGTCACTACGACCGCCGCCAAGGCGGCCGCTCCGGTCACCAAGACCACGGCGCCGGTCACTACGACCGCCGCC
>DASXJY010000044.1:0-2124 GCA_036497115.1 Solirubrobacteraceae bacterium
CCGATGCGCGTCCACTCGCGGGTGAGCGCGTAGGCCACGACGTCGTCGCCGGACCGGTAGGCGATGTACTGCCCGGGGTCCTCGAGGCCGTTGCGGATCTCCTCCAACCAAGCGTGATCCTCGACCTCGGGACCGAGGTCCACCACGGCCTGCTGGGAGGTGGTGAACAGCGAGGCGCGCACGAACTCGGTCCCGCCGCAGTTGGGGCAGGGGGGCAGTTCGTCGGCCGCGTCGAGCGACACTGGAAAGTCACAGTCCGTGCACCGGAAGGTGCCCGTTCCAGCGACACTGCCAGTCATCCAAGCTTTCATCGCCGTCTCCTCGCTACGGGCTCCGGCAGCGCCGCGGTAGGGGGTCTCAAGGCTGCGTGAAGCTCCTATGAGCTCACGGCCATTCTAGCCTGCCCGCCTACGTACTCCCGAAACCGGTAATCGGCTTTTCGTCCATCAGACCGCCGGTATTTCGGGAAAACCGCCGTGGCGCTTGACGGCGAGCGCTCACATTTTTTCACCGGCAGGAACGGTGCGTGACGGCCCGAATCCCACGCCATGCCCACGTTGCGCGACATGCTCGACCTGGAGCTCGCACTGCTGCGCCGCGGGCTCGACGAGCGCCTCGCCGGCTCGGAGCGCTGCACCTGCTGTCACCGCACCCCGCTGGTCGGCGAGCGCGTGTACGTCTACGGGTCGGGCACCATCGCCTGCGGGCTGTGCCGCGACCGCCAGCGCGAGGACCCGCTGGAGAGCCGCATCGTCCACGGGCCGGAGTTCGGCCACACGATGCGAATCATCGATCAGCGCGCCGCCGCCTGACCGGTTCTCGCCCTAAAATCGGGCGCCGTGGACCCCTTCACCGTCACGACCACGATCGCCAAGCCGCGTGAGCAGGTCTACGAGTACCTCGCGGACATCGCCAACCACGCCGAGTTCACCGATCATTACCTCGTCGACTGGCACCTGCTCCGCGTCGACCCATATGGCCCCGGGGCCGGCGCCCGCTTCCGGATCAAGGCGCCGTTGCAGCGGTTCTCCTGGGCCGACGTGACCTTCACCGAGATGCAGCCCCCGTTCCGGATCGTGGAGCGCGGCCGCGGCGGCAAGTACAACCGGATCCGGATGCTCGGCACCTACACGCTGTCGCCCGGGCCCGGCGGCACCACCAAGGTCCAGTACACGTTTGAGACCGAGCCCTCGCAGATCTCCGACAAGCTGATGGAGAACTTCGGCGGCCGCTCGTGGTCCCGCCGGAAGGCGGGCAAGGCCATGCGCCGGCTGCGTTCGATCCTCGAGGAGGGGCGCGACCGCGGGGAGCGCGCCTCGGTGGAGAGCCGCTGATCTTCGATGGCCATGGTTAGACTCCCGGCCGCCGTGACGCTGCGCCGCTCCCTCATCGCACTGTGCGGGCTCCTGCTCGTCGTCGGGCTCGCCGCCTGCGGCCACGCGTCACCGCACCAGAACTTCGCCAACGCCAACAACGACGGCGACTACATCTCGGCCGGCTACGTCACCTACCAGCTGCAGATCTCGCGCGAGCTCAACCAGTACGGCACCGAGGACTCGGCGTATCTCAAGGGCCTGCCCCCCGGCGTCTCGCCCCAGCTTGGGCCCGACCAGCTGTGGTACGGCGTCTTTCTGTGGGCCAAGAACCAGAGCGGACACCCGGCCACCACCTCGGACACCTTCGCGATCGTCGACACGCAGGGCAACGTGTACCGGCCGGTCAAGCTCGACACCGAGGTCAACCCGTTCGCCTGGACCTCGCAGACCCTGGCCGACCTGGGCACCGAGCCGGGCCCCAATACCGTGGCCAGCGAGGGCCCGACCCAGGGTGGCCTGCTCCTCTTCAAGATGTCCAGCTCGGTGTACTCCAACCGGCCCCTGACCCTCTTCATCTACGGCCCCGGCCATAAGAAGCTCGGCGGGATCTCCCTGAACCTTTGACCGACGCCGCACGGCCGGCACGACGTGGATTGGGGTTGGGTCTCGCCGTGGTGGTGCTGGCGCTGCTGCCATCGGCCGGACTGCCGGCGGCGGCGCAGGCGAAGTGGGGTGCGCCGTTTCAGTTCGCCCCGCCGGGGACCCTCGACGTCGTCGCCCCGGTGCTGGCCATCTCCGGGTCCGGCAC
>DASXJY010000045.1:0-27866 GCA_036497115.1 Solirubrobacteraceae bacterium
CCGAGCGCCACAGTGGCGAACTGCTCGATCAGCAGCACCCCGATCCCGGACTCGGCCACCGAGCGGATCGTGGGGATAAGCCGGTTCACGATCACCGGGGCGAGCCCGAGCGAGAGTTCGTCGATCAGCATGAAGCGCGGCCGCGAGACCAGCGCCTGAGCAAGCACCACCATCTGCTGCTCGCCGCCCGAGAGCGACCGCGCTGGGTTTGCGAGGCGCTTCTGGAGCTCGGGGAACAGCTCGAGCGCCCGTTCGCGTCCGGCCTGGGCCTCAGAGCGGTCGAGGCTGTAGGTGGCCACGCGGAGGTTGTCCTCCACGCTGAGCTGGGGGAGCAGCCTCCGGCCCTCGGGAACCACGGCAATGCCGGCCCGGCGGATTCGCTCCGGCCGGCGTCGAGCAAGATCGTCGTCGCCGAGCAGGACCGAGCCGGTGATCGGCTTCAGGACCCCGCCGACGGCGAGGACGAGGCTCGACTTGCCGGCGCCGTTGGGGCCCAGCAGAGCGGTGACCTCTCCGGCCTTGATGTCGATCGACACCTCGCGGACGACGGGACGCCCGCCGCGGACGACGGTCAGATCCTGGAGGGAGAGCGTCGTGGCCGTGGTCTCCGGAGCGGCGACGCTCACAGGACCTCCTCCGTTCCGAGATACGCGCGGACTACCCGGTCGTCTCTGAGTACCTCGCGCGTGGGACCTGAGGCCAGCAGCTTTCCGAAGTCGAGCACGGCGGTCATCTCGCAGCACGCCGAGACGAGGCTCATGTCGTGGTCGACCAGGATCACCAGACCGCCCATGTGCTCGGGAATCGAGCGGATCACGTCTCGCAGCACCTCGGTCTCGTCGTCCGGCAGGCCGGCCGCGGGCTCGTCCAGCAGCACCAGCCGGGGCTTGCCGACCACCGCCCGCGCGACCTCCACGAGACGGCGCTGGGCCGCACCGAGCGTGGCCACCTTCGCATATGGGTCACACTCCAGCTTGACGAAGTCGATCGCGCCCAGGACATCTTCGCGGCGTGATCCGCCGGTGAGCTTTGACTGCTCGTGGATCATCGCGACGTTGTCGTATACCGAGAGCTCCTCGATCGCCTGCTCGGTCTGGAAGGTCCGCCGCACCCCCCAGCGGGCACGCCGGTAGTGGACCATCTTCAGAAGGTCCTCGCCAAACGCGGTGACTTGGCCGGCGGCCGGGCGAACGAACCCACTGAGGACGTTGAAGAACGTGGTCTTGCCGGCCCCGTTGGGACCGATCAGACCGCACGTGCCGGCCTCGAAGGTGACAGTCATTCCGTCCAGCGGGGTGACACCGCCGAAGCGAACCGTCAGCCCTGAGACCTCGATCACTCGCCTGGCTCCCCGGCAGCCGTGGTCCGCTGGAAGGGCCGACGCAGCAGGCGTCCCAGTCGGGCCAGATCCTTGGGCACCTGCTCGACCAGTCCCCGCGGCGCCGTGGTCAGCACCTGCAGCACTCCGATGCCGAACAGGATCGTCAGCCAGTCCGGGGAGACGCTCCAGTCGTTTAGCAGCGCCTGCAGGAACTTGAGCAGAAACGCGGCCACGATCGCCCCCCACATGCTGTATGCACCGCCCATCAGGACCACGGCCAGCAGGGTGATCGAGTCCGCCGTCGAGAAGGTCAGCGAGTTCAGGTAGCGGAAGCTGCCCGCGACCAGGGCTCCGGCGACGCCGGTGATGAACGAGGCCAGCGCGAAGGCCCAGAGCTTGTAGAGGGTGGTGTTGATGCCGGCGGCCAGGGCCGCCGACTCGCTCTGGCGGATCGCCGCCCAGGCACGTCCGGGACGTGCGCGGACGTGCAGAAGCACCAACAGGAACATCAGCACCGCGACGATGACCGAGTAGCGCAAGAAGGCGGGATCGGTGGTGGCGATGCTTGGCCGGCGAATCGCCGGGATGTGAACGCTGCCGCCGTTGTAGCCGGTGAATCCGTTGCCGCCGTTGGGGAAGTTGATGTTGGCCAGGGCCACGGTGATGGCACCCGCGAGCATCAATGTGATCAGCGCCAGGTACAGGCCGCTCATCCGCAGCGCCGGCAGTCCCACCAGTGTCCCCAGCACCATCGTGATCAGCCCCGCCGCCAGCAGGAAGACCGGGAATGGGAGCGACGTGGCGAACAGAAGCCGGGCCGCCACCCAGGCGCCCATGGCCACGACCGCGCCCTGCCCCAGCGAGACCATGCCCACCCGTCCGACCAGTAGCCCCAGCCCGAGGCACACGACCGAGTAGATCGCCACCTGGGTCACCGCGTCGACGTAGTAAAGGCTGAGCATCGACGGGAGCACAAGCAGCACGAACAGCAGCAGGATGGTGATCACCGCCGGGCGCACCAGCCCCTGGGGGGTCAGCCACGACCGCCGATGCCGCGCGGCTAGGTCAGACGCCCTGGCGCCGGACTCGGTCGCAGCGCTGTCATCGGCAGTCTTTACGCCGCCCGATTCCAACCTAAACCCCCTGACGCCCGACCGAGATGACCCGTCGGCGGTTGAGCACCAGCAGGGCGATGGCGGCGAGCACGAACGGAGTCATGTCGCGATAGTTGCTGAGTGACGAGATCGGTGTCAGCTCCGCGCTGACCAGGCCGATGATCAGCGCGGCGACGAAGGTGACCAGGATCGAGCGCAGGCGCGCGATCAATGTGGCCGCCAACGTGGAGATGACCAGGAAGGTGAGGGTGTTGGCGTCCAGCGCGACGAGGTCGGCGAGCAGCACGCCGGCGATGCCCGACAGCACGCCGCAGCCAAACCAGGCTGCGGCCGTCACCCGCCGCACCGGCACGCCCAGCGTCGCCGTGATCTCCCGGTCGTCGGCCATCGCCCGCATCGCCGTCCCCAGCTTGGTGAAGCGCAGGAACGCGGCGGTGACGACAGTGATGACGAGCCCCAGGGCCAGCGAGATGACGTTGGTGTAGGTCACCGAAATCTCGCCCATCTGGAAGGTGTTGTTGTCGGTGGGGATGGTCAGCGACCGAGACGCGCCGCCGCTGGAGGGCCACAGCAGGTCCATGACTCCCAGCAGGATGAGCAGAAAGCCGAGCGTTGCCGTGGCCTTGACCAGCGGGTCGCGCGCCGCCAGCGCCGGCCCGAAGACCATGCCGTAGGCGAGTGTCAGCCCGCCGCCCACCAGCATGGACACCAGCAGGGCGGGCCAGAAGCCAAACCCGGCGTGGTTGATGAGCTGCCAGGCGATCAGGGCACCGAAGGCACCGACCGCACCGAAGGCCAGATTCAGCACTCCGGTGGCTCGGTAGAGGACCACCATGCCGACCCCCGACAGGGCATACACCCCGCCGAGGGATAGGCCCGTGACGAGGAACTGCTCAACGTCAGTCAGGCTTGGCATGGATCCTCAGGCGCCCTGATCGCTGGTGCGTTTTCGTACTCCTACTCCTACGACGTAGGGGGATTTGTCGAGGGTGCGGTGCCGGCCGCCTTACGATACTGCGCGATCTGGGGATCGTCCGAGGAGACGTTGAAGCAACCTTGCGCCGTCACCATCTTCCCGCTGGACGGTGTCGTGGTGAAGTCGGCGTTGTTGGGGATGTGCAACGGGTATGGCCCGTACACCCATGGCTGGCAAAGCAGCTCGGTCTTCTCGTCCTTGATGGCCTTGAATGCTGCGTTGACGCTCTTCATCGTGTACTGACCTTTCACCTTCAACAGAGCGTCCTTGGAGAACTTGCCCAGCAGGTAGCCCATCTCGCTGAACGAGCCGACGCCGCCGGCGACGCTGGAGCCGTACTTGGCCAGGATCGCCTTGTAGAGCTGCATCTCCGGCCCGTTGTGGTCGTCGGGAGCAGTCAGCTCGGCGTTGACGAACAGCTTGTGGTCCCACTTCGGTCCCAGCGCCTTGGCCAGGAAGTCGGTGTTGCACGGCGTCGAGCAGCCCCAGCCCTTGACCCGGTTCTCGAGGCCGAGCTTCTGGGCCGCCTGCAAGATGACCAGGGCCTCCGGCGGAGTGAAGTTGAGCACCACCCAGCCGTTGGAGCCGGCCTTGTTGACCAGGTCCAGCGCCACCGAGTTGGCGTCGTTGATCGGCACGTTCTCGGTCAGCTCGGTGATCGGGACGCCCTTGGCCTTGGCCAGCGCTGCCGGACCGGCGGCGATGTAGCCGGTGCCGGGAACGTTGGACTGGACGAAGACGACCTTGCCGACGTGCTGGGACAGTGCGTACTGCACCGCCCCGTCGGAGCTGTAGCGCGGTCCCATGTTGACCGCGGCGCTGTTTGGAGTGGACCAGCACTCGGGGGCGATGCCCGCGCCCATCTCGTAGACGCCGAGCTGCTTCCAATAAGCCTGGTCGATCGTGCACTCCAGCAGATCGAACACGCCGACGATCCCCACCACGTGGTCGGTCTGGACCAGCTGTTTCGCGGCTGCTGAGATCTGGGCCGGCTGCGTCTGGTCGTACTGGACGAACAGCTTGAGCGGGTGGCCGTTGACGCCGCCATTGGCGTTGACGCAGTTGTAGTAGGCGGTGATCATGTTCGGCCCGTCGCTGAAGTCGGTGCCGGGCTGCTTGGTGTCGATCGTCCCGATGTTGATCGGACTCCCGGTGGCCTTCACGCCGGGCTTGGGCCCGCACGACGAGGTGTCGGCCGATCCTCCGCCGCCGCTCGCGCTGCTCGACGCGGCGGTCGAGCCGCTTGAGCTGCCCCCCGACCCACCCGAGCTACTGCTGCTGCTACTGCTGCTTCCGCAGCCCGCCAGAACGGCGAGTGCCGCGACTGCTGCCAACGCCGCGAGGACAACTCGCATACGCGGCACGACGTGGAACGTGCTCACCGACATCTCCTCTCCTCAAATGACACCCGCCTCGGGATCCCCCGAGGTGGCGGGCATACTAATTCGGCCTGACTCTGTATGCAACTCGGTCCTAACACGACCCAAATCAGCCGGGAAACCCTCCACATCCTTGCGATTGGGCAAAGATTCTGCATGCAAACAGCGCGGAGGTGAATAGACTGCAGCGCCAGCGCATCTCGGCCAATGGCGCAGCGCCCTCGGCGAGGATGGGCGGCGAGTGAGGAGGGATCCATACCGAACCCGGCTAACCGCACGCAGCTGACGCGGGCGCTGCTGCGCTTGCGCGAGCTGATCTACAACGGGGAGTTCGCCCCCGGCGAGCGGATGTCCGAGCTGCCGCTGGTGCAGCGACTGGGCGTCTCGCGCACCCCGCTGCGCCTCGCGCTGGCCGAGCTCGAGCACGAAGGACTGCTGCGCGGGCTCCCCGGTGGCGGCTACGTGGTGCGCGAGTTCACCCAGGGTGACGTCCGCGACGGGGTCGAGCTGCGCGGCGTCCTGGAGGGCACAGCGGCCCGGTTTGCCGCCGAGCGCGGAGTCCCCGCCCGCGACCTGCGCGCCCTGAGGGCCATCAACGCGACGATCGAGAAGCTCGTCCACCGGGCCGACTACGAGTCGTTCGAGCGCTACCTGCATCTCAACGAGAGCTTCCACGCGCGGCTGGTCAAGATGGCCCGCAGCCCGCTGCTCGAGCGTGCCCTGGAAGGGGTCACCTCGCTGCCCTTCGCCGCGCCCAGCGCGTTCGTGCTGGCCGAGGCCGAGCTCCCCGCCTCGCGTGACATCCTGATCATCGCCCACCGCCACCACACCGCCCTGATCGAGGCGATCGAGCGCCGTCAGGGCGGCCGGGCCGAGGCGATCACCCGCGAGCACGCCCGGCTGTCGCTGACCAACCTCGAGATCGCCGTCGACCAGCGCGACGTGTTCGAGCGGCTTCCCGGAGCGTCGCTGATCTCCCTGCCGGACGAGTCCGACTCCAATTCCGGTCCTGATCACGGGTAATCTCATCGTTGCCCGTCGGCGGCGATCGGGATCGGCTCGGCCTCGTCGGCCCACCGCAGCGCCGCGCGGGCGGCGGCGTAGACGTCGTCGCTGTCGGGCCGGTAGGCATCCTCGAGCGAGGGGCTCAGCGCCACCGGCATGAACGGGGCCCCCACCCGCTGGATCGGCGCATCGAGGTAGTCGAAGGCGGCTTCCTGAAGCTGGGCGGCCAGCTCGGCGCCAAACCCGCCGCAGCGCACCGCCTCGTGGGCCACCACGGCCCTTCCGGTGCGGCGTACGGAGTCGGCGATCGGATCCAGGTCGAGCGGGACCAGCGTGCGGGGGTCGATCACATCGGCCTCGATCCCCTCGGTGGCCAGCCGGTCGGCCGCGGTCAGCGCCTCACCGACCATCCGCGACAGCGCGACGATCGTGACGTCGTCGCCGTGCCGCCGCCGGCAGGCCCGACCCAGCGCCAGCGGCTCGGGGCGGGGGGCCTCTCTCGCCGGCTCGCGGCGGTAGTAGAGCGACTTGTTCTCGACGAACACCACCGGGTCGGGATCGGCGATCGCGCTCGTCAGCAGCCCGCCGGCGTCGGCGGCGTTGCTGGGCATCACCACCTTCAGACCCGGGATGTGGGTAACCCACGCCTCGAGGCTCTGAGAGTGCTGAGCGCCGGCGCGTCCGCCCGATCCCCCCTGGGTCCGCAGGACCAGCGGCACCGACAGCTGGCCGCCGGACATGAAGTGCGCCTTGGCGGCCTGGTTGACGAGCTGGTCCAGAGCCAGGGTGATGAAGTCGATGAACATGATCTCGACGATCGGTCGCAGGCCGGCCTGGGCGGCCCCGATCGCCACCCCGCAGACGGCGCCCTCACTGATCGGGGTGTTGAGCACCCGCTCGACCCCGAACTCCTCGGCCAGTCCCTGCGTGGCCAAATAGGGCCCGCCCTCGGCGACGTCCTCGCCGAGCACGATCACGCGCTCGTCGCCGCGCATCGCCCCGGCCAGGTCGGCGTTGATCGCCTCCACGAAGGTGGTCGTCTCGGTCATCGCGCGTACACCAGCTCGGCGGCGCGACTCGGCTCAAGCGGCGGGCTTCGGCGCCCGTACTCCACCGCCGCCGCGACCTCTGCCCGGGCCTCACGCTCGAGTGTGGCCACGACCTCGTCGTCCAGCCAGCCCTGCTCAACCGCCAGCGCCCCCAGACGCGCGATCGGATCCAGCTGCCCCCACTCGGCGTCGGCCAGCGCGTCGCGGTAGCCCTGCTGATCGCCCTCGTAGTGGCCGCGACGGCGGTGTGTGAGGCACTCGAGCAGGAAGGGGCCCCGCCCGTCGGCCCGGGCCCGGTCCAGGTAATCCCCGAACGCGCTCCACACCGCCCCGGCGTCGCTGCCCTGCACGGTCTGGCGCTCGAAGCCATACGGCGCCACCACGTCGCACACGCTCTGGACCTTGGTGTGAGCCGAGCGCGGTGTGAACTCGGCAAAGCCGTTGTTCTCGCACACGAAGATCAGCGGCAGCTCCCACAGCGAGGCCAGGTTGACCGTCTCGTTGAAGTGCCCCGCCTGCACGGCGCCATCGCCGAAGAACACGACCGTCACCCGGTCGCTTCCCTGTCGCCGTGAGGCCAGCGCGTCCCCGGCGGCCAGCGGCAGGTTTCCGCCCACCACCCCGGTGGCGCCCATGAAGGCGATCGAGCGATCGACCAGGTGCATCGAGCCCCCCAGGCCGCGGCACAGCCCGTCTGCGCGCCCCATCAGCTCGGCCATCACCCGGTCCATCGGGGCGCCCTTGGCCAGGGCGTGGCCGTGGGCACGATGGCCGCTGTAGACCGCGTCGTCGCTGCGCAGCTGGCCGCACACGGCCGCCGCCACCCCCTCAGAGCCGATGCTGAGATGGATCAGCCCGTGAACCTGGAGGCTGCGATGGAGCGCGGCCACCCGCTCCTCAAAGCAGCGGATCCGCCACATCGTGGCCAGCAGCCGCCTGGCATCGTCTCGCTCCAGCGATCGCCCTGACGTGGTGGCGCGCCGGCCCCGGGCCATGCCGTCTCCCTACGCGGCGACCGGGGCCGACCCCAGGACCCGGTGGGCGGCGTCCACGATCTTGGCCTCGTCGGGCAGGACAAAGGCCTCCATCGGCTCGCTGTAGGGAACCGTCACGTCGAGCGCGGTGACGTGCACGATCGGTGCCTTGAGCGACGAGAAGCCCAGCTCGGCGATCTCGGCCGCGATCAGCGCCGACGCCGCGGCGTGCCGCGGTGCCTGATCGACGAGCACCGCGTGCCCGGTCTTCTGCACCGAGCCGAGGATCGTTTCGGTGTCAAGCGGAGCCAGCGTCCGCGGGTCGATGACCTCGGCCTCGATCCCCTCCGCGGCCAGCGCCTCGGCCGCCGACAGCGCCTTGCCGACCATCCAGCCGGTGGCCACGATCGTCACGTCGCCGCCCGACCGTCTCACGTCGGCCTGCCCGAACGGCACCAGGTACTCGCCCTCGGGCACCTCGCCCGGCTCCAGCGTCAGCAGATAGTGGTGAAGGAAGCAGACCGGGTTGTCGTCGCGGATCGCCGTGGCCATCAGCCCCTTGGCGTCGGCGGCCGTCGCCGGCAGCGCCACCTTCAGGCCGGGGATGCCCAGGAACATGCTGTAGATCGAGCCGGTGTGCTGCCCGGCCCAGCCGGCGGTGAAGCCGTAGCCGGCCTTGAGCACCAGCGGCACCTTGACCTTGCCGCCGCTCATGTAGCGAAAGCGGGGGGCCTCGTTGACCACCTGATCCATCGCCACCAGCATGAACTCGGCCATGTAGAGCTCCACGATCGGGCGCATGCCGGCAAGCGCCGCGCCCACCGCCATGCCTATCTCGGCCGTCTCGGAGATCGGCGTGACCCGGACGCGGTCGTTGCCGAACGCCTTGAGGAACTCGTCGTTCTCGGTCGTGGCCAGGTTCTGGCCGAAGTACAGGACGCTGTCGTCGCGGTCCATCTCCAGATGGATCGCCTCGTTGATCGCGGCGATGTAGGGGATCTCGCGTGCCATGTGCGTGCTCCTAGGCGTAGACGTAGTTGAGGGCGGCGTCGGGCTCGGGGAACGGGCTGTCGAGCCCGAACTGCACCGCCGCCCCCATCTCCTCGCGGACCTGCGCGGCGATCGCGTCGGCGCCCTCGGCGTCGAGCTTTCCATCGGTCACCAGGCGGGCCCGGAAGCGGGGCACCGGGTCACCGCGCTTGGCCGCCTCGTACTCGTCGGCGGCGCCGAACACCTCGACCGCCTCGTGCTCGGGGAAGTGCAGCGGCACGCCGGGCGGGGCGATGATGTTGCCGTGGGCCGAGAGGCGGTAGACCTTGGACTCCACCAGGGTCGGCCCGTCGCCGCCCCGAGCCCGGGCCACCGCCGATCCCACGGCCTCGAAGACCGCGACCGGGTCGCCGCCGTCGACCGTCACGCCGGGCATCGCAAACGCCTTGGCCTTGACGGCCAGCGGCTGGCCGGCAGCGGCGTTGGCATCCTCCTGCTCGACGCGCGTGACCACGTTGTAGGAGTTGTTCTCCATCACATAGACGATCGGCAGCTTCCACACCGAGGCCACGTTCAGCGACTCCGAGAATGCCCCCTGCTTGGAGGCGCCGTCCCCGAAGAAGCACAGCACCACCTGGTTGCGCTTGCGGATCTGAGCCGCGTAGGCGACGCCGGTGGCCTGGGGGATCCCCTGACCGACGATCCCCGACGTGCCCATGAAGCCGCGCTCGGGATCGACCAGGTGCATCGAGCCACCGTAGCCTCCGCAGAGGCCGTCGCGGCGGCCGTAGATCTCGGCCATCATCGCCCGGGGGTCGGTGCCGAGCACCAGGGGATAGCCGTGACAGCGGTAGGTGGCCATCAGCTGATCGCCCTCGCGCAGCGCCGCCAGCGATCCGACGATCGACGCCTCGGCGCCGTCGGCCAGGTGGGTGTGGCCTCGGATCACCCCCGGGTGCTCCGTGAAGGTCCGCTTGACCCGCTCCTCGAACTCGCGGATCCGCAGCATCTGGGTGAAGATCCAGATCAGCCGCTCGTCGTCGAGCCCCTCTAGCTGCTCGTCCGTGCTCACTGTCGCTCCTCTCTCAGGCCACCGCGGCGCCGAACTGGGCCGCGGTCGTCTCGTACGCTCGCTCGAATTCCTGCTCCATGGGAAGGCCTCGCAACTCGGCCGACAGGACCTCGACGCCCCACGGTCCCTCGTACCCGACCGTGCGGCAGGCCGCCACATAGCCGGGAATGTCGAACTCACCCTCGCCGGGCAGCCGGCGGTGGTTGACGGTCTCGTCGATCCGGTCCTCCATGTCCTCAAACTGCCCGTCCGAAAGCTCCACCCAGGCCAGGTGCTGGGCCCGGATGCGGTGCAGCTCCTCGGGCGCAATGCCCAGCTTGGACATGTGCCAGGTGTCGATCGCCAGGCCGCCGTTGGGCCGCGCCGCTCCCTCCACCAGCGCCAGCGCGGTGCCCAGATCGCTGACGTTGACGTCGAAGGGCATGAACTCGTAGGCGATCCTGGCCTCGGTGTGCTGCGCGGCGTCGTCGCACAGCGCCGCGAACTCCATCGTCAGCCGGTCCAGCGGGCACGGCGTGCCGGGGATGTTTCCGACCTTGATGTGGTGGGCGTCGAAGGCGGCCGCCGTCTCGAACAGCTGCCGGCGGCGCTGGTCTGACTCGATCCGCGGCGGGCTGCCGGGCTCGGCGAAGAAGTCGGCCAAAAACTCGACCTCGAGGTACTGCAGGCCGGCGTCGTCGAAGATCGACTTCATCTCCTTGAGGCTGCGGCTCTGCAGCTGGTGCTCGACGTCGGCGTGCCACAGGCCGAGCCCGCGAAATCCGACCCGGGCGGCCTGCGCGCAGCGATCGCGCCAGTCGAACGTGCTCCACTCGCGCCCCGCGTGCACCTCCACCGGACCGGCGCTGGTCCAGTACAGGTCCACCAGCTCAACTTCGCCCATCGGCGCTCCTCTTCTCCTGGGAAGTCCGCTGCCAAGCTAGCGCCGGGAGGGCCCCGGGTCCAGCCATCCCGCGCTCGTGTTCTTGCCGATCAGCGCGTCGGGCGCCGAGCCGGCCGCCCGCTGCGTCAGCCCAACTCCGCAGCGATCCGCTCCAGCGCCGCCAGCAGCTCATCGGGGCGCGACAGCCAGGGGGAATGGTCGGTGTCGATCTCGATCACCGGATGGCAACCCGCCGCCGTGTACATCCGGCGCTGCATCGCCGGCATGATCGCCCGGTCCTGCAGGCAGGTGACGTAGGCCCGCGGCAGCTGTGCGAACTCCTCGGCCCGGTCGCCGGCGCGAAACGGCTGCGCGAAGGCGGCCACCGGCTGGGGCCCGAGCTGCTGGGCCGCCCACTCCGCGCGGTCGGGCGCGGCACAGTGGTAGAGCACCTGGGGCGCCGCCTGGACCGGCAGCCGGGCGATCGGCGGATCGCCATCGACGACGAGGTTGGCCTGCACCTGGTCGCCGGCCGCCTCGGGCAGCTGCGTGATCTCGATCAGGCTCTGGCCCTCCTGGGGCGCGAAGGCGGCGACGTAGACCAGCGCGCGGACGTGCTGCGGCGTGCGCGCGGCGGCCTGGGTGATCACCATTCCGCCCATGCTCTGGCCCACCAGCAGCGCCGGCGGACCCTCGCTCAGCACCTCGCAGACGCGGTCGGCGTAGGCGTCGAGGTCGACCTGGTCAAGCGGCGTGGGATCGGAGCCGTGGCCCGGGAGGTCGGGAGCGCTGACCTGATGACCGGCCTGCTCGAGCGCCGAGGCGGCCGACATCCACGACCAACGGCCCCCGAAGGCTCCGTGGATGAGGACGAATCTCGACACCGCCGGCACACCCTAACCGCCGCAGCGCACCACCGACAAACTGCGCGCCGGATCTCAAGCCGAGGTGCGCGCAGGAGCAAGGGGTTTGACTTCATCGCCACGACTGCCGTATATAAGGTCCCAAAGGGCGTGAGGCGACCTGGAATGCGAGGGAGGTTCAGATGAGCACCACGGAGCCAGCGCTCGGCGCGTTCCCCAGTCCCTACTCGGTGCAGACGCCGCCGGGGTGCGAGGGCTGGGAGGAGATGTATCCGTACTACGCGCTGTTTGACGAGCGCCGCCGTGACAGCGACGAGAATCGCTTCTGGTTTTGAAACTCGATGCACTTCCCGGTGCCGATGCCGGCGTTTGACGTGATCTGCATCGACTCGCCGTATCAGGCCGTGGGGTCTTGGCAGAACCGGGTGTTCGCCGTCCCGCCGGCGATGGGCATCGACTACCGCGCGGTGAACGGCTACATCTACATCTCGGGCAACCCGGTCACCGACCCGGAGAAGATCGCCGAGCGGGCCGGCTTCTTTCAGAAGCGGGCCGGCTACTACTACGCCAACTGGACCGAGCTCTACGGCAAGTGGCGGTCCAAGATGGAGGCGCTGATCGCCGAATTGGGCGAGCTGGAGGTCCCGGACCTGCCCGAGTACGAGCCCGACGAGGTGGCCTTCGGCGACGACCGCAACACCGCCTTCTACGAGGTCCTCGACCGCTACGGCCGCTGCCTGCGGATGGGCGATCTGATGTGGCAGCACCACTTCGAGTTCCTGCTGCTCGGCTACGGCGCCTACGCGACGTTCGTGGAGCTGTGCAAGACCAACCTGCCCGACATCCCCGACCAGCACATCGCCCAGATGGTGGCCGGGATCGACGTGCTGCTGTTCAAGCCCGACGCCGAGCTGCGGCGGCTGGCCCGGCTGGCCATCGAGACCGGCGTCGACGGCGCCTTCGTGGAGGGCCGCAGCCATGAGCAGATAGACGCCGAGCTGGCCAAGTCACAGCCCGGCCGCGACTGGCTGGCCGAGCTCGAGGAGATCAAGGACCCCTGGTTCAACATGGCCACCGGTGACGGCCTGTATCACTACTACGGCAGCTGGCTCGACGATCCGAGCATTCCCTACGCGGCGCTGATCGGTCACATCAGCGCGCTGCGGGCCGGCGTGCAGATCGACCGTCCCACCGAGGAGATCGTGCGCGAGCGCGAGCGGTTGGCCGAGGAGTACGGCGCGCTGCTCGACGAAGAGACGAGGGGCCCCTGGAACGACCTGCTGGCGCTGTCGCGAACCGTGTTCCCCTACGTTGAGGAGCACAAGTTCTTCTGCGACTACTGGTTCTTGACCCGGTGGTGGAACAAGGTCCGGGAGTTCGGGGCGCTGCTGGCCGAGCACGGCTTCCTCAAGGACGGCGAGGACGTCTTCCAGCTCTCCCGCCACGAGGTGGGCTCGGCGCTCGACGAGCTGGTGCTGACCTGGGCCACCGGCGGCCGGCCGCTGGGCCCCCAGCACTGGCCGCCGATCGTGGCCCGCCGCAAGGAGCTGCTCGAGCGGCTGGCCGCGTGGACGCCGCCGCCGGCCCTGGGGGTGGCGCCCGAGGCGGTCACCGACCCGATGACGATCATGCTCTGGGGCGTCACCACCGAGCGGGTGCGGGAGTGGGCGCGCCACCAGGAGGGCGGACGCGAGCTCAACGGGGCGGCCGCTTCGCCCGGAGTCGTGCAGGGGCCGGCGCGGGTGGTCAGGTCGGTGAGCCAGATCGCCGACGTGCGCGACGGGGAGATCCTGGTCTGCGGCAGCACCTCGCCGGCCTGGGCGCCGATCTTCTCCAAGATCAAGGCCACGGTGACCGACGTCGGCGGAGTCATGTCCCACGCCGCGATCGTCTGCCGCGAGTACGGGCTCCCGGCCGTCGTCGGCACCGGACGCGCCACCTCGCAGATCCAAACCGGTCAGATGATCCGCGTCGACGGCTCGACCGGCGTGGTCACGCTGGTCGACGGCGGTTCATGAACTACGTTCGCTCCCTGGCGGCGCTGAGCCGATCCGACGAGCCGCAGTTCGGCGGCAAGAGTGCCGCGCTGGGAGAGCTCCTGGCGGCCGAGATCCCGGTCCCGCCCGGGTTCGCGCTCTCCACCGCCGCCTACGAGCGGTTCGTCGCGCAGTCCGAGCTTGCCCCGGTGATCGAACGGGCGCTGTCGGCCGGAACCGCGGCGGCCGAGCCGATCGCCGAGGCGGTGCGCGGGGCGCCGGTTCCCGACGCGGTCGTCGACGAGCTCGCCGGCGCCTACCGGGAACTCGGCGAGCCGGCGGTGGCGGTGCGCTCGAGCGCGGTCGGCGAGGACAGCGCCGAGGCGACGTTCGCCGGCCAGCAGGAGACGTTCCTCTGGGTGCGCGGCGTCGACGGCGTCTGCGCGGCGGTGCGCGACTGCTGGGCCAGCCTCTACAGCGCCCCCGCGATCGCCTACCGGGCCCGGCTCGGCGGCGCCACCCGCCCGGCGATGGGGGTGACGGTCCAGGAGATGGTCGACGCCGAGATCTCCGGCGTGATGTTCACCTGCAACCCGGTCAGCGGCGATCCCAGCATGATCGCCATCAACGCCAGCTGGGGCCTGGGGCTGGGCGTCGTCGGGGGGGAGGTCACCCCGGATGACTACCTGGTCAGCAAGGTCACGCGCGAGGTGGTGCGCGAGCAGATCGGCACCAAGGCCGTGCAGTACGTTCCCCGCCCCTCGGGCGACGGGGCCCAGCGCATCGAGGTGGCGCCCGAGCGCCGCCAGGTCGGGTCGCTGACCCCGGAGGCGATTTCGTCGTTGGTCGAGGTGGGCCGCCGGATCGAGCGCCACTTCGGCTCCCATCAGGACGTGGAGTGGGCGATCCCCAGCTCGGGCGAGGTGTTCGTGGTCCAGTCGCGCCCGGTGACGACGGTCAACAAGGCCGCCAAGCCCAAGCCGCCCCGCTCGGCCATCTCGCTGGTGATGGGGACCTTCGGCGTGGAAGGCGAGCATGGCCCTTAGCCACGACGATGTCCGCGAGATCCTGCGCATCATCGACGAGTCAGAGCTAGACGAGCTGAGCATCGAGACCGAGGGATTCTCGCTGCGCGTGCGCAAGGGGGGAGGGGTGGCCCAGGCTGAGCCGGCCCAGTCGGCTCCAACCGCCCGCGCGGCGCCGGCGAGTCCCCAGCCGCAACCGGAGTCGGTGGCGGCACCGTCGCAAGCCGACGACGGGCTGGTCACCATCACCTCCCCGATGCTGGGCACGTTCTATCGCGCCGAGTCCCCCGGAGCGACGCCGTTCGTGGAGGTCGGAGCCGAGGTGCAGCCCGACACGATCGTCTGCATCATCGAGGTGATGAAGATGATGAACTCGGTTCCGGCCGGCGTGTCGGGGACGGTGACCGAGGTGTGCGGGGCCAACGGCAGGCTGGTCGAGTACGGCGAGCCGCTGTTCACCGTCCGCCAGCCATGAAGCGCGTCCTGATCCCCAACCGGGGGGAGATCGCCCTGCGCATCATCCGGGCCTGCCGGGAGCTGGGGCTCGAGTGCGTGGTCGGCGCCTCGCAGGCCGACCGCGACGGGCTGGCCGCGCGCCAGGCCGACCGGGTGGTGGTGCTCGGTCCCGGACCGGCCGGGGAGAGCTATCTGCGCGACGACATCGTCGTCCAGGCCGCGCTGGGCACCGGCTGTGACGCGATTCATCCCGGCTACGGCTTTCTCTCCGAGAGCGTGCGTCTGGCCGCCCGGACGCGGGAGCACGGCCTGGTGTTCGTCGGGCCGCCGACCGAGGCCATGGCGCTGGCCGGCGACAAGCTGGCGGCGCGGGCGCAGGCCGAGTCCGCCGGCGTCCCGGTGCTCCGGGGAGGCGAGGTCACCGGCGCCGACCAAGCGCGCGAGCTGGCGGGGCAGATCGGCTATCCGGTGCTGGTCAAGGCCGCCGGGGGCGGTGGCGGGCGAGGGATCAAGCGGGTGCGCGACGAGCCCGAGCTCGAGGCGCTGGTGGGGCTGGCCCGCAGCGAGGCGGGCGCCGCGTTCGCCGATGACCGCGTCTACATCGAACGGCTGATCGAATCGGCGCGGCACGTCGAGGTGCAGATCGCCGGCGACGGACACGGCGCAGTGGTCCAGCTCGGCGAGCGCGACTGCACCGTGCAGCGTCGCTACCAGAAGGTGATCGAGGAGGCGCCCGCTCCGGCTCTGAGCGAGCTGGCGCGCGGGCGGCTGCGCGAGGCGGCGGTGGCCTTCGCTCGCCAGATCGGCTACCAGAACCTGGGCACGGTCGAGTTCGTGATCGACGCCGACAGCGACAGCGACGAGTTCTTCTTCTTGGAGGTCAACTGCCGCATCCAGGTCGAGCATCCGGTCACCGAGGCGGTCACCGGCCGCGACCTGGTCGCGCTGCAGCTGCAGATCGCCGACGGCCGTCGGCTGGGCTTTGACCAGGACGACGTCGCGCTGTCCGGTCACGCCGTGGAGTGCCGGCTCAACGCCGAGGACGTAACTCGAGGGTTCATGCCCACGCCGGGAACGCTGTCACTGTTCTCCCTCCCCGAACGGCCGCGGCTGCGCGTCGACAGCGGATTCTTCACCGGCACGGTGGTGCCTCCGTACTACGACTCGCTGCTGGCCAAGCTGATCGCCCACGGCGAGGACCGCGAACAGGCCATTGAGATCCTGCTCGATGCGCTCGAGGACGTCGACGTGGAGGGCGTGGAGACCAACCGGGCGGTCCTGATCGGCGCGCTGGGACATCCCGACTTCGCCGCCGCCAACGTGACCACCGACTGGCTCGAGCGGGCCCTCCGATGACGCCGATCGAGTTCATCGACACCAGCACCCGGGACGGCAACCAGAGCCTGTGGAGCGCCACCGGGCTGACCACCCCCGACGTGCTGACGATCGCGCCGACGCTCGACCGCGTCGGCTACCACGCGCTTGACTTCACCTCCAGCACCCATATGGCGGTGTCGGTGCGCTTTCATCGCGAGGATCCCTGGGAGCGGATCCGCCTGGTCAGCGCCGCGATGCCCAACACCCCGCTGGGGATGATCACCACCGGGATGCGGTTCATCTCCTGGGTCCCCGCCGACGAGGAGGTCATGCGCCTCTCGTTCCGGCTGGTGGCCCGCAACGGGATCCGCCGCTTCAAGATCGC
Source organism: Solirubrobacteraceae bacterium (assembly GCA_036497115.1). GTDB lineage: Bacteria > Actinomycetota > Thermoleophilia > Solirubrobacterales > Solirubrobacteraceae > Palsa-465. The sequence continues at coordinate 16,766 of DASXJY010000045.1, forward strand.
CGAGCCGTCAAACGACCCCGACCGGCTCCGTCACCTGGCGGCTATCGCCCGTGCCGAGGGGATCGAGGAGGTGGTGATCGGGCTCACCTACTCGATCAGCGAGGTCCACACCCATGCCTACTACGCGCAGCGCGCGGCCGCGCTGGCCGACTGCCCGGACATGGACCGCCTGTACCTCAAGGATCCCGGCGGGCTGCTAACCCCGGATGCGGTCCGCGAGCTGGCGCCGTCGCTGCTGGCCGCGGCCGGCCGGCGCCCGCTCGAGCTGCACAGCCACTGCACGATCGGGCTGGCGCCGCTGGTCTACATGGAGGGAGTGAGGGCCGGCTTCGGCGTCCTTCACACCGCCTCCGGCGCGCTGGGCCGGGGCACCTCGCAGCCGGAGGTCCTCTCCACCGTGCGCAACCTGGTGGCCTCCGGCTACGAGCACGAGCTCGATCTCGAGTCCCAGGCGATCGTCTCGGCCCACTTCGACGAGTTGGCCCGGGCCAAGGGGCTGCCGGCGGGGGCTCCGCGGGAGTTCGACGCTCTTTACTACCGCCACCAGCTCCCCGGAGGGATGGTCACGACGACTCGGCGGATGCTCGAGGAGCTGCGCCGTCCCGAGCTGTTCGACGCCGTCCTGGACGAGGTCACCCGGGTCCGCGCCGAGATGGGCTACCCGATCATCGTCACTCCGGTCTCCCAATTCATCGCCAGCCAGGCCGCGCGCAACGTGATCGACGGCGAGCGCTGGGTCAACGTCTCCGACGAGACGGTCCGCTACTTCCTCGGCCATTACGGTCCGTCTCCGGCCCCGGTCGATCCCGAGATCGCCGACCGGGTGCTGTCGCGGCCCAACGCTCGGGGGCTGGCGGAGCTCGAGCCGGTCAGCCTGGAGGGGGCCCGGGAGCGGTTCGGCAAGCGCCTCTCCGAGGAGGAGCTGCTGTTGCGGCTGACCATGCCGGCCGAGCAGGTCGATGCCATGGTCGCGGCGCGCGACGGCGGTCGTCCCCCGCTGGCCGCGGCCCGGCCCGGTCGCTCGGCCCTGGTCACGCTCCTGCGCGAGCTCGAGCGCCGGCCGGCGCTGACCGAGGTCGAGATCGCCTCCGGCGACGGCGAGCGGGTGGTCTGGCGCCGTGGCTGAGGGCGCCCTGACGCTCGACGGGGTGCGGGGGTTCGTGTTCGACGTCGACGGCACGCTGCTTCACCGCGGCGCCGACGGCCGGGGCCGTCCCCAGCCCGGCGCCGTCGAGGTGCTCGACCGTATCCGGGCCACCGGGCGCAAGCTGGTCCTGTTCACCAACGGCAGCCACGTTCCCTCGGCGCGGATCGCGCTGGGGCTGCGTGAGGACGGGCTGCCGGTCGCCGACGCGGAGCTGCTGACGCCGGTCGACAGCGCGATCACCTATCTGCGACGCCGCCACCCCGGCGCCCCGGTGCTGGCCTTCGCCTCGGAATCGGTGCGCCGCCACATGGCCGACCACGGGATCCCGATGGCCCAGGGCGAGGAGGCCGAAGTGGTGTTCGTGGCCCATCTCGACGAAATGGAGATGGCGATGCTCGACCGCGCCGCGCGCGCCGTGGCCGCCGGCGCCCCGCTGTTCACGGGCAGCTACGTCCGCGGCTACGCGGGCGCCAACGGGATGATCTTCAGCCGCGGGGCGATGATCACCGCCGCGATCGCCAAGGTCACCGGCGCCCGGCCGCGGATTCTCGGCAAGCCCTCGCGCGCCGCGGTGGCCGAGGTGGCCACCCGGCTGGGGATGGCGACCGGAGACGTGGCGGTGGTCGGCGACGATCTGACCATGGACATCGCCCTGGGACGCATGGGCGGCTCGCGGACGGTGCTGGTGCGCAGCGGGATCAGCGGCGCGATCGATCTCGACCGGGTGCCCGAGCGCCGTCGGCCCGACGCGGTCATCGACGGCGTCGCTGACCTCCTGGACCGGCTCTGAGACGGGGGTGATGCGTCTGAGTAGCGGTATGCGCAACTCAGACGCTAACCCCTCCGGCGCCAGCGCTCCGACGCCCGCAGGAGTCACCGCCCCGCCGCCGCCTCCTGGATCGCCTCCCACACCCGCAGCCCGTTGACCGGCATGTCGATGTGGCGCACGCCGAGGTGCGACAGCGCGTCGATCACCGCACTCTGCACCGCCGGAGTCGCCCCGATCGTCCCCGACTCACCGATCCCCTTGGCCCCCAGCGGGTTGATCGGCGTGGGGGTCTCCATGTTGATGCGCTCAAACGGCGGCAGCTCGGGGGCGCCGGGGAAGCAGTAGGTGACGAGGTTGGCGTTGAGCGGGTTGCCGTCCTCGTCGTAGCGAAGCTCTTCGAACAGCGCCTGCGCGATCCCGGCCGCGACTCCGCCGTGGACCTGGCCCTCGGCGACCATCGGGTTGATGATCGTGCCGGCGTCGTCGACGGCGATTATCCGCTCGAGCTTCACCGCCCCGGTCTCGGTGTCGACCTCGACCACCGCGACGTGGGTGCCGAACGGAAACGTGGGCTGGGCGGCCGCGAAGTCGACCTCGGCGCTGAGCTCGGCCAGACGGTCGTCGGCGGCCAGCCGCGAGGCCAGGTCAGACCACGCCAGCGCGGGCTCGGGGGCTCCGGCGACGTGGAACCGACCCCCCTCCAGATCGAGGACCATGTCCTCGACGCCGGCCTCCAACAGGTCGGCGGCGAGCGCCTTGGCCTGCTCGACCACGGCTTCCGACGCCTGGGCGGCGGCGGCGCCGCCGATCTGGGTCGACTTGGAGCCGTAGGTGCCGGTGCCCCGCGGGACCACATCGGTGTCGCCCTTGAGCACGGTGATCTTCTCCACCGGGAGCCCGATCCGGTCGGCGACGATCTGCGCGAACGTGGTCTCGTGGCCCTGGCCCTGTGAGAACGAGCCCGTCCGGACGATCGCCTCGCCCTCGGCGGTGATGTCGACGGCCCCGAACTCGGTCTCGCTGATCCCGTTGGTTATCTCCACGTAGCAGCAGACGCCGAGCCCGAGCTGGACCGGGGACCCGTCGGAGCGGCGCTGGACCTGCTGGCGGCGCAGGTCGGCGTAGCCGGCGGCCTCCAGGGCCAGATCCAGTGAGCCCTCGTAGTCGCCGATGTCGTATCTGGCCCCCGACGCGGTGGTGAACGGGAAGGCGTCCTTGGCGATGAAGTTGCGCCGCCGAAGCTCCGCCGGGTCGAGCTTGACCTCGGCGGCGAACAGATCCATCGCCCGCTCGAGCATCTGCGTGGCCTCCGGGCGCCCGGCTCCGCGGACCGGCCCCGTCGGCGTGGTGTTGGTGACCACCGCCACGACGTCGATCTCGATCTTCGGGATCGCGTAGACGCCGCTGGCCATCAGCGCCGTCAGGTTGGCCAGAAACGCCCCGATGCCAGGGTAGGCGCCGGCGTCCTGGAGGATCTTCAGCCGCAGCGCCTGGACCTTGCCCTGCCGGGTTCCGCCGATCTCGAAGTCGACCCACTGGGCCCGTCCGTGGTGCATCGCCACCAGGTTCTCGCTGCGGGTCTCGGTCCACCGCACGGGTCGGCCGGTGGCCCGGGCCAGCCAGCCCACCAGCACGTCCTCGACGTCGAGGCCCTTGCCGCCGAAGCCGCCGCCCACGTCGGGTGCCACCACCCGCACGTTTTCGGGCTCGATCCCCAGCGCCATCGTCAGCACCATCTTGTCCTGGTGCGGGGTCTGCGTGGACAGCCACACGGTCAGCCGGCCGTCGTCGCCGAACTCGGCGACGGTGGCGCGGGGCTCGACCGGGCAGGCGGCCAGCCGCGGGCTCTCGATCTTGCCTGCGGTGACCACCTCGCACGCGTCGAAGATGTTGGGATCGGGGTCCCGGGGCGGGACGTGGATGCAGGTGTTGGTGCCCGCCTCGTCGTAGAGCAGGACCTCGTCGCGCACCGCCTCACGCGGGTCGGTGACCGGGGGCAGCGGGTCATAATCGACCTCCACCAGCTCGGCGGCGTCAAACGCCCCGGCTCGGGTCTCGCTCAGCACCACGGCGACGATGTCGCCGACAAACCGGACCCGGTCGGAGACGATGAACGGTCGAAACATCTGCGGTGGGACCTCGATGAACGGCGGCGGCGGATTGACCGTCAGGTCGACGTCGGCGGCGGTGAACACCTGGGTGCCGGGCAGGGCCGCGGCCGCCGCGGTGTCGATCCCCTGGATCCGGGCGTGGGCGTGGTAGGAGCGGACGAACTGGACGTGCAGCGCCTCTTGGGGCTTGAGGTCGTCGACGTACTGTCCCCGGCCGGTGAGAAACCGCGGGTCCTCGCGGCGGCGAACTCTCTGTCCGACAACGTTGGCCATGCGGGCGACGAATCTACCGGGACGGGGCCGCCGCTGCCAGCCGATGCGCGCAGCGGAGGTTGACCAGCGGCGCGGGCGGACCGGGGCCGCCGGCCCTATCCTGCAGGATTGAGGGAGCATGCGAGCGATCACTGATCTGCCCACTGAGGCGCTGCAGCGGGCCGGGCTGTCGTCGGAGGACATCGACGGCTGGTCGGTGTCGGCGCCGTCGCAGCTGGAGTCCTTCGCCGCTGCCGCCGGCGCTTTGAGCGGCTTTCTCAAGCGCGGGATCGCGCTGGCCGAGCGGCTGCCCGGGCCGCGGGACCGTTCAGAGAGCGAGCGCATCGCCGGCGAGGCGCTCACCGCCACCCTGGCCGCGGCGCGGATCTCGTTCCTGCGCGCTCACGCCCAGGAGCTCTACGAGGAGCTCAGCGATGGCTGCGCAAAGCCGATCCGGCTCGAGACGCTGGTCTACGAGGCGGCCGAGCTCGTCCCGGGCCTGGTTCCCGGCCGAGCCGACATGGAGGCCGAGCGGATGCGACCGCTGGCCGAAAAGCGCGGGCTGGAGCTGGCCCAGGGCCTGCTGATCGAACACGTCCTGGCGCTGCCGCGAGCCGGGCGGCACTTGATCGAGTCGATGCTCGCCCCCACCGAGCAGGCGCTCGAGCTGCTGCCCGGGTTCCGGGCCAGCGGGGTCGCCGACCTCGGCGCCGCCCGGGTAGTCCGCCAGGGACGGGCCTCGGTGCTCGAGCTGCGAAACCAGCGCCACCTCAACGCAGAGGACGGAGCCACCCTGGGTCCCACCGAGGTCGCGGTCGACCTCGTGCTGCTCGACCCCGAGACCGAGGTGGGAGTGTTCCGCGGTGCCGAGGTCGAGCATCCGCGCTACGCCGGGGAGCGCATCTTCGGCGCCGGGATCAATTTGACCCACCTGTACCGAGGGCAGATCGACTACCTGTTCTACGTGGTCCGCGACCTGGGCTACGTCAGCAAGATCTACCGCGGCCTGATCACCAAAACCGGCGACGTCGAGAAGTTGTGGGTGGCGGCGGTCGAGCGCTATGCGATCGGCGGCGCCTGCCAGCTGCTGCACGTCATGGACCACGTGATCGCCACCCGCGGGGCGCGCTTGTATCTGCCGGCGCGCCAGGAGGGGATCATCCCCGGGGCCTCCAACCTGCGCCTGCCGCGCTCGGTCGGCGACCGCGCCGCCCGCCAGGCGATCCTCTCGGGCCGGGAGTGGATCGCCGGCGATCCCGACGCCGACCTGATCGTCGACGAGGTCGTCGAACCGGGCGCCATGGATGGCGCCGTTGACTCGCGGGTTGCCGCCCTGACCAGCTCGGGACTGATCAACGCCGCCGCCAACCGCCGCGCCCTGCGTATCGGCCAGGAGCCGCTTGACCTGTTTCGCGAGTACATGGCCACCTACGCCCGCGAGCAGGCCTACTGCCATCTCAGCCCGGCCCTGGTGAGAAATCTCGAGCAGCACTGGAATGCCGCCGGGCGCTCAGACTGACGTCCCGTTCTGGGACGAGGTCGAAACGCTGCCCCGCGCCGAGCTGCGCGTCCTCCAGCTTGACCGCCTCCGGGCCACCGTGGGCCGGGTGCTGGCCGGTCAGCCGCTCGGAGCCCAGCGCCTGGCCCAGGCCGGCATCGTGACCCCCGGCGACGTGGGATCGCTGTCGGATCTGCCCCAGATCCCGTTCATGCTCAAGTCAGACCTGCGCGACAACTACCCCTACGGGCTGCTGGCGGTGTCGCCCCAGACGCTGGTCAGGGTCCACGCTTCCAGCGGGACCCACGGCAAGCCGACCGTTGTGGCCTACACCCGCACCGACCTCGACAACTGGACCGAGGTGATGGCCCGCTCGATGACGATGGCCGGAGTCCGTCCGGCGATGACCATCCATAACGCCAACGGCTATGGCCTGTTCACCGGCGGTTTTGGCTTTCACCAGGGCGGCGAGCGGATCGGCGCCAACGTTGTTCCGGTGTCCGGGGGGCGGACCGCGCGCCAGGCGATGCTGCTGCGCGACCTCGGGTCAGAGGTGCTGGTCTGCACCCCGTCGTACGCGCTCGTGATCGCCCAGGCGCTGGCCGACGCCGGGATCGACCCGGCGAGCCTGCCGCTGGCTCTGGCGCTGCTCGGCGGTGAGCCCTGGGGAGAGGCGATGCGGGCGGAGATCGAGCGCGGACTGGGCCTTGACGCCGTCGCCTTCTACGGGCTGTCTGAGATGTGCGGCCCCGGGGTGGCCAGCGAGTGTCTCGCCGTGCGCGACGGGCTGCACGTTCAGGAGGACCACTTCCTGGTCGAGGTCATCGACCCCGGCGACGGATCTCCGGTCGCGCCCGGGGCCGAGGGCGAGCTGGTGTTCACAACGCTGACCAAGGAGGCGCTGCCGCTGATCCGCTACCGCACCGGCGACATCGGGCGGCTGATCGACGAGCCGTGCCCGTGCGGGCGCACCACGGTCCGGTTGTCCGGGCTGCGCGGGCGCCAGGACGACATGTTGATCATCCGCGGCGTGAACCTGTACCCGTCGGAGGTCGAGCGGCTGCTGTTGACGGTCGCCGGGGCGGTTCCCCACTACCGACTGGTCGTGGAGCGCCGGGGGGCCATGGACGAGCTCAGGCTCGAGTGCGAGCCGGCGGCCGGTGCCGACCGGGCCTCGCTGCGGCGCGACGCCGAGCGGCTGCTCAAGGAGGAGACCGGCCTGCGCATCGAGGTTGCGGTGCTCGATCCCGGGAGCCTGCCGCGCAGCGACGGCAAGGCGGTGCGGGTGCTCGACCGGCGCTCAGCCTGAGGCGGCGCTGGCCAGCGCGAGCTGGCGGACCTCGCTCGGCGTCGCCCCGAACTCGCGCTTGAACACGCGCGAGAAGTGGGCGGCGTCGCAGAACCCCCAGCGAAAGGCGATGTCGGTCACCGACCCTCCGTTGGGCCGCTGCAGATCCTCCAGGCAGCGGCTCAGCCGCTCCGAGCGAACCAGCCCGGCCACCGAGGCATCTACGTCCTCAAACAGCGCGTGCAGCGCGCGCACCGACATTGCATAGGCGCTGGCGATCGACGTCGGGCCGAGGGTCGGGTCCTGCAGGTGGGTGCGGACGTAGCGGCCGATCTCGGCCCGCATCGCCGCCCGTGTCGCCGACCGGGTGGTGGGCAGGTTGGGCTCGATCGCCGCCCGCAGCAGCTCGAGCGCGGCATTCGCGGCCGCCGCCCCGGCGGCCGGCTCGAGTCGGGGCAGCTCGAGCGCCAGCGCGTTCATGTAGCGGACCAGCAGTCGGGCGCTGGCGCTGCCGTCCATCGAGGGCAGGGCGCGGCACTGCGCCAGCCGGGGGCAGACAGCGAACACCTGATCGCGCGGGAACAGCAGCGTGCGCTTGTAGAACGACTCCACGATCTCGACCTCGGTCGGCTGCAGGCCGTCCCACAGGACCACATCGCCGGCCTTGAGCGCGAGCTCTCGATCGCCTTCGCGGACCACTTCCACTCCCTTGCCGACGAACTGAAACCCGAGCACGTTCTCGTGGTGTGGGTTCGTCTGCGCCATCACCGCCTGACTGCGGTGCCCCAAGAACGGCGAGGCGGCGCAGTCGACCAGCATCAGGTCGCCGATCGAGCGTCGCGTGACCGCCCCCTGAAAGCGCGTCGGGGTGCCCGGCGTGGCCTGGATGTCGAACGCCAGGTGCGTGCTGGCCAGGATCTCGCTCCACGAGCGCAGGCGGGCAGTGGTATCGCCGCCCTGTACTCGCCACCGTTCTGGCTCGTGCTGCGGCCGGCTCGGCGGTCCGGCAAACATCGCCTCGGCTAGCGCCATCGGTTATTTCTCTTCCCTCTCTGAGGGTCCACTACCTTAAACCGGACCCTCTCGCTGGGACGCCAGCGCGACGAAGGCGTCGAGCGCTGCCGGGTCGGCCAGGGAGTCGCGGCTGGCCACCCTCTCGGCGGGTTCTCCGCGCAGGATCCGCTTGACCGGAGCCTCCAGCTTCTTACCCGTCAGCGTGCGAGGGATGGCCGGCACCGAGACGATCGCGTCGGGCACGTGGCGGGGGGACAGGTCGCGCCGCAACGCCGCGGCGATCTGCCCCTTGACCGTCTCATCGACTGTCGCGCCCGGCGCCGGGACCACGAACAGCAGCAGCTCCCCGATCCCCCCGCCCTCATCCTCCAGATGCACGACCAGCGCGTCGGCGACCTGCGGCAGCTCCTCGACCAGGGCGTAAAACTCTCCCGTGCCGAGGCGGACCCCGCCGCGGTTCAGCGTGGCGTCAGAGCGCCCGGTGAGCACGCAGCTGCCGCGCTCGGTGAACCTGATCCAGTCGCCCTGGCGCCAGATGCCGGGGTAGCGGTCGAAGTAGGAGGCGCGGTAGCGCTCACCGTCGTGGTCGCCCCACAGGGCCACCGGCATCGACGGCATCGGCCGGGTGATCACCAGCTCGCCAAGCTCCCCGACCACCTCGTTGCCGAGCTCATCGAAGGCGTGGGCGGCGACACCCAGGCACCGCCCCGAGATCTCCCCCTCATAGACCGGTTGGGCCAGCGACCCCGAGACGATCCCCGTGCAGACGTCGGTCCCGCCCGAGCCGTTGACCAGCGCCACGTCGGGCCCGAGCTGCTCATAGACGTAGGTGTAGCCCTCGGCCGGCAGCGGTGAGCCGGCGGTGCATAGCGCGCGGATCGATGTCAGGTCGCACTCCTTGGCCAGCTCCAGGCCGGCCTTGCGGCAGGCCATCAGGTACGGCGGCGCGACGCCCATCACCGTGGGGCGGTTGCGCTCGGCCAGCCGCCACTGCTCCAGCAGGTCCGGCCAGCCGGGATCGCCATCGAGCATCACGATCGACGAGCGCAAGAGCAGGCCGGACACCAGCGCGTTCCACATCATCCAGGCCGTGGTCGAGAACCACTGCAGCCGGCCCCCCGGCTTCAGATCCCAGCCCAGTCCCTGGTTCTTGTGGTGCTCGATCAGCTGACCGCCGTGGCCGTGGACGATCGCCTTGGGCAGCCCGGTGGTCCCGGAGGAGAACAACACGTACAGCGGGTGATCGAAGGCCACCGGATCGAACTCGAGCGGAGCGGGCTCGGAGACGAGATGCTCCCAGCTGACGGCATCGGGAACCGTGGCCTCGCCGTAGGGCACCGCGACTACGTGCTCGAGCGTGGGCAGCGCGGCGCGGATCGCCTCCACCTCGGGACGGCGGTCGACGTAGCGGCGGCGATAGCCGTAGCCGCCGATCGCCAGCAGCACCTTGGGCTCGATCTGGGAGAAGCGGTCGATCACGCTGCGGGCGCCGAACTCGGGCGCGCAGGCGGCCCAGATCGCGCCCAGGCTGGCGGTGGCGATGAATGCCACCAGCGTCTCGGGGATGTTGGGCAGATAGGCGACCACCCGGTCGCCGGGCCCCACGCCCAGCCGCTGCAGGCCGGCTCGGGCCCGGGCCACCTGGTCGCGCAGCTCGCCGAAGGTCAGCTCCAGCGCCGGCCGCGTCTGCGACTGGGCCAGGACCGCCACCCGGTCACGGTCCTCGTCGAGGCCCACCAGATGCTCGGCGTAGTTGAGCCGGGCGCCGGTGAACCACTGCGCCCCCGGCATCGTCGCGGAGGCCAGGACACGCTGGTAAGGCGTGTGGGCGCGGATTTCGTAGAAGTCCCAGACCGCCGCCCAGAACCCCTCCAGGTCCTCAACCGACCAGCGCCACAAGTCCTCGTATGAGGCGAAGTCGCGTCCCCGCCGTGCGGCCAGCCAACCCATGAAACGGCCGATCTCGGTGCTCTGACGCAGATCGGCCGGCGGTGTCCAGAGGATGTCCCCGATCATCGGCAACCTCAAGCCTAACCGCCTCCGGCTCGGTCTGTGCCGACCAGCGAACGATTGTGCGCTCCTCGGCCACCGCCGCAGTGGCGGTGAACCGGCTCAGGCGAGCCGCAGCCGTCTCGGGACCAGCCTGAGCCGCGGCCGCCGCCCGGGCTCGGAGTGCAGCTGGCGAGCCCGCAGGCGCAGCAGCACCACCGCCTCGGCGCTCGGAGCGAACGGGTTGGCGACCACCCGCCCGTCGTCGAGCGACAGCGCCGCCACCGGCCACCCGTCGACGAACGCGATCAGCGCCCGTCCGCGGAGGGTCGGAGCGCTGTCGAGCTCGGCGATCACGTCAACCACGGCCTGGTCCTCGGCCTCGGCCAGCTTCAGCGTCACGCCTGAATTTCTCGTCTTGGTGAGCATCTCGGTTTCCTCTCGTCGGGGTGCACTAGATGCTCCTCCTAAGACGGTCTGCTCACATCGGGCGAATGGAGCCAGTTGGCACGCGGCACGCCTTAGTTGCCGGGCGTCACCCCTTACCCGTTGGGGTCACATCCTGAAGACGCCGTAGCGGACGTCGTGCAGCGGAGCATTGGCAGCCGCTGACAGCGCCAGCCCCAGCACGTCCCGGGTGTCGCGGGGATCGATCACCCCGTCGTCCCACAGCCGCGCGGTGGCGTAGTACGGCTCCCCCTGGCGTTCGTACTGCGCGCGCAGCTCGGCCCCGGTTTCGGGCTGCCCGACCTCGGTCATCACCGCCGCCGCCTGTTCGCCGCCCATCACCGAGATCCGCGCCCCCGGCCACATCCACAACAGCCGCGGGGAATAGGCGCGGCCGCACATTCCATAGTTGCCGGCACCGAACGAGCCGCCGACGATCACGGTCAGCTTCGGCACCCGCGCCGTGGACACCGCCGTGACCAGCTTGGCGCCGTGCTTGGCGATCCCGCCGGCCTCGTAGTCGCGGCCGACCATGAACCCGGTGATGTTCTGCAGGAACACCAGCGGGATCCGCCGCTGGTCACAG
>DASXJY010000046.1:0-36072 GCA_036497115.1 Solirubrobacteraceae bacterium
CGCGGGCCCGGTGGGCCTCGTGGTGGCGGGTGGCCCCCCGGCGGCAGGCCACAACCACCGTGTCGGCGAGCTGGATCAGCGGGTAGGCATCGCCCGACAGCAGCAGCGGCGGGGTGTCGATCACCACGTAATCGGTGAGCGCGCGCAGGCGCTGGACCAACGAGGACGCGCTGGCCATCGACACCGCGCTGGCCGACCCCTGGGACAGGCCGGCCGGAAGCAGCCGGAGCCGCCCGCCACCGACGCGCGGCAGCGGCTCGGCATCGGGGGCGCCGTTACCGGAGTCCGGCTGGCGTGTGCCGCTGCGCCGGCGTCCCGCCAGCACCGGACGGCGTGAGCGCGTGGTCGCCTCCTCGGCGACGTGGGTTTCCACGTTGATCAGCGAGTCGGTGAGGGCCCCGCCGCCTTGGCTGATCTCATTCACCCCGGGCTGACGGGGCTCGACTCCGAACAGCCGGTGCAGCGCCGGTCGATGCAGATCGGCCTCGACGGCGATCACGTCGTTGCCGGCGGCCGCCAGCTCGGCGGCGATGTGCGCGGTCAGGGTGGTCTTGCCGTCCTCAGGGCGGGCCCCGGCCACTACGATCACTCCCCGCTGGATGGAAGTCGTGTAGCGCAGGCGCACGGCGACCATCTGAAATGCCTCGGCGACGCGGATCCGGGTCTTGCGCGGAAGCGTGGCGACCTGCGTGATCGCCAGTCCCAGCGCGCCGCGGGGGAGGCTCCCGAGGCTGGTGGCGCCGTACGCGGCCTCGGCATCCTCCTCGGACTTGATCGTGCTGGAAAGGGCGTCGCGCAGGAAGGCCAGCACGAGTCCGGCCACCAGTCCCAGGACCAGGGCGATGATCAGCGTCCGCGCCTTGTGCGGCGATACCTGACCGGGATCCGGGTGGGCGGGATCGAACACCACGGCGCTCACCGGCTGGGCGGGCGTGACACCGCCGGTGCTCTTGGTCTTGCTGGCCAGCTCGGTGTTGACCAGGTTGGTGAACACGGTGCCGAGCTCGCGCAACACCCGCACCGCCCGGGCCTTGTCGGTGTCGTCATAGCTGACGTCGATCACCGCTCCGGCCGGCTGCGCGCTGACGCCGAGGTTGCTGAGCAGCGCGGTGGGGGTGGTGTTAAGGCCGAGCTGCTTGATCGCCGTCTCAGCCACGACGTTGCTCTGCAGGAGGCTGCTGATCGTCGAGGTCACGGCCGTGGCGTCGACCGACAGGGCCGGGTTGAACAGAGACTGGCCCTGCCCGACCACCACCTTGGAGCTGGCCGAATACACCGGCGTGGCCCGCTCGACGTAGAACGCGGCAGCCACGAGCGCGATCAGCGTCACCAGCGCGATCACCCACCACTGCCGGCGCAGAACGCTCGTGTAGCGGCGGATCGATCGCGGAAGCGTCTCGCTCTCGGGGACCGTCGGAGCGGTCGCGCTCATGTCGCGGGTACCGCTTCCTGAGGGGCCAGGGCGGGCAACACGGGAGCGTCAGCGGGTTTCTCCCGCCGGAGCTGCTCCTCGCTGATCACGCGAGGAAGGGCTATCGCCAAGCCGATCAACACCCATAGCGTACGGTCAGTCTCGGTGGAAAGGAAGATAGATGTGAACGCGAAGCCCGCCAGCGCGAGCGCCAGGGCTCGGCTGAAGGCGGCGCTGAACAGCAGGCCGGCCGCCTGAGCACGGCGTGCCGATGCTCGCAGGCTGAGCGCCATCGTGACCAGCAGCCCGACGAACAGGGCGGCTCCGATCACGCCGAGCTCGACCAGAGATTCGAGATAGGCGTTGTGCACGTACTGTCCTGTCGACCGCAGCTGGTAATCGCTGAAGTTGACGCGCGGAGTTTCCAACAGGAGTTTGTTGCTCTGGCCGATGAAAGCGCCGAGCCCGAGCCCGCGGATCTCGTGCTGGTGCCAGCCGGTGACCGCCGCACGCCACAGGTTGGCACGCCCGGAGCCCTGGTCTCCCCCGCTGAACAGAGACGACGTGCGGGCTGACAACGCGCTGTAGGAAGCCACCAACAGGATCCCGGCGCCGATCGAGACGAACAGCAGGAATGCCCGCTTGCGGGCTCGGGTATGGAAGAAGCCGCGCGCCGGTTGCAGGCTGAGCAACAGGAACACCGCCACCAGAGCCAGGATGCCCCCGCGCGACAGCGAGGTGATGATCGAGCCGACGGCGATCGCGATCCCGATCAGGATGATCGTGCGGCTGCGGGTGTTTCGCACCTCGATGGCGAGCAGAGCGCTGAAGGGCAGAGCCACCACCTGCAGCGCGGCGAAGAAGTTGGCGTCTCCCGAGACCCCGACCGCCCGGCCGTAGCCGCTGGCGTACTGGGCGATCGAGACCAGGCCGGTCACCGAGGCCAGCAGCCATGTCACCCACAGCAGCCGCCGCAGGTCGGTCTCGAAGCGCACGAACATCACCATCGCCCCCATCAACGCCAGCGAGATCGCCAGCTGGGCCAGCGCGTAGCCGGTGCCACCAAGGGTCAGCGAGCTGTCGGAGTTGACCGTCCACGCCGCGCTGGCCAGCGCCCAGCTGGCGTAGGCGATCGCCGCCAGGAGCAGACCGATGCGCGGAAGCCGTACCCGGGTCCGACCGGGGAGGCCGAGCACCACGGCAAACAGCGCCAGGGGCGCCACCGCCCGAGACGCGGTGACACTCCCCGATTGCAGCGCCTCGCCGAATACGGTGGCCATCAGCAGGACCGGGATCCAGTCCAGGCGCAGCAGCAGGGCGAACAGCCCCGGCAGCAGGACGAGCACCACCGCGACCGTGGTCTGATTGAGAGCCGCGGCCAGCCCGATTCCCGCACCCAGCACGCCGGCGACCAGGATCCAGGGCAAGATCGACTCCGAGCCGCCCAGCGGGAGCGCCCCCCGTGCCCGCATCCTGAGCGCAGTCAAGCCGGGCCCCAGGCCGGGGACGGGTGCATGCGCATCCTTAGACGATACCCGGGTCGGTCCCGGTCAGGAAATGGCTTGCGATCCGGTCAGGCCAGCGAGGGCGCGTGAACCGGCTCCGGCGCCGGGTGCAGCCGAGCGGCGAGATCCCGACGGCCGGCGATCCTGGCCAAAGCCGCCAACGGAGGCCCGTACAGCCGGGCGCCGTCGATCATGCCCACGCCGTGCCCGAAGTGCATGATCGCCAGGACGATCGGGACCAGGGCCGCGTCGGCGGCTGATGATCCCTGCGAAAGCGAGCGGACGCCGCTGACGGCGAGGGCTCCCGTGTAGGCGCCGAAGCCCAGGCGGGCCAGCTGCCGCCACGGCGAAGGAGCCACGACCGACGCCGCCGCCGTGGCGACGATCGCGGGGGCCAGCAGATGCGACGCGCGCATCGCGTCGGGGTGGCGCTGGGAGGTGCGAGCTCGGTACTGGCCGTAGCCGCGGTACTGGCGCCACAGCCCCCGCAGCGAGTCTCGGGGCACGTACACCGCCGCCATCGCCGGCACACAGATCAAGCGCTCGCCGCGCTCGAGAAACCGAGCCGCCATCTCGGAGTCCGAATTGCGCGGCCAGCGCTCGTCCCAGCCGCCGTACTCGAGCAGCGTGGACCGGCTCCAGACTCCGCAGAAGATCCCCGTGTCAAGCTCGAACTCGGGCTCGTCGCGCTGCCCGCGGGCACCCCATTTGCGCGATCCACCACGTCCGATCGGGCTGGCCAGGGCGAGGGCCACCGCTCGGGAGACCGGGCCGTGGCCCTCCGGAAGCTGGGGGCCGCTCACCCACCGTGTACCGCCCTGGCGCAGGCGCTGCACGCCCAGGGCGATGTAGTCGTCGGGGTAGGCGGTGTGGGCGTCCATCCGGGCGACCCAGGTCCCGCGGGCGTTGGCGAGCGCCACGTTGAGCCCGCTCGAGACCGCGCGGCGCGGGTTGTCCAGGACCCGTATGCGGTCGTCGTCGGCGGCCAGCCGCTCCAGGATCTCGCGAGTCCGGTCGGTCGAACATCCGTCTACGAACAGGAACTCGAGCCGCCCCTCGAAGCGCTGGCCCTGCATCGCGGCCCAGCTCTGCTCGATGTAGCGCTCCTCGTTGTAGACCGGAACCAGGATCGAGCAGTCCACGTCCTCGTTCACGGCGCGCCACGGTAGCGCATCGCCAAACGAGCCGATACCGGGGCAGCGACGGCTACGATTGCCCGATGTGCGGGATTGCCGGCGTTGTCGGAGCAACCCCGGATCGCGCCAACCTGATCCGCGCGATGTCGGACGCGCTGACGCACCGCGGGCCGGATGAGTCGGGGCTGTATGAGGACGACACGGTTGCCCTGGCGATCCGGCGACTGTCGGTGATCGACGTCGGGGGCGGACACCAGCCCTACCACAACGAGTCGGGCACCGTACACGCGGTCTTCAACGGCGAGATCTACGGCTTTCGCCAGCTGCGCGACCGCCTCGAACGAGCCGGTCATCGGATGGCTTCGCGGACTGACGGTGAGGTGATCGTCCACGCCTACGAGGAGTTCGGGACCCGGTTCGTGCAAGAGCTCGACGGGATGTTTGCCCTGGCTCTGTGGGACTCGGAGGCGCAGCGGTTGATCCTGGCCCGAGACCGGATGGGCAAGAAGCCCCTGTTCGTCGCCCACCACGCCGACGGCACGCTGAGCTTCGCCTCCGAGCTCGCCGCGCTGCTGCTCGACGAAAGGATCAGCCGAGACGTCGACCCGATCGCGCTGGCCGAGTACCTGCAGTTCGGCTACGTGCCGTCGCCCCGCTCGATGCTGTCGAGCGTCACCAAGCTGGCGCCGGCGACGATGCTGACCTGGTCGCCCACCGGCAGCGCCGACGTCGAGCGTTACTGGACGCTCGACTTCGAACCCAAGCACGATCTCTCGTATCGAGAGGCGCTCGACGAACTCGAGGAGCGCTCGCGGCTGGCGGTCAAGGCGCGCCTGGTGTCCGACGTCCCCGTGGGGCTGTTTCTCAGCGGGGGCGTCGACTCGAGCTACATGCTGGCCCAGATGGTCGCGGCCGGGGCTCACAGCGTGCAATCGTTCGCGATCGGCTTCCCGGACGCCCGCTACGACGAGCGGCTGCACGCGCGGGGGATCGCCGAGCGGCTGGGCAGCGTGCACCACGAGGCGATCGTGGCTCCAACCGACCTCGTCGAACTGCTCCCCAGTCTCGTCGAGCACTACGGGGAGCCATTCGCGGATCCGTCCGCGGTGCCGACCTTCTACCTGGCCCGGTGGGCCCGGCAGGAGATCACCGTCGCCCTGACGGGTGAGGGCGGAGACGAACTGTTCGGCGGCTATTACCGGCACCAGGCCGCGCGCCTGGCCGCGGTCGCCGACCGGCTCCCGCGCTGGGTGCGCCGGGCCGCCGGGCTGGGTGCCACCACTCTGGGCAGCGAGCTGGCGCACCCGATGTCGATGCGCCACAAGCTCTACCGGTTCCTGCGCTCGGTGGAGCTCGAGCCCGGTGAGCGCTACGCCGAGTGGACGGCGGTGCTGACGCCGGCGGAGCGCGCCAGCGTCTCTCCGGCGCTGGAGCGCGCCCCCCGGTTTGACCCCCCGGGCCGGATCGCGACCGCGCTCGACCGGGCTCTGGCGGTCGATCTCGCCCGCTCGCTGCCCGACCAACTTCTCTACAAGATGGACATCGCCACGATGGCGAGCTCGCTGGAGGCGCGTGCGCCGCTGCTTGACTACCGCCTGGTGGAGTGGGCGGCACGCCTGCCGGTGAAGTTCAAGCAGCGCGGCACCAGCCGTAAGCGCTTGATCGCCGACGCGCTCTCGCGCCACCTTCCCCCGGAGCTGTTCAAGCGCCCCAAGATGGGCTTCACCGCTCCAATCCCGGCCTGGTTGCGGGGAGAGCTCTACGAATTCACCTGCGACACGCTCCTGGGCACCGCCAGCCGCAATCGGGGGCTGATCGACCCGGTACCCACCGAGCGCCTGATCAGTGAGCACCGAGCCGGGATCGACCACACCCGCGGGCTGTGGTCGCTGCTGATGCTGGAGCTCTGGCACCAGCAGTTCCTCGACCAGCATCCGGCAGGATCTCCGAGGCCGGTTTCGGCGGCCTGAACGTCGCCGCGGCCGGGGGGCTATGGGGTGGCCACCACTGGACCGTCTAGCCGCACTGGGTCATCGACAGCACCCGCATCGAGCCCCAGGGCAGATTCGCCAGGCTGGGGGAGTCAGCAGGGACGCCGGCCCTGCCCCAGGCGTTGTAGGTGCGGTCTAGGTTGGATTCGGCGTACACGGCCACCGAGCCGCCGGTGTCGATCACGTAGGCGCCGTACTGTTGCAGCGCGACGGCGATCACCTTCTCCCACGCCGGGATCCTGAGGGCGGCCACGTTGATGTTCGGATCGAGCTGCACGTGGGCGCCGACCGGCAGGGCGCTGGGGTCGTCGTGGTGGCCGTCGGTGTCGGTGGCCGGACAGGCGATGTAGTTGGCGCGGGTGTCCGGCGTGGTGATCGCCAGCGCGTGGTCGATGTGGCCCTGGGCGATCTCCTCGGGTCTGACCATCCCCGCGGCGAGCGCGAAGCCGGCCACGTCGGCGGCACCGCAGCCGTGCACCCGGGTGCAGTTGGCGGCCGAGCCGTACGCGCTCTCCTCCCAGCGCGAGCCGGCCGTCCAGCCGCTGGCCGTGTGCTGGCCGATCCACATGTCGAACTCCTGGCCGCCGGGCTGCAGCACGACAAGGTGGCCGTCGCCTCCGGATTGCGGCTGCGCGTTGCTGGGGATGTTGACCGGGCCGAACTGATGCCAGCAGTCGTAGTACTGGCAGGCGACGTTGTAGGAGGTGCTCTGCGGAGAGGCGTGGTAGACCGGGATTCCCCAGGAGGTGTCGTTGGACAGGTTGGCCCGCGATGAGTAGCCCTGAAAGGCCTGCGAGACGATCGCGCCGGAGTTGGGCTCCAGCGAGGGCGACTGGCCGACCGGGGTGTTGATGAAGGTGTTGGGGCTGTACAGGCGGGGGAACGACCCGCTGCGCGCGGCGGTGGTGACGATCCGGCTGTGCTGAGCCACGATCTGGCCGGCGCCATTGCGGATCACGACCTGCACCCGGAAGTCCGTGGCCGGCCAGAGCCCCGGGATGTCGTAACTGGCGGAGCCGCCGGCGGCGATGTCGTCGATCATGTGGGAGTTGACCCACACCCGGGCGGTCGCCGCGCCAGCGACCGAGTTCCACCTGAGGTTGGCCGAGTACGGCGTCGTGCTGGTCACGCTGAGGCCCGATCGGTCCGCCGCGGGACGGGCGTGGGGACGCCGGGCCCGGGAGCGGTGCAGCTTGCGATGCTTGGCCTTGTGTGCGGTGCAGTGGCGGTGGCGGTGGCGGTAGTGGGTGTGACGGCGAGCCCGCTTGCAGGCGGTGCGCGCCTTGGCGCCGCGGTGGTGGGGCCGCGCGTGGTGGACGGTCTTGCCGTGGTGCGATGGGGTGGTCTGAGCCTCGGCGTCCGCCCCGAACGCAAACGCGGCTGCCACCAGGAGGGTTGTGCCGAGCGCTTTGATCATGGGAGGGTTGATCGGTGCGTCGGAGGACCCCGGACAGGTCTGGCTGCAAACGTCCGACAAACGTCCAGCGACCGCGGCCCGCCAAATGTCCAGCCCCCGCCGGAATGCTTCAGTAGCGCACGGCGGACGCCGTCCGGCAGCCGTTCAGCGGGTCAGAACCCCCTCCGGCCAGCGCCCCGGCGGCCCGGTCAGTGGGTCAGTAGGAGCAGCGGGTCATCGACAGAACCCGCATCGAGCCCCAGGGCAGATCCGTGAGCTTGGGCGAGTCCGAGGGAACCCCGGCCTTGGCCCAGGCGTTGTAGCCGCGCCCCAGATCGGACTGGGCGTAGAGCGCGATCGAGCCGCCGGTGTCGACCACGTAGGCGCCATAGCGCTGCAGTGCCACCGCGATCACCTTCTTCCAGGGCGCGATCGGCAGCGCCGCCACGTCGACGGCGGGATCCAGCTGCAGGTGGGCCCCGATCGGCAGGGCGTTGGGATCGTTGTGGCGGCCGTCGCCGTGGCCGGCCGGGCAGGCGACGTAGCCCTGGCGGGTGATCGGCGTGGTGATGGCCAGCGCGTGGTCGATGTGGCCCTGGGCGATCTCCTCAGGCCGCACCACGCCGGCCCCGAGCGCGAAGTCGGCCGCGTCGGCGCCGCCGCAGGCGGTCCGGGAGATGCAGTTGGCCGCGGGGCCGCTGGCGCTCTCCAGCCAGCGGATCGCCGCCGTCCAGCCCGTGGCCGTGTGCAGGCCGATCCACATGTCCAGCTCGTTGCCGTTTGGCTGCAGGACCACCAGGTGGTGGTCGCTGCCGGTGTCGGCCTCGGCGCCGGTGGGGATGCGGACGGCGCCGATGCGGTGCGCGCAGCCGTAGGTCGTACAGGCGACCCGGGACTGCTGGCTCTGCGCATCGGCGGTAACGATCGGGATCCCCCAGTGCTCGTCGTTGGCCAGGTTGGCGCTGGCGATGTCAGACTCGATCGCGTCGGCGATCATCCCAGCCGAGCCGGCAGCCACCGACGGCGCGCTGGGAATCGGCTGGTTGATGAACGCGGTGGGGCTGTAGAGCCGCCGAAACGGCCTCTGGGCGCGGGCTGTGCGCAGCCGGCGGTGGTAGCGGGCCAGGACCCGGCCGCCGCGGCCCAGCATGTCGATCTCGACCCTGAACCGGGTGGCCGGCCACAGGCCGTGCAGCTGGTAGCGCCGCCCGCCGCCGGCGCGGACCTCGTCGATCAGGTGGCCGTTTAGCTCGATCCGCGCCGTCGCCGCCCCGTTGACCGCCGGCCAGCTGATCCAGGCCGAGTAGGCGCCGGTGGCCGCGCGGGAGCGGTCAGAGAAGAAGAACGCCGAAACACCGCCCAGGACCAGCACCAGAGCCAGGATCGAGAGCAGCTTGAATGGCGGCCGGCCGCGGTGCGGGTCAGACAGCGTCGGCGGCGGGCGCTGCGCGACTTCCAGCACCGGGCCACCATAGCTGCCAGGGTGCCTCGGCGTGCTGGTCGCGATCACGCCCGCGATCCGGCAGGGACCCGGCTACGATGCGGCAGTGCGCACCCTGGTCTACGTGGACTCGGTCTACCGCCAGGCCGACGGAGCCGTCTACGGGGAGCTGTCGTTCACGAGCTTTATCGCCAGCCTGGCCGACGAGATGCAGGTCACGATCATCGGCCGCCTGGACTACGGAGAGGGCCCGGCCCGCTACCGGATCCCCGATGGGGTGCAGTTCATCGCCCTGCCCCACTACGAGAGCCTGGACAATCTCCGGGCGGCCCTGTCGCCGCTGTTGAGCTCTCTGCGGTGCTTCTGGGAATCGGCCGGCAATGCCGACGTCGCCTGGCTGTTCGGGCCGTATCTGCTCTCGCAGCTGTTCGCGATCCTCGCCCTGGTCCGCCGCCGCCGGGTGGTACTCGGCGTGCGCCAGGACTTTCCCACCTACGTGCGCCGCCGGCGCCCCTCCAAACGGTGGATGCACCTGTCCGCCGACATCCTCGAGCGGGGCTGGCGCGCGTGGGCGAGGCGGCTGCCGACCGTCGTGGTGGGGCCGCAGCTCGCGGCCCACTACCAGCACTCCCGCAGCCTGCTGCCGATCGCCGTCTCCCTGATCCACCGTGAGGACATCGTCGACGAGGGGCGGGCGCCACAGCACGACTACGACGGCGAGCTGCAGGTGCTCAGCGTCGGCCGTCTGGATGAGGAGAAGAATCCACTCCTGCTCGCCGAGGCGCTGGCCCTGTTGCGCCGCGACGACCCACGCTGGCGGATGATCATCTGCGGCGACGGCCCCCTGCGGGGGCAGCTGATCGAGCGCCTGGGCGAGCTCGGGGTTCGCGACGCCGCCGAGCTGCGGGGCCACGTCCCCCTCCGCGAGGGGCTGCTCGAGCTTTACCGGTCAAGCCACATCTTCTTGCACGTGTCGCGCACCGAGGGATTTCCCCAGGTGCTGATCGAGGCGTTTGCCTCCGGTGTGCCCGTGGTCGCCACCGCAGTCGGCGGCGTGCCCGCGGAAGTCGGAAGCGCCGCGGTCCTGGTCGAGCCCGAGAACGCCCCGGCCGTCGCCGAGGCCGTCAACCGAGTCGCCGGCGATCCCAACCTGCGCTCGCAGCTGGTCAGCGCCGGCTTCGCCAAGGCGCACGAGCACACCCTGGAGCTCGAGATCAAGCAGGTTGCGGCGTTCCTGCGCGGATGAGCCGTGCGGGATCAGCTCGATGTGCGGCGGCGATCCTCGTGTATCACTCGGTCGCCGACGTCGAGCACGATCCGTTCGGGATCACCGTCGCGCCCGACCACTTCCGCGGCCACATGGAGGTCCTGGCCCGGCGGTTCACGCCACTCAGCCTCGAGCAGCTCTGCGACGGGCTTGACCGCGGCGAGCTCCCGGAGCGCTCGGTGGTGGTCACCTTCGACGACGGCTACGCCAACAACTTGAGCGCGGCCCTGCCCAGCCTGGCCGCCGCCGGCGTTCCGGCGTCACTGTTCGTGGCCACCGGATACGTCGGGTCTGAGCGGGAATTCTGGTGGGACGAGGTGCAGCGGCTGGTCGGCGGCGGGGCCGGCGCTGATCGACCACCCGTGCTCGAGCTGACGGCGACCGGGCAGACCCTGCGCTGCCCAATGGGCGACGGGGCGACGGCGGCCAAGCAGATCGCGCTGTGGCTGCAGGGGCGCCCGTCCGGGAGCGTCGAGGAGGCACTGGCGCAGCTGCACCAGTGGGCGGGAATCGGCGGCAATCTCGCGCCGCGGGAGACTCACCGCCCGCTGACCCTCGACGAGCTGCGCGAGCTGGCGGGCAGCGACCGGCTGGAGATCGGGGCTCACACTCGCCATCACCTCCGGCTCGGGGCGCAGACCGCCGGCGTGCAGCACGACGAGATCGCCGGTTCCCGGGCCGATCTGGAGCGCTGGCTGGGCGCCGCTCCAGCCGCCTTCGCCTACCCGTTCGGCAACCCGGGCTCCGACTACTCCCCGGCCACGGTGGCCGCCGTCGCCGAGATCGGCTTCGCCCGGGCGGTCAGTGGCGGGCCCGGGCTCACGGGGCGCTCGAGCCCCCGCTACGAGCTCCCGCGATGGTTCGTGACCACGCCGGCGCCAGCGGATTTCGAGCGCTGGCTGGCAAACCGCTTTCGTCCCGCCGCGCTGCGGGCGGTGGGCAAGCTGAGCAGAATGGCTCGGCGCGCCGGGCGCTAGACCCCACGGGTCCCCGCAGCGGCCGGGGCAGCCGCCTCGAGCGCGCCCCGCTTCTGCTCCACCGCCCACATCAGTCCCGCTCCGCGGTCCTCGATGCGCCACAGGTGCAGCTGCCCGGCGACCACGGTGGCGGCCCGCAGCGCCCCGAACAGGAACGGCAGGCGCATGATCGCCGCCAGTGCGGCTCGGCCCACCGGGGGCAGGCCCCGGTCCACGAAGGTCGGATCGACCGGCGCCAGCACGGCGGGATGGGCGCGATGGATCAGGATCCGATTGCGTCCCGAACCCCGGGCGTCGCGCAGGTAGGCGGCGCTGCCGCGCTCGTAGAGGTGCAGCGCCCGCAGTGAGGGATCGAAGCGCGCCTGGAGTCCGAGCTCGATGCAGCGTGCCCCGAAGTCGAGGTCGTAGTGGTAGCCGTCGACGAAATCGTGGGCGCTCTCCATCACCTGGATGTAGTTGGAGCGGCGCATCGAGATGAACCCTCCCCAGAGGTTCGACAAGATGCGGCTCGGGTCGGCCTCCCAGGCTGCGCAATCGCGCGCGTACTGGCGGGCGTACAGGTAGCGGCTGAAGTCGCCGGGGCGCCGGGACGGGGGAAAGGACATCTCCACGTAGCCCACGACGACCAGATCGTCACCGGCCCGGTGGTGGCGGAGGTGCCCGGTGATCGCCCCCGGGGCCACGATCTCGTCGTCGTCGAGGATCACGATCACCTCACCGCGAGCCATTCGGGCGCCGGCCAGCAGGGCGCGGGCGGCGCCGCCGTTGCTGACGTAGTGGGTCCGGACCCGCGGGTCACGTGAAGCGATCTCGCCGAGCAGCTCGAAAGAGCCGTCGTCACAGCCGTCGACGACGACCACGACCTCGGTCGCGGCGGGATCGGCGAGGATCGGATCGAGCACCTCCGGCAGGAGATCGCGCCGGTTGTAGGTGGCCATCACGACCGAGGCCCCGCCCGCTGGCCGCGGGTCTGCCCTGGGGACCGTCATGCCCGAAGAACTAGTATCAAAGCGGCCGCAGTATCGCGGCTTTCTCTCATGCAAGACAAGGCCATTCGGGGCGTGCCATGGACCTTGCTGTCTTACGCCGGCAGCAAGCTCATCTCGATCCTCACCACGCTGGTCCTGGCCAGGCTGATCGCCCCGGCCGACTTCGGCATCCTGGCCCTGGCCACCCTGGCGACCAACTTCCTCACCTGGATCGCGGACATGGGCTTCTCGGGCACCGTGGTGCTGCGCCAGGACCTCGACCGGCGCGGGCTGGGGACTCTGCTCACGCTGATGGCGATCACCGGGGTCCTGGCCGGCCTGATCGCGGTGGCGGTGGCGCCATTGGCTGCGCTGGTGTTCTCCACCCCCAAGCTCACCGGCGTGCTGGCGGCCGTCGCCCTGCTGCTTCCGCTCGGCAGCGTGGCCGGCTTCTGGGAAGCGCTGATGCAGCGTGAGCTGGCGTTCCGCAGGCGGTTTGTGGCCATGATCGTGCAGAGCCTGGTGATGGCCGTCGTCTCGATTCCGCTGGCCGCGCTGGGGGCGGGAGTCTGGTCGCTGGTCGTGGGCCAGGTGGCCGGGATGTTCGCGCTGGGCCTGGTGCTGTTCGCCCTGGCGCCGTTTCACGTGCGCCCGGTGTTCGACCGCAAGCTCGCGGTCAGTGCGTTTCGGACCGGTCGCGCCTTTTTGGGCCAGGGCCTGGCCATGTACGTCCGCCAGAACGTCGACACGGTCACGGTCGGGCTGGCCTTCGGTGACCGCCGCCTCGGCTTCTACTCGATGGCCAACCGGTTCGGCGACCTGATCTACTGGACGATCGCCCATCCGGTGGGCAAGGTCACCTTCCCGGCGTTTGCCCGCAGCTCCCATGCCGGCGACGACATCAGGCCGACTTTTCTCCGCGTGTTGGGGATGGTGGCCCTGGTCTCGTGTCCGATCGGGATCATCATGAGCGCCGCCGCCGAGCCGTTCACCCGCGCGGTGTTCGGCGACCGATGGCTGCCGATGGTCGGCCCGCTGGCGATCATGGGCCTGTGGGCGGCGGTGCGTCAGATGGATCAGACGATCGGCTGGCTGCTGAACTCGATCGATCGTCCCGGGGCTCTGGCCTGGCTGTCGGTGTTCATCCTGATCCCGCTGATCCTGGGCTGCTGGCTGGCGGCGTCGATCGGCGGTCTGACCGCGGTCGCGCTGGTCCCCTTGGGGGACACGATCCTCTCGGGCATGATCTCCTCGCTGCTGATCAGGCGCTACCTGGACCTCGGCTTGGTGCGCCAGTGGCGCGCCGTGGCCCCGGCGGTGTCGGCGTCGATCCCCACCTGGCTGGTGACCTGGGGCGTGGGCCAGCTCGTCGATCCCGCCCGCCACGCGGTCATCGCCCTGATCCTGGCCGTAGCCGCGGGGGCGCTCACGTACGCCGGCGCGGTCTGGCTCCTGGCCCCGGCGATGCTCCGCCAGAGTGTGGCGCAGGTGGGGCGGATGCTGGGGCGCGGGCAGCCCGCGGCCGCGCCGTCGTCCTAGCTAGCTGGACTCGGCTATCTAGTCGCCGGCGCGTGATTCGCGCGCAGGCGGCGACTCGGGCGCAGACGGCGTTCCGGAGGTGCGCCGGTCGCGCAGCCGGAATACCTCGACCACGGTCAGGGCCATGACCTTCAGGTCGAGCCGGAGCGACCAGTTCTGGATGTAGTAGTTGTCCCACTCCACGCGGTCGGCGATCGAGGTCTGGCCCCGGAGACCGTGAACCTGGGCCCAGCCGGTGATCCCCGACTTGACCCGGTGGCGGTCCTCGTAGCGCGTGACGTCGCGCAGGAATTGCTCGACGAACTGCGGCCGCTCGGGGCGCGGCCCGACGATGCTCATGTCGCCCTTGAGGACGTTGATCAGCTGCGGCAGCTCGTCAATTGACAGGTCGCGAAGCCAGCCGCCGATCCACGTGCGGCGATCGATCCCCTCGATGCCGCCGGGCGCCATGCCCTCGGACGGCTTGAACTTGTCCCGCGGACCCGAGTCCCCGCGCATCGTTCTGAACTTGAGCAGGTCGAACTCGTGCCCGTCGCGCCCGACCCGCTGCTGGCGGAACATGATCGGTCCGGGCGAGGAGAGGCGTACGGCGAGGGCCACCGCCAGCAGCAGCGGCGAGAGCACGATCAGGGCCAGCAGGGCCAGGCTGCGATCTCCCGCGTGCTTGATGGCAAATTGCCAGCCGCGCGGATCGACCACCCGCAGCGTGAGCAGCGGTAGCCCGCCGACGTGATCCAGGGTGGCCCGGTCGTTGATCGACTCGTACAGCCGCGGCACCATCGACACGTCGATCCCCAGTCGCTGGCATTCGCGAATCTTGGCCACCAGCAGGTGGTCGGGTTCGGAGGAGAAGGCGAGAATCACCCGCCGGGCGCCGGTGTACTCGATCGCCTCGGCGAGATCGTCGGGGCCGCCGAGGATCGGGACCGTGGCGGCTCCGTTGGCGCCGGACCGCTCGAGCGGGTTGGAATCGAGAAAGCCCACCGGATGCATCCCGTACGCCGGATCGCCCAGCCGCTTGACCAGGTGGATGCCCACGTTCCCGGCCCCCACGATCAGGGTGGGGACGGCGACCCGACCGCTGCGCATCAGGCCACGGCGGATCGACAGCAGCATCACCCGCGACACGCTCAGGTATACGGCCGTGAACAGCCACAGTCGCAGCGCCAGCTGCAGCGGGTGCATGCTGAACACCGAGGTCACTCCGATGGTCAGCATCGTGGCCAGCGACACCACGCCGAGCACATGCACGGCGGTGTCGAACAGCGAACCGGGCAGGCGGGTGTCGGGCGTGCGGCGAGCGTGCAACATGGCCAGCACCACGAGCGGGAATCCGAGCGCGATCCAGCCGGTGGTCTGCTCGTGACGGACGGTGCTGTCGCCCAAGGCCGCGGCGCAGGCGGCCAGGTAGACGATCACCAGGTCGACGAACAGCCTCAGGCGCTCCCAGGCCGGGGTTTCGAGCGATCGAACGAACCGCGTTCCACGCAACGACCGCAATGGCGGCGCGAGGAGTCGCCCACCGTTGGCCGGCGCGGCTTGGTAACCGGAGTGTTGCATGTTCTGGTGTGCCTTCCCTAGCCTGGACTCGGCCCTGGGCGACATCACGCTGCTCTGCGCCGCGTCGCCTCCTACAGCACCCACCGACGTCAGGTCGGCATGACGAGGCCCCTGCGAACTCATCATAGCTGGAGTTGCCCCAAATTCCGAATTCCTACCCAAACTAATCTCGGGTGCATTGGGTCCGCTTGACCAGCCGGTGTCGGGGGCAGTCGGTCCAGCCTGCGACAGATCCGAGCCACGCGCAGCTCGAAAGTTGTTGGGGGGCGGCTCCATCGATAGATCTAAGGTAGGTCTCGTCTCCTCAGATCCGTAACGCCTCCGTAGTTTGCCCGGATTCAATCGGGCCGGGCGGCCCCGAGCCGGTGGGTGCCGAGTGATCGGGCCGCCGGGCGGTCTCGGGACCCAGTCAGCGTTCGAAAGCTTGCAGCTCGTCGATCAGACTGGCCTGCTGGACGACCGTGTCCTTCAACTGCCGGGTTTCGATCACGGCTCGGCGCTCGGACCTGGTCACCGCCTCGAGCTCGGCCAGGGCATCGGCCAAGCGACGCTCGAGGTCCAGGCACCGTGCCTGGAGCTCGCGGTTGTGCTCCTCGGCCTCAGCCTGATGGTGCTCCAGCCGGGCTCGCAGCGCTTCGGCCTCACTCTCGGCGGCGGCCCGCGCCTCGGCTTCGGCCAGCAGCCAATCATCGGAGCTCATCGTCGCGTCCTCAAGGTCGATTCCCCCGTTGCGCAGCGCACGGTCCAGCGCAGGAGCGCCGGGTCGCCTCCGGGACACCCGCGGCCCGGCCGAGGGCGACCCGCCGGGGCCGGCCAAGGGGGTAGGGCTGGCGCTTGGGCCGGGAAGCTCTATCAGCGAGCCGTCCTCGAACTCGATTGCGAAGCTGCGGTCGCCCTCCAGCCACTCGTACGGCACCGCGAAGGCAGCGCGCTGCACTCCTCCCGGCGCGGGCAGGGAGGGCAGCGGTGAGACCGATTGCCCCGAGGTGTGGTCGGTGACCAGGAGCCTGGAGGCTCGAATCCGCCCCGGGTTGCTGCTGGAGGCTCGGAAGATCAGCCGTAGCAGCGCCATCCGGGGCGAGGCCTCGATCTGCTCGAACGTCTCGACCTCGATCGGCTTGGTCGTCGAGCTCATCGGTGCCGGGCGATTCTAATTTGTGGAATATCGGAAAACCAGCTCAGGCGCCATTGCAAGGTGCAAACGAGCGTACGCTTTCCGTAAACCGAGCTTCGCAATCTCAGGAGGGAGGAATGGTCATGTCTCGATTGATCCGGATGGATCGCACGGGTCACACCACGGTTGCCGAGTGGAATGCCGGCGATCCCGACACGGTCGCAGAGGCCGTGGCCGCGTTTGAAGCCGAGCTCGAGCAGGGCTACTACGCAGTGGTCTCCCGTGGGGAGGGCCGGGCTGAGCAGGTTCGTGAGCTGCCGCTCGAGGAGCCGCTGGTGATTCTTCGCCAGCCGATCGTCGGGGGTTAGGCGGCCCGAGATGGGTCCCGTCGCACTTCCGGAGCTCTCGGCGGTCTACTGGCGTCCGCGGCTGGACGTGCGCTCGCTGGTCCGAGCGGGACGGCTCTGGACGCTCAGCACCGTCGCCCAGGTGGTGCCGTTCGTGGGCTTTGCCATCTTCCTGGCGGTAGCCGCGCCGGTGACACTGCCGGTCAGCCTGATCGCGCTTGTACACGCCTGGATGATCCCGGAGCTGTACGCGGCGCGAGGCGCCGGGGTGGTCAGGCCGCGACCCGGAACCGTCGATGCGGCGGAGTCACGCGCCCTGGGAATGCTCGCCGATCTGATTGATCGTCGGGCCTACGAGCTGCACCAGCGCAGCGGGCTGGTGCTCGAGCGTGGGGCGCTCGGCGTCTGGTTGATCGCGCAGGCCGGAGCCGTGCTGATCCGGCCCGGCGGGCGGCGAGTCCACTGCTACTGCGTCGCCGTGCGCGAACGCGATCTCCCTGGCCCCGACCGGGTGGCCCATCTCCTTCTGGCCCTGCGCTGCGACGAGGCGGGCTTCGCGACGGTCGCCAACCTGGCCTTCTCAGGCGCTGCCTGGCGGCTGCGGCGGCGGCTGCCCAAGCGGGCCCGGGTGGGGCTCGACGCCGGGCTCGGGCTGGCGCGCTCTCGGTGAGCCTGGGGCGGCCGCGCGGCGGACCGGCGCGGGGCCAACTTTGGCCATCGGGCCAATGCCGCGCGGCGGGGTGAGGTTCATCATGCTCGCCATGAACTCCGCCCCGACATCTCCCGCTCGTCTGCTGCTGGTGGCCGACCGGCGACCCGGACCGGGCGAGGCCCCGGGCCCCGGCGTGCGTCGCTTCCGGCTGGCCCGGCTACGCGTCGGCGACCGTCCGCCCGCGGCGGCTGCCAAGCGCGGCTGAGGCTGGGTAAGAAACACCGAAGTCCCAACAGGACGGACCGCGGCGAGCGCTAAGCTGTGTGGCATGCCACGTGAACTAGAGGCAACGACTCCGCGGACTCCGGTGGTACGGAAAGTGACCGCCGGTCTGATCCTGGTCGCCGCGGCCGCGCTCGTGATCCACTTCGCGATCGGGCTCGTGATGGCCGTGTTCTGGACCGCGGTCGTCATCGCGGCGATCGTCGCCGTCATCTGGGCTCTGAAGACCATCCTCTAGCCCCCAGGCGCCGGAGGCACCCGTCATGCAGGGCCTTGGCCTGCTCGTGATCCTGTTCTTCTTCGGCCTCGCCGGCGGGATTGTGGGGCGGACTAAGGGCAGCTCATTCTGGGTCTGGTTCCTGGTCTCGTTCTGCGTCCCGTTCGTCGGGTTGCTGGCGGCGGTCTTCTATCGCTACGACAACCGGGAGCTGCGACGCCAATGCCCGAGCTGCGGCAAGGTCCTGATGCTCTACGACGCGGTCTGCACCCGCTGTGGCGAAGAGCTCGAGTTTCCCGACGTGGCGATCGTCCCCGAGTCGGCGGCCGCGCTGACTCGCCGCAGCTGACCGGGGGACCGGTCATGGCCGGCTGACTGCCGGCTGGCGCTGGGTACACTGGCCTTCCCGCGCCGCGGCGGCCTCGCGGAAACGACGAACCTCGAAAGGAGGGACGCAGATGCGCGCAGTCGACGCCCTGATGGAGTGCCTCAAGGCCGAAGGTGTCGACGTCGTATTCGGCCTTCCTGGAGGGGCCAACCTGCCGACCTACGACGCGTTCTATGACGCCGGCATCCGCCACATCCTGGTCCGCCACGAGGCTGGCGGCGGACACGCCGCCGAGGGGTATGCCAAGGCGACAGGGCGAGTGGGCGTCTCGCTGGGCACCAGCGGACCGGGCGCCACCAACCTGGTGACGCCGATCTGCGACGCGATGATGGACTCCGTCCCCGTCGTGTTCCTCACCGGCCAGGTCCGGACCGACCTCCTGGGCACCGACGGCTTCCAGGAGGCGGACACGATCGGCATCACGATGCCGATCGTCAAGCACAGTTTCTTGATCCAGCACCCGCTGGAGCTGCCGCGGTCGATCCACGAGGCCTTCCACATCGCTCGCACCGGGCGGCCGGGGCCCGTCGTCGTCGACATTCCCCAGGACCTCAGCCGGGCCGACATCCCCTACGAGCCGGTCGGCGACGTCCACCTGCCCGGCTATCAGCCCACCACCGACGGAAACCAGAAACAGATCCGGCTGGCCGCCAAGGCGCTGGCCAACTCGCGCCGGCCGGTGATCTACGCCGGCGGCGGCGTGGTCAGTGCCAACGCCGGGGACGAGTTGACCGAGCTGGCGACCAGCGACCGCTTCCCCGTCACCTGCACGGTCATGGGGCTGGGCGCGCTCTCGGGCACCCACGAGCAGTGGCTGGGGATGTTGGGGATGCACGGAACCAGGACCGCGAACTACGCCATGGACGAGGCCGACCTGATCGTGGCCATCGGGGCGCGCTTCGACGACCGGGTGACCGGAAAGCTGTCGCAGTTCGCGCCGCGGGCCAAGTTCATCCACATCGACGTCGACCCGGCCGAGATCTCCAAGAACGTGCCGGCCCACATCCCGATCGTGGGCGACGCGCGCAACATCCTGCCGCGGCTGACGGCGGAGTACCGGGCGCTGTCGCCGGACCCGTCGCGGCTTGAGGAGTGGTGGACCCGGATCCGCACCTGGCAGCAGCGCCATCCGCTTGGCTACACCGATTCCACCGACGCCGAGATCAAGCCCCAGTACATGATCGAGGCGTTGTATGAGGCCACCGGCGGCGACGCGATCGTGACCAGCGACGTCGGCCAGCATCAGATGTGGGCGGCCCAGTACTTCCATTTCGACCGCCCGCGGCGGTGGATCAACTCGGGTGGCCTGGGCACCATGGGGTTCGGCCTACCGGCGGCGATGGGCGCCAAGGTCGGGTGCCCGGACGAGACCGTTGTCTGCATCGCCGGTGACGGCTCGGTGCAGATGAACATGCAGGAGCTGGCCACCTGTGCCCAGGAGGGCATCGCGATCAAGGTGTTCATCATGAACAACGGCTACCTGGGGATGGTCCGCCAGTGGCAGGAGCTGTTCTGGGACAAGCGCTACAGCCAGGTGGAGATGGGCCAGTGGCCTGACTTCGTGAAGGTCGCCGAGGCCTACGGCGCCACCGGGATCCGCCTCCAGGACAAGCACACGCTGGTCGCCGACATGAAGGCGGCCCTGGCCACCGAGGGTCCGGTGCTGGTGGACGTGCGCGTGACGCGCGAGGAGAACACCTATCCGATGATCCCCGCCGGCAAGCCGGCGCGCGACATGGTGGGCTGATGATGAGTGGATCCCAGCGAGAGCGGAGGTGATGATGGGCGAGCCGGCCACCAAGGAAGTCCTGTCCCTCGACGAGCTCGATGCCGTCGCCGGCCTGCGCACCGGGCGCAAGCACATCGTCTCGATCCTGGTCGAGAACAAGCCCGGCGTGCTGACCAGGATCGCCGGGCTGTTCGCCCGGCGCGGCTTCAACATCGACACGCTGGCCGTGGGTCCCACCGACGACGACGCCGTGTCGCGGATCACGCTCACGCTCGACGGCGCCGTTCACCCCATCGACCAGGTGACAAAGCAGCTTCACAAGCTGGTCAACGTGCTCAAGATCCGCGATCTGGAGCCGGGCGAAACGCTGGCCCGGGAGCTGGCTCTGTTCAAGCTCAATGCCGACGGCGCCGCGCGCGCCGAGGTGATGCAGATCTGCGACATCTTCCGGGCCAAGGTGGTCGACGTCACCAAGCGCTCCTTGGTCGTGGAGGTCACCGGCACCTATGACAAGGTCGATGCCTTCGAGGCGCTGGTGCGCCCGTTCGGCCTGATCGAGATGGCGCGGACGGGAGAGATCGCCATCTCCCGGGGACGGAGCGAGACCTGATGCCTTCGGGCCGCCGAGCGGCCTTCCGGCCCGGTATTCGCGATCGCCGGCGCGTCTGACCAGGGCGCGGCTCAGGTCGCCCACAACACGGCGTTCTGGGGACACGACGGCTACCTGGGGGACTACCGCAATCGGACCCTCAAGCCGGTCGAGGTGTTGCTGCTGGTTCGCTACCGGGAGCAGTTCTCCGGGCGGGTAGTCGAGATCGGCTGCGGCGCCGGCCGCCTGCTGGGCTATCTGGTCGAGATCGCCGAGCGGGCGCACGGTATCGACGTCTCCAGCACGATGGTGCAGTACTGCCGGACGGCGTTTCCCGCCGCCGATGTCCGGCAGGGCGACCTGCGCGCGTTGAGCGGCGTCCTGGAGGGGGCCTTTGACGTGGTCCTGGCCTCCGACAACATCCTCGACATCCTCGACGACGGCGAGCGCCGGCGGGTGCTGACGGAGATCCGCGAGCGCCACCTGGCCCCCGGCGGGCGGCTGGTTTTCTCCACCCACAACCTCGCCCACCTGGACGCTCGGCCGCCGGCGAGCGAGAGCGTCGGAGGTGTGGCCCGGGCGATCGACCTACTGCGCAAGGCCCTGAATCGCTCTCCGGCCGCAGCGGTGCGAGGCGTCGCCCGCCGGCGCCGCGAGCGGTTCAACCGCCGGCGTCTCGGTCGGCTCGAGTACCGGGCCGGCGACCACGCGGTGATCAACGACGAGGCGCACGAATACGGACTGCTGCATTACTACATCCGCCGCGACGACCAACAGCGCCAACTCGAGCAGCTGGGGTTTGCCCTGATCGAGTGCCGCGAGCTCGACGGCACCCTCGTCGGCCCCGGACGCGAGGGGATCGGACCGTCTCTCTACTACGTCGCCGGGCCCGCTAACTTGGATGGCCCGATGCCATGAACGACGCCTGGGGGTGATGTGGGCCGTAATAATCTGAGCGTGCGCGTGGGAATCGATCTCGTCGCCGTCGAGCAGATCGGCGAGTCGATCGCGTCCCACGGGGATCGCTTTCTGGAGCGGGTGTACACCCCTTCCGAACGCGAGGCCAGCGGGGGAGACCCGTCGCGGCTGGCCGAGCGATTCGCGGCCAAGGAGGCCACGATGAAGGCCCTGGGGCGGACCGGGGAGGGCTTTGGGTGGCGCTCGATCGAGGTGGTCAGCGACTGCGCCGGGGGTCACCGGATCCGTCTCAGCGATGGCGCCGCCGCCCTCGCCCGCGGCCGTGGGGTGGAGAGTCTGTCGGTCAGCCTGACCCGGCACCGGGACACCGCGGCCGCGCTGGTCCTGGCCGGGACCACGGCGCCGCAATCGAGCGAGCCGGGGAGCCGGCAGTGAGCGACTCGCGACGCGAGAGGATCCGGGGGGTGCTCCGAGATCACGCCCGGCTGCCGATCGAGATCGACTCACTGTCTGACCAGGACGACCTCTTCCAGGCCGGGATGAGCTCCCACGCCAGCGTGAACGTGATGCTGGCGCTGGAGGACACCTTCGACATCGAGTTCCCCGATCAGATGCTCAAGCGCAGCGTGTTCGAGAGCGTGTCCGGGATCGAGGCAGCGATCGACGAGCTGTTGGGACAGACGGTATGAGCGTCGCGCTCGATCGCGATCCGGCGTTCGTCGACGAGGTTCGGCGGATCGCCGACGTGGCCGGGGCGCACGCCGAGGCGGTGGATCGCGACGCCAGGTTTCCCGAGGAGGCCGTCGGCGCTCTGCGAGAGGCCCGCGCCCTGTCGGCGTTCATTCCCCGGGAGTTCGGCGGCAGCGGGATCTCGTTCGAGTCGCTGGCCCAGGCCTGCTATGAGCTCGGCCGCCGGTGTTCGTCGACGGCGATGGTGTTCGCGATGCACCAGATCCAGGTCGCCACGATCGTCCGCCACCTCGATGGAGCGCCGTGGTATGAGACCTACCTGCGCCGGGTCGCCACCGAGCAGCGGTTGATCGCCTCGGTCACCTCGGAGATCGGGACCGGCGGCGACATGGGCCGTTCGATCGCCCCGGTGGTGGCGGCGGAGGAGTCGACGCTGAGGTTCGAAAAGCAGGCTCCGACGGTGAGCTACGGCGCCTATGCCGATGACCTTTTCACCACCGCCCGGCGCTCCGAGGACGCCGACGAGGGCGACCAGGTGCTGGTTCTGCACCACGGCGAGCAGACCGAGCTCGAGCCCAAGGGGACCTGGGACACGATCGGGATGCGCGGGACCTGCTCGCCCGGATTCACGGTGCGGGCCCGGTTTGCTCCCGAGCAGGTGCTGGCGGCGCCGTTCGCGACGGTCATGAACCAGTCGCACGTTCCGATCTCGCACATCCTCTGGTCCTACGTCTGGCTCGGCATCGCCACCGAGGCGTTCGAGCGGGGGCGGGCGTTCGTGCGCGCCGCCGCCCGGCGCGCCCCGGGAGCGCCGGTTCCCGCCGCCCACAGCCTGTCGCGGGTGATGAGCGAGCTGACGATGCTGCGCGCCGAGGTGCACTCGGCGCTGGCCGACTTCGTCGCCGCAAGTGAGAGCCCCGACCGCGAGCCGCTGACCACGCTGGGGTCGGTGCTCCGGTTCAACAATCTCAAGCTCGGCGCCTCAGAGCAGGCGCCGCGGATCTGCTCCGCGGTGCTCGAGGTGATCGGGATCGCCGCCTACAAGAACGACTCGCCGTTCGGAGTCGGGCGCCAGCTTCGCGACGCCCTGTCGGCACGGCTGATGGTCGCCAACGAACGGATTCACGCCGTCGACTCCGGGCTGCTGTTGATCGCCAAGGAGGTGTAGCTCGCCGTGCCCGCGGTCAGGCCGGCCTCACCCGATCAGACCGAATTCCTCGCCGAGCTGATCGGCTCCGGCCTGCTGCTCGAGTCCGGGGTGCCGGGCGTCTACGGCCACGACGCGACCTTCGAAGAGGTGCGCAGCCGCCTGGACGAACGTTTGAGTGCCGAGGCCGTCCAGCGCGGCGCGGAGCGGCTGCGCTTCCCGCCGCTGCTGCCGCGGCGCCAGCTGGAGTCAAGCGGCTACTTGACCTCGTTTCCCCACCTGGCCGGGAGCGTGTACGCGTTCGACGGCGACGAGCCGGCAGCGGCACTGCAGAGCGAGCGGGCCGGCCGGCACGAGGACTGGGGCGAGTTTCAGCAGATGACCGAGCTGACCCTGATGCCGGCGGCCTGCTACCCGGTGTACCCGGCGATCGCCGCCCGCGGGCCGCTTCCGGCCGGCGGCGTGTTCGTCGATGCCGGGGGGGCCTGGGTGTTTCGCCACGAGCCCTCGCACGATCCGGCCCGCCGCCAGATCTTTCACCAGCACGAGCTCGTGCGGATCGGCGAGCCCGACGCCGTACTGGCCTGGCGTGACGAATGGGCCCAGCGGGGGCTGGAGCTGCTGCGGTCGCTGGGGCTGGACGCCGAGCTCGACAACGCCAGTGATCCCTTCTTCGGACGGCGCGGGCGGATGTTGGCCACCAACCAACGCAACGAGAGCCTCAAGCTCGAACTGCTGGTCCAAATCGCGGGGCCCGAGCCGACCGCCCTGGCCTCGTTCAACCACCATCGCGACCACTTCGGGACCACCTACGGGCTCGAGCTTGCTGACGGCGAAACGGCCCACACGGCCTGCCTGGGCTTCGGCCACGAGCGCATCGTGCTGGCGCTGCTGCGCACCCACGGGCTGGATCCCGCAGGATGGCCCGGCGAGGTTCGCGCCGAGCTGTGGCGATGAGCGTGGCCGCCAACCGGTCGCTGCACAGCCTGTCGGGCAAGTCGCCGGCCGGATATGAGGCGCACGCCCTGCACTCGACCCGCCGCGCCTACGCGGAGACCAACTGTTACTCGGACGTGATCATCGAGCTGCTGCACGCCTGCGGCTATGAGCCGCTGGCCGCCTTCGGCCACCTGGTCCGGATGGACTTCGAGGGCGACCAGTGGACCTTCTTCAAGCCGCCGCCCGAGGACCTGGAGCGGCTGTTCGGGATCGACATCCACGAGATGCAGCCCTACCGAGCCCTGCCAGTACAGATCGCCGAGCAGATCGAGCAGGGGCGGACGATGATCGTCGAGCTCGACAGCTGGTACCTGCCCGATACCGCCTCGACCAGCTATCGCTCCGAGCACGTCAAGACCTCGGTTGCCGCCGACGCGATCGACCACGAGAGCCAGGTCCTGCGCTACTTCCACAGCGCCGGGCTGTACGAGCTCGGAGGCGCCGACTACCGCGGGGTGTTCAGGATCGGAGATGTCCCCGCGGACGCGCTGCCGCCCTACACCGAGCTCGTCCGCTTCGACGCCGGCGAGTCTCTGGAGGGCGAGCCGCTGCGGGCCGCCGCGCGTGAGCTGCTGGCTCGCCACCTCGCGCGCCGCCCCGGAGTGAATCCGTTCGAGCGCTTTGCCGCGCGCCTGGGGGAGGAGCTGCCCGGGTTGCTGGAGGGCAGCCTCGACGATTACCACGCCTACGCATTCGCCACCGTGCGGATGGCCGGGTCGGCGTTCGAGGTAGCCGCCGACCACGCCGGCTGGGTGCTCGGCGCCGATGCCACCGAAGCTCAGTCGGCGATGGCCGAGATCGTCGACGGGTGCAAGGCGATGTCGTTCCGGCTCGCCCGCCGGCGGCCGTTTGACCCCGAGCCCTCGCTGTCGGCGATGGCGGCGGCCTGGGAGCGGGCGATGGCGGCGCTGTCGGCGAGGGTCGGCTGAGCGACCCGGCCGGATCGATGGCGGCGGGCGAGACGACAGCGCTCGGACCGCACCGGTTGCCGTTGGTCTCCGGGTGGGAGGTGGCCCGTAGCGCTGCTGACGCCTGCGATCGCCCCGGCGGGCCCGACGGCCCGTGGCGGCCGGCGGCGGTACCCGGCACCGCGGCCGGGGCGCTGGGCCCGGAGGCGGCGGCGGGAACGGACTTCGATGCCGAGGACTGGTGGTTCCGGGTTCGCTTCACCGCTGAGGCCGCCGGGGCCGGAGAGGAGGTGGCGCTGTGCCTGGGGGGCATCGCCACCGTGGCCGAGGTCTATCTCAACGGCCACCGGGTGCTCGACAGCGAGTCGATGTTCGCGGCCCACGAGCTCGACGTCGGCGACCTGCTCCGGGGCGACAACGAGCTGGCGATCTGCTGCCGGGCCCTGGGTCCCCGGCTCGCCATCAGGCGCCGCCCCCGCGCCCGGTGGCGGACCAAGCTCGTCGCCGAGGGCAACCTGCGCTTCTACCGAACGATGCTGCTGGGCCGCGCTCCCGGGTTCGCCCCCGGTCCGGCGGTGGTGGGGCCCTGGCGGCCGGTCGAGCTCGAGCGCAGGCGCGGCCTGATCCTGGAGCGGGTGAGGCTGCGCTCCCGGCTGGCCGGGGAGGAAGGTCGCCTCGAGGTGAGCGCCGGCCTGCGCGCGCCCGTCGGCGTCCCGTTCCCGGACCGGCTCACGGTGCAGCTCGGGGGCCGCGGCGGCGCGCCCGTCGCCGCCGAGCTGGCGGTGCGACCGGTTCCCGGCGGCGGCGCCGTGGTCACCGGCGCGCTGACCCTGGCCCGGCCTGAGCTGTGGTGGCCCCATACCCACGGCCGGCCGGCGCTCTACGACGTGCGGATCGGGCCCGCAGACGACCTTCGCCCGGCTGGCCGGATCGGCTTTCGCCGGCTGCAGGCCGCCGCCGATCTGCTCGGCGACGGTCCGGCGCTTGAGATCAACGGGATCCCGGTATTCCTGCGCGGCGCGGTCTGGACCCCGCTCGAGCTGGCAAGGCCCTACGCGACCGAGCCCGAGCTGCGCGGCGTCCTCACCCGTCTGGTCGAGGGCG
Organism: Solirubrobacteraceae bacterium; assembly: GCA_036497115.1. Lineage (GTDB taxonomy): Bacteria > Actinomycetota > Thermoleophilia > Solirubrobacterales > Solirubrobacteraceae > Palsa-465. The sequence goes on from DASXJY010000046.1 coordinate 26,276, forward strand.
GGATGAATGCCCTGCGGGTGGCGGGAATCGGGGCCTACGAGAGCCCCACCTTCCACGACCTCTGCGACGAGCTCGGGATCCTCGTCTGGCAGGACTTCATGTTCGCCAATTTCGATTACCCGGAGCAGGACGGGGAGTTCATGGCCGCCGCCGAGGGCGAGGCGCGGGCGGTGCTGGACGCACTGGCGGGCCGGCCGAGCCTGGCGGTTCTGTGCGGCGGCAGCGAAGTTGCCCAGCAGGTGGCGATGCTCGGTCTCGATCCGGCGCTGGCCGACGGGCCGCTGTACGGCGAGCTGCTGCCCCGGCTGGTCCGCGAGGCCGGCGTCGAAGCGCCCTATCTTCCCTCTGCGCCCTGGGGCGGTGACCTCCCGTTTCGGACCGACCGGGGGATCGCCAACTACTACGGAGTCGGGGCATACCGACGGCCACTGGAGGACGCCCGCCGGGCGGAGGTCAGGATGGCCGCAGAATGTCTGGCCTTCGCCAACGTCCCCGACGAGGCCGCGCTCGAGGCGCTGGCCATCCCGGGCCAGGCGGTTGTCCACGATCCCGCCTGGAAGGCCGGCGTCCCGCGTGACGTCGGCGCCGGTTGGGACTTCGACGACGTCCGCGACCACTACCTGCAGCTGCTGTTCGGAGTCGACCCGGTGGGCCTGCGCAGCTCCGAGCCGGAGCGGTATCTGGAGCTCTCGCGGGCGGTGAGCGGAGAGGTCATGGCCGAGGTGCTGGGCGAGTGGCGACGTGACGCCTCGCCGTGCCGCGGCGCGTTCATCCTCTGGGCCAAGGATCTCGTGGCCGGCGCCGGGTGGGGCATCCTGGACCACCGCGGCCAGCCCAAGGTGGCCTACCACCACCTCCGCCGGGCGCTGGCGCCGGTGGCGGTGTGGAGCACCGACGAAGGTCTCGGGGGGATCGTCGCCCACATCGCCAACGACGACTCCGAGGTCCTGCGGGCGCGCCTGCGGGTGTCGCTGTACCGCGGTTTCAGACAGCTCGGCGAGGAGGTGATCGAGGATCTCGAGCTGCCGGCCCACGGGCAGGCGCACCGCAACGTGGAGGCGCTGTTGGGCCGCTTCGTCGACATTTCGGGCGCCTACGGCTTTGGCCCGGTGGCCCACGATCTGGTCGCGCTCACGCTCGAGCGCGAGGTCGCCGGGGCCCACGAGCTCCTCTCGCAGTCGTTTCGCTGCGTCGGCGGTCGCCCGCTGGCGGCCGCGCCGGCGAGCGCGCTGGGCCTCACCGCCACCGTGATCGGCTCGCCCGGGGAGGGTTTCCGGCTCGTGGTGTCAAGCGAGGCGTTCGCGTACGGGGTACGGGTCAGCGCGCCGGGGTACCTGCCCGACGATGACGCTTTCTCGATCGAACCCGGCCATTCGCGCGAGCTGGGGCTGACGGCGGTGAGAGCTGAGCCGACGCCGCCGGCAGGTACCCTGACAGGACTGAACCTGGCGGGGCGACTCCGCTTTGCCTTCAGTTAGGGCCTGATGCGAGCGAGCTCAGCGGCGCACGACAACGGGGGCTCCAGCAAAACCGGCATCCGATTCGCACCGGCGAGTCCGCGCGCCATCTGCCTCGAGCGCGACGGGGATGACCTCCTGCTGCTGACCCACCTGCCCGAGCAAAGTGCGCCTCAGGACACGGCGGTGCTGCTGCTGGGACCGTTCGGCTGGCAGGGCGACTGCGCCTACCGGGGCTTGCGGACTTGGGCGGACGAGCTCGCCCAGGCGGGATATCCGGCCGCCCGGCTGACTCTGCCCTCGACCGGAGACAGCGCTGGAACCGCGCACGACCCGGGTCGGCTCGCCGCCTGGACGGCGGCGGTGAGCGACGGAGCCGGCTGGCTGCGGCGAACCACGAACGCCCGCCACGTGGCGGCGATCGGCATCGGTCTCGGCGGTCTGATCGCCTACCGGGCGCTGGCCACGGGCGCCCCGATCGACGACCTCGTCCTGTGGGCGGCGCCGTCGCGCGGGCGCGCGCTGCTGCGCGAGCTCCGCGGCCACCACCAGATCATCGCCGCCGCCTTTCCCGAGGAGATCCGCGAGGATCCGGATCCCGGCGGCGACCTCGAACTGGTGGGGTACGTGATGAGCCAGGAGACGGCCGCCGACCTCGGGGAGCTGAACCTGACCTCGCTCGAGCTCGCCCGGACCCCGCGGCGCGTGCTGATGCTGGGACGCGACGGAATCGGACCCGAGGCCAAGCTCGCCGACCATCTGACCGCTGCCGGGACGGATGTTGACTGCGGCGATGGCCACGACTACGCCGAGCTGATGGCCAATCCCCAGCAGTCGGTGGCACCGCGCCGGACGATGGCGCTGACGCTCGAATGGCTCCAGCAGGGCTCCGCCCCGATCGGCGCCCCGACCGGCGGTCCGGCCGGCGCCACCGAGCCGGCCAGCGCGGCGGCCGCGGCCCGCGGTCCCGTCGGCGCCACCGAGTCGGCCGGCACCGAGGCCGCGGCCGTGCGCTGCCGTCACGCGGGCGTACCACTGCACGAGACCCCGCTGTGGTTCGACGGACCGCAGGGCCGCATCTTCGGAGTCCTCACCGAGCCCGACGGCGGCGCGTCGGCATCGCTCTGCGTCGTGCTGCTAGGGGCCGGGGCCGTACCCCACACCGGGCCCAACCGCAGCTGGGTCGACCTGTCTCGCGGCTGGGCGGCGCGCGGGGTTACCTGCCTGCGCATCGACGCCGCCGGGGTGGGCGAATCCGACGGTGAGGATCCGCACCTGCGCGACGACGAGAGCTTTTACGCCTCCTGGCGCGACGGCGAGGTGGCGGCGATTCTCGATCAGCTCGCCGAGCGCGAGGTGGCCGACCGGTTCGTGCTCGGGGGCCTGTGCTCCGGGGCCTATCGCGCCGTGCGGCGGGCCCTGGTCGACCCGCGGGTTCGAGGTCTGCTGCTGCTCAACCTGTACGCGTTTGACTGGAGCCCGGAGCTGGTCAGCGAGCGGGGGCGCCGGGTCGCGATCGCCGAGGGACTTCCGAACGCCCGCGGCCACACGCTGAACCGGGAGTTCGTCGCCAAGGCCATGGGCTATGCCCGTCCTGACCGGGCCTGGCGCCTGTTGCGGCGTTCGGCCGAGCGCGACCACAAGCGGCTCGCCCTGTCGGCGCTCGACGCTCTGCGCGACAAGCGGGTCTCGACGCTTTTGCTGCTGGGCGACCGGGAGCCGCTGCTGCACCAGTTCCAGCGACAGGGAGTCACCGATCGCCTTGACGTGTGGCCGAACCTGACCCTCGACCTTCCGCCGTCGGGCGACCACATGTACCGAGCACTGTGGCTGCAGCGCCACGTCTATGCCGCGCTGGACGCCGCCGTCGATCGCGCCGTGGCCAGCCTCACCGCTGAACCCGCGGCCGCCGGCGCTCGCTAGGAGTGCCACTCCGGTCCGGTCAGCTCGCCGCGCGCCAAATCCCCGCCGCCGAGTAGCCTGAAACGCGTGGCTGCGCTCCACAGCACGGCAGCGCCGAACTGGCTGGGTGACGCTGGCACCGGCCGCCTGCTTGACCGCATCCGGGAGGCGACGCGAGCGGCTCGCCAGCGCGGGATCCCCGTCCTGGCCAGCGTCACCGCCAGGCTCGACTCCGGTGGCGATCCGACCGCGGTGGCCGTCGCCTCGCGCCGGCCCGGCGAGCCCTGGTTCTGCTTCGAACAGCCTGACCGGGCCGGGTCGGCGGTGGCCGCGCTGGGTTGCCTGCGGGCGCTCGAGGCCTCCGGGCCGCAGCGATTCGCCCGGGTTGCCGGTGAGTGGCGCAAGCTCGTCGCCGGTGCCCTCTCGGACGCGCCGGCGGGTCCGTCCGGCGCCGGGATGATCGCCGTAGGGGGGTTCGCGTTCGAGGGGCGCGGCGCGTCCTCGCCGTTCTGGGCCGGCTTTGCTTCGGCGTCGCTGATCGTCCCCGAGGTCTCGCTGGCCCGCGCCGACGGCGAGACTTGGATCACCCTGAACGTCGCCGTGGCGCCCGACGACACCGAGGGCGATGTCCTGGCCCGCTGCGAGCAGCGGCTGGGGACGCTGCGGACTGCGCCGCTGCCGCTGGTCGACCCGGCTCCCGCCGGCCGCTACGAGCTGTCGAGCCCGATGCCGCCGGCCCACTTCGAGGAGGCGGTGGCGCGGGCGGTCCAGCGGATCCGGGCCGGCGAGCTCCAGAAGCTCGTGCTGGCCCGGGAGGTCGAGGTCCACGCGCCGGCGGCGCACGACCCCGGAGCCGTGCTGGCGCTGTTGCGCGACGCCTTCTCGTCCTCGTTCGTGTTCGCGGTGGGGCGGGGCGAGGCCACCTTTCTGGGCGCCACGCCCGAGCTGCTGGTCCGCCGCCAGGGCGATCGAGCCACCACGGTGGCGCTGGCCGGCTCGGCTCGCCGCAGCGCCGACCCGGCGGTCGACGACCATCTCGGCGAGCAGCTGCTGCGCAGCGAGAAGGACCGCGAGGAGAACGCGATCGTGGCCCGCAGGATTGCCCGGGCGCTGCGCCCGCACTCGGTCTGGGTGACCGCGGCGGCCGACCCGGTGGTGGTCAGCGTCGCCAACATCAAGCACCTGGCGCGACCGATCCGGGCCCAGCTGGCCCGGCCGATGGGGGCCGTGGAGCTGGCCGCGGTGCTGCACCCCACGCCCGCCGTGGGCGCCGAGCCGGCCGCCGCCCTGAAGCTGATCCCGGCCCTGGAGGGGCTCGACCGGGGCTGGTACGCCAGCCCGATCGGGTGGACCGATTCGCTCGGCGACGGTGAGTTCTGCGTCGCGCTGCGCAGCGCCCTGCTGCGCGGGACAGTGGCTCGGTGCTACGCCGGCTGCGGGATCGTGCGCGACTCCGATCCGGCCGCCGAGCTGGCGGAGTCAGAGCTAAAGCTCCAGGTCATGGTGCCGGCGTTGAGCGGCTGATCTCAGGGGGAGCGGATTGTCGCCGTGGCGGCCAGGGCGGCCTCGGCGATCCGGCGGTGCAGCTCCAGGTTGTGGCGCCGGTCGGTCCGGACCTCGATCAGGCGGGCGGGCAGATCCCGGGGCGGCCCGCCGGCAATCGCCTCCTGAAGCTCGGGTGCGGTGCGCGGACGCTCGTGGTGGAAGCCGAACAGCGCCGCGACATGGGCGAAGTCAGTCCCATGGGGAGTGGCCACATGCTCCTCGAAGGCGTCGGTCTGGCCGCTGACCGGGAGGAAGTGAAAGATCCCGCCACCGTCGTTGTTGAGCAGCACGATCGTCAGCCCGAGGCCGAGCCGGCGGGCCGCCAGCAGGCCGCCGAGGTCGTGCAGCAACGCGACGTCGCCGATCAGCAGCACGACCGGCCCCGCCGACGCCGCCGCGACCCCGAACGCACTCGAGACGGTGCCGTCGATTCCGTTGGCGCCCCGGTTGGCCAGCACCTCGGGGCCCGGGCGCCCCGCGGGCGCGAACAGCTCCAGGTCACGGATCGGCATCGAGGAAGCCACACACAGGGTGGCCTGCGGCTCGAGCCACTCCGTCAGGCGCGCCGCCACCAGCGGCTCGGACAGCGCGTCGCCGATGGCGCCGTCGATCGCGGCGCTGACCGCCTCGTCGGCGGATCGCCAATCGGCCAGCCACGAGCGGTCCGGTGCCCCCGGGCAGTGATAGCCGTGAAGCGCCGGCACCGGATCCCCCGGCTCGAGCTCGGTGACGGCGGCGGCCGGATCCTGCCAGGCTGACTCGGGGTCCAAGGCGAGCTGCTCGGCGTCAGACAGCGAGGCCAGCCATGACCGCAGCGGCTTTGACGTGGGGAGGTCCCCGACCCGCAGCACGCACTCGGGCCGGCTGGCGGCGGTGAAGGCTGGATCGCGCAGCAGCAGGTCGTAGCGGGCGATCGCCGCGTCGCCGTGGCGGGCGCCCGACAAGGGGTCGGCCAGCAGCGGGAAGCCACAGCGCTGGGCCAGGCTCGCCGCGGCGGCCCCGACGCCCGTGGCCCGCTCGTCGCGCCCGGCCACGATCACCGTCCGTGACGGCAGCTCTCGCCGCGGAGGCGGTGGGGCCGGGGTCTGCCTGGCGGTGACCCAGGGCCGGCCGTCGGCTCGGCCGGGCACGGGATCGGCGGGAAGCTCGGAGTCCAGGACCAGCGGCTCGCGCAGCGGGAAGTTGAGATGCACCGGCCCGGGCCGTCCCGATCGGGCGGTGATGTAGGCGCGACAGGCGAGCTGGCGGATCCAGCGCAGATTGTCAGCCGTGGCCTCATGGACCCCGACCTCGAAAAACCATTTGACGGCGTCGCCGTAGAGCTTGAGCTGGTCGATGGCCTGCCCGGCGCCGACATCGCGCAGTTCCGGCGGTCTGTCGGCGGTCAGGACCAGCAACGGGACGCGGGCCTGAAAGGCCTCGATCACGGCCGGAGCGAAGTTGGCGGCGGCAGTCCCCGAGGTGCAGGTGATGGCCACCGGACGGCCACTGGCCTTGGCGGCGCCGAGAGCGAAGAAGGCCCCGCTGCGTTCATCGAGGTGAGACCAGCACCGGATCCGCCGCTCGCGGACCAGCGACAGGACGATCGGCGTGGAGCGAGAGCCGGGGGATGTGCAGGCGTGCTGGAGCCCGCACCGGGCCAGCTCGTCGCACAGGGCGCGGAGAAGCAGATAGGTGTCGGTGGCGGTCATGATCTGCTCGATGGCGCCGGCCCTCGTACTCCTCCACGGCTTCACGCACACCGGCGCGAGCTGGGACCGGGTGGTCGCCGCGCTCGGAGAACGGTACCTGTCGCTGGCCCCCGACATTCGTGGCCACGGGTCGGCCGCGGGGACGACCCCGGTCACGCTGGCGGCGGTGATCGACGACGTCCTGGCCCTGGCCCCCGACTCGTTTGAGCTGGTGGGCTATTCGATGGGGGGACGTCTCGCGCTGCACGTCGCCCTGGCCGCACCGGCCCGGGTGCGACGCCTCAGCTTGATCGGGGCCAGCCCGGGGATCGAGGACGCCGGCGAACGCGAGCAGCGGCGCGCCGCCGACGAGAAGCTGGCCGCCGAGGTGCAGCAGCTGAGCATCGAGACGTTCGCCCTGCGGTGGGCTCAGACCCCGGTTCTGGCCGGCCTTCCGGAGCCGGTGGCGGCCGCGGTTCACCGCGACCGGCTGCGCAGCACCCCGGCCGGGCTGGCGGCAGCGCTGCGCGGCCTGGGTACGGGAGCGCTGCCGTCGCTGTGGCACCGTTTGGGCGAGCTGTCGATGCCGGTCGCGCTCGTGGTCGGCGAGCGCGACGAGAAGTTCCGGGCGCTGGCCACCGCGATGGCTGAGCGGATCGCCGACGCACGGGTGATCGTGGTCGGCGGGGCCGGACACGCCGTTCACCTCGAGGCCCCGGCGCAGACCGCGGCGGCGGTCACGGGCTAGCCGGCGCGGTACCAGCCGAGCAAGCCGTCGCCCAGCCCGGGCGTGACCGGCGGCCCGATGGCGCCGGCGCTGGCCGGCAGCGGGTTGGGACGATCGCCGTAGAGGGGGAGCGTGTTCAGGCCGCAGGCCCGCAGCGGCCCCAGGGCGGCGGCGGCGTGAAGCGCGGCGGCGATCCCCAGCGGTCCGTCCAGGGTGGAGGCGAGGTAGACCTCGTAGCCGGTGGCCCGGGCCCGGCGGGCCGCCGCCAAAACACCGGTCAGGCCGCCACAGCCGCCGACCTTCAGACACACCAGGTCGCAGGCCCGCCGCTCCAGCGCTCCCGCCGCGGCCGCCGACTCGTCGAGCGCGAGCGGGATCTCGGTCTCGTGGCTGAGCTCAGCGACAGCGGCGACGCCGGCCACAGGCTGCTCGCAGAGCTCGATCCCAACCGGGCCCAGGACTCGCAGGGCGGCTCGCGCCTCCGCGGGCGACCAAGCGCCGTTGGCATCGATTCGGATCTTCATGGCCGGGCCGGCGACGGCGCGAACCGCGGCCAGCCGGCCAGCGTCATCGCCGATCGCCACCTTGCACTTGAGCGTCCCGAAGCCCTCGGTCCTGGCCTGCTGGGCCTCGCCGGCGGCCCCGGCGCGGTCAGCGGAGGCGACGGTCCAGTTGACGGCCACCGGCTCGGCGGCGCCGGCGCCCAGCCGCCGCCAGACCGGCTCGCCGGCTCGTCGCCCCTCCAGGTCCCAGAGCGCCATATCCAGCGCGGCCAGCGCCGGGGGGATCGTGATCAGCTCCTGCAGCCGGGCTCGCAGGTCGGGCCCCGGGCTCGCCCCGGCGCTTTCGAGCACCGGGCGGGCGGCCTGCAGCGCCGCCCTGACCTCGGCCACCGAGACCCCGTCATAGGAGGCCAGTGGCGCCGCCTCTCCGTAGCCCACGTGGCCGTCGTCGGCGTCGAGCCTGACCAACAGCAGCTCTCGCTCTGTCACCGCGCCGTGGCCGGTTTGCCATGGGGCGCTCAGACGGGCCTTGATCGAGTCGACGGTCAGCCGCATCGATCGGCGATCAGCGGCTCAGCAGCAGCCCGGCCGCCAGCAGCAGGCAGAACGAGAGCTGCAGCATCCCGCTGCGGGCCAGAGCTCCGTTGAGGGACGGCCCGTCGGCGCGGTTTCTCACCGTCCGCACCAGCCGGGCGGCCAGCGGCAGCGTCAGCCACGGCAGCATCACCCAGGCGCGGACCGGGCCGAAGATCCAGGTCACCGGCGTGAGCACGTAGGCGAGGTAAACCACGGCGGCGAACATCGTCCGGGCGCCGGGGCGACCGAGACGGACCGCCAGCGTCCGCTTGCCGGCCCGGCGGTCGGTGTCGATGTCGCGGATGTTGTTGACGACCAGGATCGCCGCCGCCAGCAGCCCGACCGGGACCGCCAGGGCGAAGGCCTCCCAATCGAGGTGCTTGATCTGGACGAAATACGAGCCCGCCACCGCGACGATCCCGAAGAACAGAAACACGAACAGCTCGCCGAGACCTTCGTACCCGTACGGGCGAGGGCCGCCGGTGTAGGCGACGCCGGCGAGGATCGAGGCGGCGCCGACCAGCAGCAGCTCCCAGCCGGCGACCACGATCAGATAGACGCCCGCCAGCACCGCCACCGCGAACGTCAGGTAGGTGGCGATCAGCACCTGGCGGGGCGGGACCAGCCCTCCGGCGGTGACCCGCACCGGGCCCAGCCGGTCCTCGGTGTCGGCGCCGCGGCGGGCGTCGGAGTAGTCGTTTGACAGGTTGGTACCGATCTGGATGAACACCGCCCCGACCAGGGCGGCGATGAACCGCAGCGGGTGAAAGACACCCTCGAACCCGGCCAGCGCCGTCCCCACCAGCACCGGCGAGGCGGCGGCCGGCAGCGTCCGCGGCCGCGCCGCCATGAGCCAGATCCGGATCGGGCTGGGCTTACCCCCGACTCCGTCGGCGAGCCTCAGGGTGCGCTCGCTCACGCCCGTCGCGGGAACTTGGAGAAGTCGGCGGGACGCTTCTGGAGGTAGGCGTCACGGCCCTCCTGCGCCTCCTCGCTCATGTAGAAGAGCAGGTTGGCGTCATGGGCGAGCTGCTGGATCCCCGCCAGGCCGTCCTCCTCGGCGTTGAAGCTCGCCTTGAGCATCCGCAGTGCGAACGGCGACAGCGCCAGCATCTCGCGACACCATTGCACCGTCTCGGGCTCGAGGCGGTGCAGCGGCACGACGGCGTTCACCAGCCCCATCTCCAGTGCCTGGGCGGCGTCGTACTGGCGGCAGAGAAACCAGATCTCCTTGGCCTTCTTGGGACCGACCAGGCGAGACAGCACGCTGGCCCCAAAACCGCCGTCGAACGACCCCACCCGCGGGCCGACCTGGCCGAAGCGAGCGTTGTCGGCGGCGATCGTCAGGTCGCAGACCACGTGCAGGACGTGGCCGCCGCCGATCGCGTATCCGGCCACCATGGCCACGATCGGCTTG
>DASXJY010000047.1:0-25391 GCA_036497115.1 Solirubrobacteraceae bacterium
TGCCCATAACGCGGAGGCGAAGATGGGGCGAGCGATCGGATGCAGCTCAGATCGCAGTGCCTCGGCCACGGGCGCTGTTGCGCTTTTTGTCCTCGCGGCGTTTGCAGCAGTGGTGCTCTTGGCGCCGTCGGCAGCGACGGCTAACGAAACCGTCTGGAGCTGTGCCAACGGGGAGAACATCGTGTTCGTTCATTCGGCGATACCCGGAATCGGCACGCCCTACAGCTGTCCTGGCGGAGCGTTCGCCGAACAGGGCATGTCGATCATAACCGCGAGTAATCACGTCGCATCCGGACAAAGCGCCCACTGGCAGGCAACAGCGCCTCCTGGGCTGGTGATCGTCGGAGCCTCGATCCCAGCCAATTCCCTGTTATCAAGTGGAGTCAACGACGGCAGCCAGTACGGCGGAGGTTTCTACTGGGCCGGCGGCGGCCGGGAGACGTACGACAACGAGACCAGTGCTGAATTCGCGCCGCTTTGGACCGCATATTTCGGCTGGCAGGTGATTTGTGGGAACGCTAGCGGGTGCACCTTCCCATACGACGACCTGACGGTAAGCGACATATCGCTCAACGTTCAGGAGACCGTGGGCCCCTCGCTGAATGCTCCAAATGGTCTTTGGCAGGCCCAGGGGTGGATCCGCGGCGACTGGTCGCTGTACTTCGATGGCGACTCGCCTTCGGGCCTGTGTGGAATGTGGGCCTCGATCAACGGCCAGGCCGTTGCCAGCGCCAGCTCGGGCCAGGACACGTCGGCGTGGCATCAGTGTCATGCAGGCCCGATCTGGCAGACGATCCATACGTGGCAAGACGGTCAAGGCGCGATGCCGCTGTCGCTTGGCGCGTGGGACGCCGCCGGCCAATCGGTCAAGTACGACAAGACGATCCACATCGACAACAGCCAGCCCACAGTTTCGCTCTCCGGCCCGACGGATGCCCCCTCCACAGCCGGAACGCAGTATGTGACGGCGACAGCGGCGGCGGGACCGTCGGGGGTGGCCGGGATCTCGTGCTCAGTCGATAACGCCCCCAACCAGTGGTACCCCGGAGCGCGGGCGCAGGTCCCGGTGAGCGGGGTGGGTGACCATTCGGTGTCATGCTCGGCGGCCAACAACGCGGTCGATCAGGCGGGCAATCGTGGCTGGTCGAGCGCGGCGACGTGGTCGTTGAAGATCGGCGTGCCGACCGAGAGCGGGATCGCGTTCGGCCACATCGTGGACGGACTGCGTTGCCGGCGGGTCAGCAAGCGGGTGAGGGTGCCGGCGCGGTGGGTGACGGTGCGACGCCACCACCGGCGGGCGCGGGTCAGGCGCCCGGCGCACATTAAGAGGGTCAAGGTGAGGCGCTGTCATCCCCGCACCAAAATCGAGCGGGTGGCGGTGCGGGTGAGGGTCCGCCGCCACGGCAGACGGGTCTGGATCACGCGGTACCGACGCGAGCGGATCGTGGTGCTGCCGCACACCGAGACCTCGGCCAAGCTGCGCGTTGGTCACGGCAAGCAGGCCACGGTGAGCGGTTGGCTGGGCGACGACGCCGGTGACGGGGTCGGCGGGCAGACCATCGAGGTGCTGACGGCGCCCGACAATGGGCTGGGCGAGTTCACCACCGCGGCGACCGCCACCACCGCCGCCGACGGGACCTGGAGCGCGACGCTGCCGTCTGGCCCGTCGCGCCTGGTGCAGGCCGACTACGGCGGCGCCCCCGCCACCGAAGCCTCGGTGTCAGGACAGGTTCGCCTGATCGTGCCGGCCAAGATACGGCTGCTCAGCGTCTCCCCGCGCAGAGTCCCCTGGGGCGGGACGGTCCGCCTGGTCGGCCGGCTCTACGACGGCTATCTGCCGCCGGGTGGGGCCCTGGTGCGGCTGCGGATCGGGGAGGGCTCGGCGCAGACGACCTACGGGGTACGCGAACACGTCGCGGGTAACGGACGCTTCTCCACCACCTACACGTTCGGTCAGGGACTCCCCAGCGTTAGACGCGCCTACTGGTTCGCGCTGGCCTCGCTGCCCACCGGCGACTATCCGTACGCGCCGGCAGCCAGCCGCCGCCTGACCGTGTTCGTCGGCGGCCATCCCAAGCCGCCGCGCCGGTCGCCTCGGTAACGCGGCGACCGGCGTTGACAGGCGCCGGGACGACCCTTTCGCGCGTCAGCCCGATCAGCCCAGCGGCACCTGGAACACCCGGGTGCCCCAGTTTCTGACCCTGTCAGTCGTCTGGCTCCTCGTGGGGGGCACGTACTCGGTTGCCATCCAGACCGATTTGCCCGAGGGATCGAGAACGGACCACGAGTAATCGCCCCACCGAGTCGCATTGGCGTCGTAGCGGCCCGCCCCGGCCGCGGCGACGTTAATCGGACCGAACGACGAAGCGGTACTGCGCAGCACTGAATAGGCGGCACTGGGGAAGTGGTCGGATCCCGTCAGGGTCATGACCATGGCGGCGTTCCCGGAGTGCGCAACCTGGAGCGCCGGATACAGGAGATAGTTGCCGGCCAGCGAGACATAGCCCTGCTTGCGCATTTGCGCCCCAGAGATCACGCCGTTTGTCAGTTGCGGCCGGACGTTGAACCAGGCGGCGCCGGCGCGTTGCTCTGGGTCGTTGGGAATCGTGATCGCGGTGTCGAGCTCGCCCCAGATCCCACCGTTGAACTGGACCTGCTGCATGCGATCGTCTCCGGAATCGAGGAGGCTGTCGGAGCCTCTTTGCTCGGCGGACGGCGGAATCCCATACGCCTCTGAGTTCAGCACCAGGCTGGAGAGTTTCGGCTTACCACCGTTGGCGACGGCGCCACGATTGGTCATCGCCCACACCCCGATGCGCTGGTCGAAGGTGCCGGTGGGATCTAGCGAGTTCAGGAAGTACTCGGCCGGAGCACTCGATGGCTCCTTGATCGCCGGCTGGATCGTATTTGCCAGCGAGCCGCCGATGCTGAGGTTGTCGAAGTGGACGAAGTGAGCCGGCGTCATCGGCAGCCCAGTGTTAAGAAGGTCCGAACGGGCGATGGCGTATATCTGGGCACCGTTGAACTGCGGACCCAGGATCGAGAACTCATCGGTGGTGATGTAGACGTTTTGCGAGTCGAACCCGAGCGTGGGCTGGTCTCCAAAGCAAGGACAGCCCGGATGCTTGGGCCCGGTGCTGCCTCCGTTGTCAGTGGTGTTGATCTGATAGGTCGTCCACGGCTTGGTCGGGTCGCCCGACGTGTTGACCGACAGGTCCACACGGCCGACGGTGTTCGCGCCGTTGATGAAGAGCACGACCGCGAACCAGGTATTGGTGGCCGGGTCATACATGCAGCGCGGATCGCTGGTGAACTCGAGCAGTCCCTCGTCGAATGGCCCGTTGATGTTGAACGGACCGGTGACCACGTTGCCGTTGGGCCGGTAGACCGTGTATGCGGAGTTCACCATGTCGACGACGTAGCCGTTACCCACGCAGAGACCCTGATCGGGCGGCTCGAACTCCTGCCCGAAGTTGGTCACTTCACTGTCGCGGCTGCTGGTGCCGTTGAAGTTGGCGGCCAGGGAGGAAGATGCTGTGGCCAGGGCTTGCCCGGACGAACTTGGAGCCGCCGTGTGAGACTTGAGGACCGAGGATGTGCGAGGAATTCGGCGGACCCCGCGGATCGGTGATGTCGGGCCTGATGTCGCCGATGCAGCGAATGCGCCATGGTTGGCCCGGGCGACGTGGATGGGGTACAGGAGCCCGGTGTGCGCGCTCGCGTACACCCGCGTGGTCCGGCTTCGGGCCAGCGCGTTGGGTACAAGCATCAGCAAAACGGCCGCGGCCAGGCCACACGACCACCAGAAACGAACGCGCTTGCCCACCATGATCCTCCTCCTCGCGTGAGACGTCGGACGAGATCCTAAGCGAACCCGGTGCGGCCGGGCAACTTCAATCGACGATCTCGTACTGGTATCCCTCGAACAGCCCGGTCTCCAGCACTCCCGAGAGCTGCTTGATCTTGGCGTTCAATCCGACCGGGATCTCGGGGAAGTAGGCGTCGAGCAGCAGGAAGCCGGATTCCGTTATCACCGGCCCATCCTTGCCGCTGCTGACGCGCAGAAGCGGCTCGCGGCAGCCGAAGTCCTGCAAGCGGGCCGCCACGGGCTCGACGGCATTCGGGTGTACCTCGACAGGCACGGGAAACTTGGTGCCCAGCCGCTCGACGCGCTTGGTCGAGTCGATGGCCAGCACCATGTGCTGGGACGTGCTCCAGAGCAGCTTCTCGCGAAAAAGGGCTCCTCCACGCCCTTTGAGCAGGCGGCCGGCCGGGTCCACCTCGTCCGCGCCGTCCACGCTCCAGGCCGGCGTGGTCTGTCCAAGACGGGTCAGGGGGAGGCCGAGGGTGGTGGCGGCGACTTCGGTCTCGTACGACGTAGGGATGACGGTTACGCGCAGTCCCTCGGATGCAACCCGTTTGCCGATCGCCCATAGGGTCAGGTACGCCGCGGACCCGGAGCCGATGCCGATCACCTCGTCGCTATTGGCGCGCATGGCCACACGCTGCGCGACGTCGAGCTTTACGTCGAGGTTTTTCACCTGGCGCGGCCACAGCAGGGCGGCGGAGGCATACCACTCAGGGGAAGTCATGGCAGAGGTTGTGTACCTGAGATTCGATTTGGAGCGACAACCGGCGGATAGCATCGCATTCGAGCGCGACGGCGTGGTCCACGTGGCTCGTCAGATCCGAGATCTGCCGCCATACAATCCAGCCGGGTGAGGCCGGCCTGGCTCATACTCGCGACGGACTGGGGCGAGGTCACCGCGATCGCCACGTCGGTCCTGGCCATCGGGCTGCTGGGCGGATTCGGCGCCGCGGTGTTCGCTGCCCAGCAGGTCCGAGAGGAGCGCAGGAGCCGCCAAGCGCAGATGGCAGCGGAGTTCTTTCGCCGGTGGAACGAACCGGAACTGGTGCAAACGCGGCGCTTGGTGGCCCGTTTGAATTCGAGCGGCGAACTCACCGAGGCCTTTGCCCGCTACGTCGCCAGCGATGCTCCCGAGGCCTACGTGCTCTACCGGGAGCTCGACTTCTTCGAGCAGCTGGCGGCGCTGGAGAGCATGGGCGCCTTTGACTTCGAGCTGATTAAGCTGATGGTCGGGCGAACCCTGATTGCCCGGTGGGAAATGTGGCAGCCGGCCATCCACGCCGTGCACGGGACCAACGTCTATCCGATGTTTGAAGGCCTGATCGTCAAGCTCCGCGCGGCGCTTGACGACCCCCCAGGCCGCGAAAGCGCCAGCGCGGCTTAGGCGCCGGCCAGCTCAAAACGCGCTTGGAGAAACCGCAGGTCGGCTATGGAGTCGGCGTCCGGCGTGTCGCGATTGACCCACACCGCGTTAATGCCGGCGCTCCGGGCGCCGTCGACATCGCGCTTTCGATCGTTTCCCACCATGATCACCTCTGAGTGCGTCAGGCCGAGGCCGTCCAGGGCCGCCTGGAACATGGCTGCTGATGGCTTTCCCACGCCTACGTCCTCGGACACGACCACCGCCGTGAAGTAGCGCTCAAGGCCCGTCCGAGACAGCTTTAGCCGCTGCAGCCGGGACGGCCCGTTGCTCACCAGCGCCAGCGGGAGACGAGGCAAGAAGAAGTCGAGCACCTCCGCCGTCTCCGGGTACACGGTCAGCGCGGCCAGCCGAGCCTGGCGCCAGCGGTCAACCAGCGAGGCTGAGCAGCCGCGCAGCGGCTGCGGAAGCACCGCCTCGAAAGCCTGCGCCTGAAACCGAGGCACGAAGGCCCGCACGGTCTCGGCTTGCGCTCCGCTTCCGGCGAGGTCGCCATGCAAGCCGTCACTGCGGCCGATGTGCACGCGCTCCAGGTAGTCGCGCTCGGGCGCCTGGGCGTCCCACACGGCCCGGCTGGACGCATCCAGCGATCGGATCCGGGCCTCGGAATCCGACCCCCAGACCTCGCTCGCCACCGCCGCAAAGCCGGCGTCGATCGCCGGGCGCTCGGGGATCAGGGTGTCATCGAGATCGAACAGGAGGCCGCGCAGGGTCACGGCGCGATCATCGCAGCCTGTCGGGGCCACACGCCGGGCCGGGCTAGCGGGGTGATCCGGCCTTCCAGCACCCCGAACCGCTGTGGCAGCGCTCCAGCCCGACCAGGATCCTGTGCAGCTCGGCCTTCTGGGTTCGGGTCAGCCGGTTGGCGATGTTGTTGCGCTCGAACCGATCCCTGCGCAGGTCGTAGTACTCCAGCTCGTGAGCGGCGTCCCGGTACTCGACGTAAACAGCTTGTACCGGACCCCTGAAGCCCTGCAGGCGGCGGGCGGAGATGCGGATCGCCTCGTAGGTGGTGGGATCGCCACCGTGGGCGCCGGCCTCGAAGTCGGGATCCCGGGGATTGGTGTTCAGGCCGTGGTGCTCGACCAGAGCGACTGTCCGCCAGCGCGGGATGGTCTTGGACGGATGCAGCAACGGCACGAGGCTGCGACCCTCCACACCCTGGCTCACGGTGCCACCCGCCAGCTTCACGAAGGTCGGATACAGGTCGACGTTCTGGGTGACCTGGGAGACGGCCTTGCCATGGGGAACGCCAGGCCCAGCCACGATCAGCGGCACACGGATGTCAGTGTCAAAGGCAGTCTGCTTGCCACGGGTCAGTCGGTGCTGCCCCAGGTGATACCCGTTGTCGGAGCTGAACACAATGTAGGTGTCACTTGACAGATGGCTGGCCGCCAGCTGTGCCTCGACGTCGGCGACCAGTTTGTCGATGGCCTCAACAGCCTGGGCGCGCTTCCGGAAGCTCCGATCGATCACCGCCACCTGGCTGCGACTCAGTGGCTTGCGCCGACCCAGCCAGGCGGGCGCGTTACTGTTGTTGGCGTCAAACGATGGGTCGCGTGGCGCGGTGAGCCCCGGGAAGTCACATGCGTTGCGAGGCGCCGGCACGTACGGCGCATGCGGAGCGAAGGTGGCGACCTCCATCACGAACGGTCTGCGACGGGATCTCTTGATGAACGATCGGGCGTCGGCATTGAGCACGTCCACGCCGTAGTTGTCGGGCCGGCGGCCGGCGTGGCAGCCACCGCTCGGTCCGCCGTAGCGATTGATGCGGCCATTGTCGTTGAGGAGATAGTTGAACTCGGCATAGCCCGTGGTGTTGCTGACGTGCCAATCGGACCAGCCGGGCGGGACCGGGGCGGTGGCCGCTGTCATCGCGGGGTCTCCGTAGCCGTTGAGGTACTTGCCCATCATCGAGGCCGAATACCCTCGGCGCCGCAGCGCGACGGCAAAGGCTCGCTTGGCCAGGCCCTGGGACTGGAACTTTGTATAGCCGCCGTTGGGAGGCAGGTTCGTAGCTACCTTCGTGTCGTGTGGAAACAGGCCGGTGAAGATCGTGGAGCGCGATGGGCAGCACAGTGAATCGGCGACGAAGTAGTGATCGAATGTCTCACCGCGCCTCTGGAGCGCCACGATGTGCGGGCTAAAGCGGCGATTGATCAGGTTCCAGGACAGGTCGTCGGTAAGGATGAAGACGATGTTCGGCTTGCGCTGAGCGACGGCTGCTTTCGCTGCCGGAGGTCGATTGGCTCCGGACACGAGCGCGAGGCCACCCAGCACCACGGCGGCGCCGAGCAGCAGGGCGACTCCTATCCGCAGAGTTCGCCGGGGGGTCATTTCCGCTGCCTTTGGTCGAGTTTGCGAGGCACTCACCTCAACCGGCGGTGTCGGATGAAGTTGCGGCCGTGTCAGCAAACGTCCCAAATGGGCGCCGGCCAGGGGCGGAGTGGGACGTTTGCCGCCTGGCAGAAGACAAACATCCCAGTCAGGTCACGCGCCCGACGATCGGGACGTTTGCATCCCTGGCTGGGATCCGGGCAGTGGTACCAGACCAGCGGGCTCAGTCGACGAGGAGGCGCTCGTCGCCGATCGCCAACCGGTCGCCGGGCCGCAGCTTGCACCTGACCACCGGGGCCTCGTTGACCAGGGTGCCGTTGGTGGAGTCAAGATCGTGCAGGACCCAGTTGCCGTCTCGGAAGCGCAACCGGGCGTGCCGGCGCGAGACGGTCAGATCGTGGAGCACAACATCGCAGCTCGGGTGCCGTCCCACGATCAGCTCCTCCTGGGCTCCGGACCAGTCAAGCGCCAGCAAGGTGGGCCATGGCGGATCGCCGCGGCGCAGGCTGGACAGCCTTTCGCGTGCCGCGGCGAGGGTGCCGGTAAGGACCGATGACACGGTTCGCCGCGGCGCGCGGACGGTCAGATCTCCGACCAGCCCGGCAGGATCGATCAGGCGGCCACCGAACAGGAGGTCGAGGCGGTGGGCCAGGGTGCTCTCGCTGAGCAGACCGTCGCCGTAGGCGGTGTTCAAGATCCGGGCCAGACGGTGCCGTGAGACGCCTGGGCTCACCATGCACCGCAGTCTGGCGCGCCGCGCCGCGGTTGTCCACCGCCATGAGGCCCCGAGGCCCCGAGCCGCCCGAGCCGCCCGAGGCCCCCGAGCCGCCCGAGCCGCCCGAGCCGCCCGAGCCGCCCGAGCCGGGGCACAGCCTCCTCCAGCAGGGGATGCCGGGTAGCTTCTCGTCGTGGCACCCGGTTCTCTTGTAGCCATGATCAGAAAACCACAGCATCAATGACCAATCCGCCGCGAGGACTCGCGGCCGCCGTGATCTCGGCGGTGGCCCTTGTGGTCGGCGCCGGCACGTCCTATGACGCGGTGGCTCGGGCGTCCGTGTTTCGGGTCTCGGTGACGCGGCAGCCCGCCAGCCGCCCCATCAAGCCGGGCTTTCTTGGCCTGGCGCTTGAGTATCGATCGATACCGGCGCTGACCGGGACCACGCCGAAGACCGTGAACCCGGTCCTCGTCGGGCTGATCCGGAACCTGGTGGGGAACGGGCGGCCAGTCCTGCGAATCGGAGGACAGAGTGGCGACCGCACCTGGTGGCCGATCGCCGGGATGAGGCGACCGATCGGGATCACCTACGACCTCACGCCGCGCTGGATGGCGTCGGCGCACGCTCTGGCCCAGGCCGCGGGCGCCCGGTTGATCCTCGGTGTCGGGCTGGAGGCCAACCGTCCTCGCATCGACGCGGTCGAGGCCGGCCAGCTGCTCAAGGGGCTGGGGCGGCGCTACATCGACGCACTCGAGATTGGCAACGAGCCGGAGCTCTACCCCCTGATCCCGTGGTTTCTGAATCTGCACGGTAAGGCGGTTCCCTGGTACAGCCATTTCGGCGTTCCCGTGTACTCCCGCCGGACGACCTACGGTCCGGGCGCGTTCGCACAGGAATTCTCACGGACTCTCCAGGTGCTGCCTCGGATTCCGATCGCCGGCCCGGACACCGGAATCGTCTCCTGGCTGGGAGGGTTCCGCGGCTTCGTGGGGCCCGGCTCGCGGGTGCGAATCCTGACCTGGCACGCCTACGGCCTCAACCAGTGCGTCATGGTGGCGTCCTCGCCCCTGTATCCCACGGTCTCGAATCTGCTGAGACCGCAGGCATCACGCGCGGTCGTGAACGGAATCTCGCCATACGTCGCCCTTGCCCACCGCTTCGGGGCCTCGTTTCGCGTCGACGAGATGAACTCGGTCACCTGCAACGGGAGGCTCGGGGTCAGCAACACCTTTGCCTCGGCGTTGTGGGTCATGGACTCGCTGTTCACGATCGCCTCCCGTGGCGTGGACGGAGTCAACATCCACACGTTTCAGAATGCGGCCAACGGGCTGTTTGACTTCCATCGCTCACGCGGGCACTGGCAGGGGACGGTCCATCCCCTGTACTACGGCGTGCTGATGTTCGCGCGGGCCGCACCGCCCGGGTCTCGCGTCCTGCGAATCCACGCCGCCAACCAGAGCCAGATTCGGGTCTGGGCGACGATCGGCGCCGACCATCGGGTGCGGGTCCTGCTGATCAACACCAGCACCGGTCGCTCAACCCAGACGCTGGTCCGGGCTCCAGGCCGATCGGGCTCGGTTGTCCGGCTTCGCGCCTCGAGCGCCTACGCCACGGGCAGGGTGACGCTGGGCGGGCAGCGCTTCGCGCCCCGGACGGAGTCGGGTGCCCTGGCGCCCCCTCGGACCGAGGTCGCAAATGCGCGCGGGGGCGCCTACTCGGTCCGGTTGCCGGCAGCCAGCGCTGCCCTGTTGACGATTCCCGCTGACTAGGATTGCCTCAACCGATCCGACGAGGAGGAAAATGGCCGACGCGCTCTACACAGCACAGGCGACGGTTACCGGAGGCCGCGCCGAGGGTCACGGCGAAACGAGCGACGGAAAGCTCGACGTGCACCTGCGCACGCCAACCGAGATGGGCGGAGACGGGGCGGGCACCAATCCCGAACAGCTCTTCGCAGTGGGTTTTGCGGCGTGCTTCGAAGGCGCGCTCGGCGTCGTGGGCCGACGTGAGCGCGTCGACCTCGGAGACGTCTCGATCGACAGCCGGGTGAGCCTGTTGAAGACCGAGAACCGCGGGTTCACGATCGGCGTCTCGCTGAACGTCACGCTGCCGGATGTCGAGGACGCCGACACCGCCACCAGGATCGTCGCCGCGGCGCACCAGGTCTGCCCCTATTCCAACGCGACGCGCGGCAACATAGACGTCGAGCTCACCGCCAACGGGCAGCCCGTCCACTAGCTCCCGAGGCTGGCGAGATTGCCTGCAGAGGCTGAGCCGGAGGACCGCTACCAGCTCGAGCGCTTCGTCAGCGCTCAGGATGACGGCGACACCTACGCCAGTGCGGTGGAGGAGATCCGTGCGGGACGCAAGGTGAGCCACTGGATGTGGTTCGTCTTCCCGCAGATAGCGGGACTCGGGCACAGCCCGGTGGCGAGGCGATACGCCATCTCCTCGCTTGACGAGGCCCGTGACTACCTCGCTCACCCGGTGCTCGGCCCGCGATTGCTGGAATGTGCCCGGATCCTCACCGAGCAGGGCGGTCGCACGGCGGAGGAGGTGTTCGGGTCCGTCGATGCCCAGAAGCTTCAGTCATCGATGACTCTGTTCTCCTTGGCCGCCCCGGACCAGCCGGTCTTCCGGACCGTGTTGGACAAATACTTCGGCGGGAAGATGGACTCGGGCACCGAACCACGCCTCCGAGGGAGACACGACTAACGACCGAGGGAGCAGACTGTGGTTACACCGCACGGTTGGGGGCTGGTGCTCGTCGTCATCGTCGCCGCGGTGGTGGGCGCGGCCGGCGGGGTGCTGGCGGAGCTGTTGCAGACTCGCGGGACCATCACCGGAGCGCTCGAGCTGCCCGGCCACATCGAAGGCCGGCCCAACCTGCTCGAGCTGGGCCTGCTGTCCAGCGTGATTCTCGGTGCCGGGGCGGGGGTGGCGATCCTCTATTTCATCCCGCCGACGGTGACCATCAACGGCGACACCAGCTACGACGTGGTCAAGGGCGTGGCCCTGACCCTACTGGCCGGCTCGTTCGGCCGGACGGTGTTGACGAGCCTGCAGGCCCGGCTGATCGCCAGCCTCAAGGACCAGCAGGCCCGCTCGACGGCCGATGTCGCGGCCACCCAGCTCGAGCGCCAGGCCAAGGGAGCCGAGGCGGACGCCGTCGCCGCGGTAAGACAGGCCGTGGCCGGACATGTCGACCCCGACAAGGTCGACCAGATCGCCCAGAGCGCCGCCGCGGCGGTCGCGGTCCGGGCCCAGGGGCGAGCCGACGACGCCAAGAACGCCGTAGCCGCCGTCGCCCCATAGCAGTCAGGGGCCGGATTCAAGCTGGGCGCTGATCGTGTCGATAGATAAACCGCTGCCGTAGATGGCAGCGTTCTCCTCCTCTTGCGAAGCTCCCGGCCGGCCGGTCGGGAGCTTCGTTTTGCCGGCGGCCACATCGGAGCACACTGTTAACCAATGGCCGACGATCAAATAGCCGAGTATGTGGGCGCGCACGCTCCAGAGCTCGATGCCCAGGAAGTCAAGACGTTCATGGCCGAGCACGCCAAGCCCGACGATGAGCCGGGATCTCACGTGGCGTGGGCGGTACGCGTACTGCGCCAGCGCGGCGAGGGTGAGACCGGCGAGGGGCTATCGGTGGACCGGGTCGTGAACGAGATCCGCCGTCGCGAGGGATAGCGCCCGCCGATACGATTGCCGTGTGGATGGCCTAAACGTCGCCGAGCGGGTGTGGCCGGCGCTTCGCCCTCTGATGGGCTCGCACGCCCACGTCTACCGCCTGACCGGTGGCCTTATCGGCCATCGTTTCCCGGGTGGGCCTCCGATGCTTCTGCTCGATCACGTCGGAGCCCAGAGCAAAGCCGTTCGCACCTCGCCTTTGGTGTACGTGGAGGACGGCGATGATCTCGTGATCGTGGCCTCCAAGGGCGGCTCTCCGAAGAATCCCGCCTGGTTTCACAACCTGCGGGCATACCCCGACACCACCGTCCAGGTGGGATCGCGCCGGCGCGCCGTCCATGCTCGGGTGGCTACTGCCGAGGAGCGCCGGCGTCTATGGCCGAAGGCGGTTGCCGTCTACGAGGGCTATCGCGGATATCAGGAACGCACCGAGCGCGAGATCCCGCTGGTGATCCTGGAGCCGCGCGAGCCGCGCGAGCCGCGTTAGGGGCCCGGAGTCTCGCGCGCGGTGCTGGTGGCAGCGAAGGCCTCGAGCAGCGGTTCGAGCTCGTTTGCGCGCGTTGGATCGTGCAGCGCGCGGACGGCGTAGCCGCGCGCCGCTGGCCCGCTCTGCCAAGCCAAGGGAGGAGCCTCTGACTCCACCAGGTCGCACAAGGCCTCGGCGACCTGCTCCGGCGGCTGGGCCTCAGGTCCCGCGCCTCCGAGCACCCAGGCGTAGAGCTCGTCGTTCAGGCCGGGTCGCGGGTCGTCCGGGCCCTCGAGGCGATCGCCCCACTCGCGTGAGAGCTCGGTCATGACCGGGCCGGGCTGGAAGTTTGTCACCCGGATGTTCCACGGGGCGACCTCGACCGCCAGCGCCTGGGCCACTGATTCCAGCGCCGCCTTGGAGGCGACGTAGTACCCGAGCCCCGGCAGGCAGAGCCCGGCGTCGAAGATCGTCGAGACGTTGATGACATGGCCGCGGCGGCGCCGGCGCATCGCCGGCAGCACCGCCTGCGTGAGCGCCAGCGTCGCGAACACGTTGGTCTCGAACACCGCTCGGACCCGATCCAGGCGCACCTGCTCCACGCCGCCGATGAGCCCATAGCCGGCGTTGTTGACCAGCACGTCCGGGGGCCCGTCGGCTTCGATCGTCTCGGCCAGGGCTGAGCCGACGGTGGCCGGGTCGAGCAGATCGAGATCGTGGATCGTGAGCTCGCCCTCGAGACCGGCGCGGAGGCTGTCGTCATGGCTGTGATCGCGGACCGTGGCGTGAACCGCGTGGCCGCGCCCGGCTAGCGCCCGCGCGCTGGCATAGCCGATTCCCTGAGGCGATGAACAGCCGGTGATCAGGATGACCCGGCGCGACGCCGTCACGGCGGCGATCCTACCCAGGGCAAGCGTCGCGGGCCTGCCCGGTGCCCAGCGACGCCGCAGTACTCGCTCGACGGCCTCCACGACCTCGGAGTCGCCGCCGTCGACGTGTTCGTGCGAGGGCGACGGGTGGCGTCCAGCCGCATCTCTTGGGTCACCTCCACCGACAGCTCGACCACCTGGCGCGTGTGCATCCCGGTGTAGCGATCGACCGCGCCGATCACGTCCCCGAGCAGATGGGCGGCTCCGCGGTTCGCCGAGCTGAGCTCGAGGGCACTCTCCGGGGTTTCGTACGAGTGAATGTCCATCAATCGCGGGCGTGGTGAGAACGCGGTACCCAGCGGTAGCGATCGGCGTTGCCGTCCGCAGGGGCGGCGAGACCACCGCTGCATCGGCACCAGCGCTGGGGAACTGGACCAAGCTCGACAAATGCACCGGTTTGGTGGCGCTTCCGGCTCGCAAGCGGGCGCGTTTTCAGACGCGATGGTCGTCGCGTCGCAGAGCGTCCGTGAACCGTCTGTCGACGGCGGCGTCTTCTCCCTGCTCCCACAGCGTGATTACCACCAGCTCGTCCCGGCCCGGGCGGCACACGTATACGAGGTCACGCCGCTGCAGGTCGCGCACCAGGACGGTTCCCTTCTCACCCGGCTGGATGCGTCCGGCGGCATGGGCCCGCCCGACGCGCGACGCGATCTCCGTCTTCTCCTCCAGGGTCCCGCGAACGCGCTGGCGAAACCGCTCGGCGGCATGATCGGTGACTGCCACCAGCATCAGGACGCCGCGGCCCGCCGGGCGTGTTCGGCCAGTCGCTGCACGACGGCGGC
This sequence comes from Solirubrobacteraceae bacterium, assembly GCA_036497115.1. Classification (GTDB taxonomy): domain Bacteria; phylum Actinomycetota; class Thermoleophilia; order Solirubrobacterales; family Solirubrobacteraceae; genus Palsa-465. Next base: position 14,209 of record DASXJY010000047.1, read on the forward strand.
GATCTGGTGTCGCGCCGGCGCCGCGCCGATCTCGCCGCGTGCGTCCACGTCCTGTCGCGACACGGGGATCCGGGCCGATGCGTCATCGGCGATATCTGCGCCGGCGTACTCGAGCACCTTGCGCAGCGAACCGTGGGCGTCGGCAGCGCCGGTGGGGGCAGCGGCGCCCGCGGCATTGATCCAGGCCACCGGCTTACGGTAGGTGCCGGCGTCACCGATCGTCCACTCCAACACGTTCTTGAGCGCGGCCGGCAACGCACCCGCGTACTCCGGCGTACAGATCAGCAGCGCATCGGCGGCCGCGATCTCCGCGCGCATCGCGGCGACGCGCGGATCCACGGGTTCGCCCTCCCGGTCGTCGTCGGGGTTGAACAGCGGCAGGGCACCCACCCCGTCCAGAATGTCGGCTTGGATTCCAGGCGGGGCAACCGACGCCGCGGTCCGCAGCACGGCGGAGTTGGTCGAGCCGGCGCGGCCGCTGCCGGAGATGAGCAGGATCCTGACGGTCGAAGAGTCCGACACTCGACTTCCCTGGGCCGGTCAGCCGGCAGCCGGCTCGGCGGGCAGCTTGCGGGCCCGGCGGCTGATCCCCTTCCAGGGCTCTCCGTCGCTGCGGACCCGGTCGGCGGCATCACGCACCGTCCAGCGGTCCGGCCGCAGGCGCCGATCCGAGAGCTCGTCCCACTCGATCGGCATCGCCACCGGCGCCCCTGGCCGGGGGCGGACCCCGTACGGCGCGACCGCATGCTGGGCATAGTTGATCCGGTTTACGTCGACGTAGATCCGCGCGCCGCGCTCGGCTCGGTGCCACTCCAGGGTCAGGTGATCGGCATCCGCGGCAACCATGTCCTCGGCCAGTGCCCGCGCGAACCTGTGCACCGCGCCGAAGCTCGGGCCCCGGCGAATCGGGGCCACGACGTGCACGCCACGCGACCCGGTGACCATCGCAAACGGCACCAGACCGGCGGCTCGGAACCGCTCGCCCGCCGAGCGAGCGGCGGCGCGAACCTCGCTGAACCCAACTCCCGGAGACGGGTCGAAGTCGAAGATCAGCCGATCGGGCTGGCGCGGCTCGTCGATGCGAGACAGCCAGGTGTGGGGCGTGACCACGTTCTGGCCCACCAGGTAGACGAGCGTGGCGGGATCGTTGGCCAACACCTGGGTGAGCGAGCCTCCGCGCTTGGGAACCTCGGCGGTCGCGATCCAGCTGGGGAAGTGCTTGGGGACCGACTTCATGAAGAAGCCCTTGCCGTCGATCCCCTGCGGAAAGGACTGCAGGGCCAGAGGCCGGTCGGTGACCAGCGGCAGCATCGCCGCGGCCACGCCCTCGTAGTGCCGAGCCAGGTCGAGCTTGGTCACCTCGGGGTCCGAGAACAGCGCCTTATCAGGATGCGGGAGCTCGACGGTTCGCGAACCCACACGGATCGTGCCCGAAGGCGTGGCTTGGCCTACCACAGCGCCGCCGAGGCCAGCTCGGCGCCGTCAGCCATCGCGCGCAGCTTCTCCCAGGTGATCGCCGGGTCTACTGGGAGCATGCTGGCGAACGTGGCAAAGCCACAGTCGCTGCCTGCGATCAGGTTCTCGCGGCCGACAAGCTGCGCGTAGCGGACCAGTCGCTTGGAGACGAGCTGGGGGTGCTCGTTCAGAGCCTCCAAAAGCGCAGATGGCCGTGGCAGGCTCCCGGTGCGGGTCGTCAAGACGTGCTCGGTCGATCGCTTCATGCTCCGCTCTCCTGTCGCTGACGGTGATCATTGAAGCGCCAAGCGGGTCGGCATTGCAAGCTCGTCGCGGGCGCGATCAGACGCGAGCAAGCTCGATCGCCTGCAGGCGCTCGGCCAGGCGCCCGTGGCGGCGGCCCGTGTCGGGGGTCCGCGCCGCCCGGGCCACGACTTCCTTGAGTCCCACGATCACCGTCGCCACCCGGGCACGGGTGATGGCGGTGTAGAGCATCTCCCGCCGCAGGAAGAACGCACCGGCAGCGGGGTGGGCGATGATCACCGCCACCGGCAGCTCGATCCCCTGGCCCCGGTGCACCGAGCAGGCGTAGGCGAGCCGGAGACGGTCCGCCTCCTCGGGGGCCAAGCGGAAGATCGAGTCCTCGGCGGCCAGGATCAGAGCCGCCTCATCTGAGGCGCCGTCGTGATCGCCAGCGCCGCCCGTGCCGGAGTCGACCTCGTCGAGCAGCCGCAGCAGGGTGCCGTTCATCAGCCCCAGCTCGTGGAGGTTGCGCCCGGTCATCATCAGCTTGTCGCCGAGCCGAAGCCTGCCGCCGCGGACTGGCGGGCCATCGGGATTCAGCGCCTCCCGCAGCGCTCGGTTGAGCGCATCGATTCCGAGCTCGCCCCGGTAGACGGGGGCGAAGACCTGGATGTCGCGGACCGGGTCGAGGTTGTAGTGGGAGGGCAGCCGCTCGCTGACCAGCGACACCACCTCCGCGAGCGCCGCCGTGGCCGACGGTCGCTCGATCAGGAACAGATCGCGGCGCATCTGCCCGCCGGCGGCGAACCGCGGCGTCTCCCCGCGGCGGATGGCATGGGCAGCCTGCACGATCATGCTGCCGGCGGCCTGTCGGAAGATGTGGGTCAGGCGGGTGGTCGGTACGAGCCCGGAGGCCACGAGCTCGGCGAACGGCTTGCCGGCCCCGACCGGAGCCAGCTGATCGGCGTCGCCGACCAGGACCACGTGGGTCCGGCCGCCGACGGCTCGCAGCAGCGTCACCAGCAGCTCCAGGTTGGCCATCGAGGTCTCGTCGACGATCAGCAGATCGCAGCTGAGCGGATCCTGCTCGTCATGGGTAGGGCCCTCGCCGGGAATCCAACCCAAGGCAGAGTGCACGGTCCGCGCCCGCAGCCCGCTGGCTTCGGTCATGCGCACCGCGGCGCGGCCGGTAGGGGCCACCAGCATCACCCGGGCACCCTGCTCGGCCGCCGTGGCGGCGATCGTCTTGATCGAAGCTGTCTTGCCGGTCCCGGGTCCGCCGGTGATCACCGACAGGCGGTGCGACAACGCCGCATCCAGCGCGTGTCGCTGCTCGCCCGTCAGCTCGTCGCCGTTCGCGAGAGCGTCGGTGGGGCCTGGCACGCGCAGACGGTCGCTGGGCTTGTTGCGCACCAGCTCGTCGATCCGCTCGGCCAGCTCGGCCTCGAGTTCAGCGGTGGCGGTGCGATAGACCCATTCGCTCTCCCGGACCACGTCCCCGCCCTGCACGAGTTCATCGACCAGCTCCTCGGACACCTCGTCTGAGAGCAGCTCCCGGGCTCCGGCCAGCAGCGACGGCAGAGGGGTGCAGGCGCTCCCGCTCCGCTCGGATTCGGCCAGGACGTGCATGATCGCGGCTCGCTCGCGCCGCCCCTGGCCCGGCGGCGCCGCGGAAGCGAGGGCGATCCGGTCGGCGATCACGAAGCCGACGCCGAACACACTGGTCAGCTCGTACGGATTCGCGCTGACGATCTCGTGTGCCCGGTCTCCGTAGTGATCGTGGATCCGCCCCGCCAGATAGGCCAGGCCATGCGGCGCCAGCAGCAGGTGAAGCCGCCGCGTGACCCTGATCGTCTGCCAGGACTCGGCCGCCTCCTGTGCCCGAGCCCGACGCAGCCCGACGGATTCGAAGGCCGCCAGTGGATCTCGATCGATCGCGTCGAGCACCGCGGCGGCCCCGAAGTGGTCGACCAGCTCCGCGGCCCGCTTGGCGCCGACGTGCTTGATCCGGCGCAGGTATCCGGCCAGCAGCTGAGGGTCCTCGGGCGCCAGCGGCCGGGCCTGCGCGACCTTGACCTGCCGCCCGTAGCGGCTGTCATCGACCCAGGTCCCGATGATCCGCGCCCGCTCGCGCTCTTCCAGATGGACCAGGGGACCGACCAGTGCGATCGGCGATCCGTCGGTGGCCGCGGCGTCGAGCACCGCCCAGCCCGTCGCCTCGTTGGCATACCGGACGTAGCGGACCGTCACATCGTCATCGAAAACCTCTGGGTCCATCAGACGTGGGCTGACGTTAGTGGCGTAAGCGGCCGAACGGGTGTGATTGTTGACGGTTCGGCACAGATCGGAGACGGCGACGGCCGAGTTACGGGATCGGCCTGCCCGGTCCGACGATGTAGACCTGCTGGCCGGTCAGGAAACCGTTCGAATCCCCGGCGTTGGGGTTCGACGGCGGCGGTCGGAAGACGTCGATGTGGCGGCCGATTATCGCCCCGCCCGTGTCGTCGGCCTCGAACCAGCCGCCGTTGATGTCCTGGTATGCCGGGATGAAGATGTGGCTGCCGAACGGGATCAGAGAGGGATCCACCGCGACGCTGCGCAGGTAGGAGAGCGGGCGCGACGGCCCTGCCGCGAACGAGACCCCGGCCGGCGGGGACACGTACTTGACCCCGTTGCCCGAGGACCAGCCGCCTCGGGCCAGCGGGAAGGTCAGGGCTCCGCTGCTGCTGCGCCAAAAGCCGCCGGTCCGCCAGAACGGCGCGTCGGAGCCCACCCCGAACTTGGCTCCAGCCCCGCCGCCGGCGGTCAACCAGCCGCCCGAGCCCAGGTTTTCTATGTGGTAGGGCTTGCCGTCGAGCCCGATTCCGTCGCCCTCCATGGAGACCCCCCGGGCCGAGTAGAGCCAGTCGATGCGGTGGGGGGACCCCAGGCCCGGCGTGCTCACCGCCCGTCCCACGAACCAGGACTCCAGCGCCGGGTAGTACTCGGTCAGCTCAAAGCCGCTGAGCCATCTGCCATCGCCTCCGGTCGCCGGTGGCGCGGGCGCCTTGATCGTGTTCAGCGAGTAGGTGACCGTGACCTTGTGCGACGGGGCGGTGACCGCGGGGACTTTGCCGACCGGTGCCAGCTTGCGATTGATGCCGGCGCTGGCCGGAGCCAGGTACTTGGCGGGATCGGAGGCGATCGCCCGCCGCCGGGCCGCCGCGGCGCGACCTCGCCAGGTGATGGCCAGCCGTGCGCTGGCGCTGCGTGCCCCGAGCCGGGCCGCTATGAAACGGAAGGTGTTCGGGCCCGGGTCGAGCTTGGCCGGGATCGTGAACGAGCCGTCGCGGCGGGGATTGACCGCTGTGCGGGCCCCGCCCGGACCCTGCATGTAGACCGTCGCCGCCGCCGGCTGGACGACCCCCCGCACAGTGGGGGCGGGGGCGCTGGTGGCGTAGCTGACGGTCTGCGCGCTCGACAGCCCCACCAGCGGCAGCTCGAGGCGCAGTGTGACCACCGGCGGGGGACCCGGGGCCCGCGCCGGGTCGTGGTGCGCGGACACGCCCGAGGCCGCTTTGGTGTGCTGGCCACCGGTGGCCTTGGAGCCCGCGCCGCACCCGGCTGCGGTCACGGCCGCCACCGCCGCCAGGGCTGTGATTGCCTGCCCGAGCCTCATCCTCGACGGCAGCGTATCCGGCTCATGCGCCGGGATGGAGCACTGGGCGAGCGGCTTGTGAGCATCGGTCATCTACTTCCCCTGCTCGGCGCGGCGCACCGCCGCCGCGATCCCCTCACTGCCGACGAGATTGTGAAACCCACGCACCAGCGGACGGACCGCCGCCACCCCCATCCGCCCCTGGCTGCCGACAGGATGCACACGCGCCTCCGAAATCAGCACGGCGCCCCCGGCTGCCTCCTCGACCCAGTTGGCGAACACCACTCGCGCGGTGCCGCGTTTTGACCAGTCGCGAAACTCCTGCGGCGAATGGAGCTCTGGGTAATCGCGGCGCAGAGTCCAGATCCGGCCGACCAGGCCCGAGACCAGGCACCGGTCGTCCTCGACGAGCACGGTGAACGGCGGCTCTCTGAACAGAGCGTCGAAGGTGATGCCCCGCTCCAGCCCCGGGATCCTCCAGCGCACCATCCGGCCCAGCAGGCCGGTCTCGCCGACCGCCACCGAGGTGGCGGCTGCCCACAGCTCGTCGGGCGGCGCGGTGCTCTGGCGCCGGTGCTTGACCCGCACCGCGGCGTCGGGGAGCCAGTCGTCCAGATCGGGGTTCAAGAGATCCATCCGGTCAGCGCGACGCCGCGGGGCATGGGTTGCTTTGTACCCCAGCGCGGGGTCCGGCGATGCTCGGCGCTTGCTCGGCGCATGATCGGCGGCCTCGGGCGCAGGAGTCGGCGATGATCCCCGCGTGATCCGCCACCTTCTGGCGCCTGTCCATCCCGCCGCCGCCGCGGCGCTCGCGCTGCCCCGCACGCTGCCGGGGCCGCCCGGCGGCGTCGCCCTGACCTTCGACGACGGACCCCATCCCGAAGGCACTGCAGCGGTTCTCGATGTCCTCTCGCGCGCGGGCGCGCGCGCGACCTTTTTCGTGATCGGCGAGCAGGTACAACGGCGCCCGGCCCTGGTGGCTGAGATCGCCGCGGCCGGCCACGTGGTCGCACTGCATGGCTATCGCCACCACTGGCAGCTCAGGCTGACGACGGCCCAGGTCCGTGAGGACCTGGCCCGCGGAGCGGCGGCGGTTGCCGACGCGGTCGGCGCCGGGCCGGTCTGGCACCGCCCGCCGTTTGGGGTCTACAGCCCGGCCGGTCTTCGGGCCACCCGAGCGGCGGGACTACGGCCGCTGCTGTGGTCGCGCTGGGGCAAGGACTGGCGCAAGTTCACCACCCCGCGGCGGATCGCCCGGCGCGCCCTCGACGGCGTGCTCCCGGGCGACGTGATCCTGCTGCACGATGCGGACTTCTATAGCGCTCGTAACTCCCACCGGCGCACCGTCAAAGCGCTCGAGCTCATCACCAGAGAGCTGAAAGACCGGAAACTCGATACCGTCCTGCCTGTCTGACAGGCTTGCCAGCGCGCACTCCAACTGGCACGATTGTCCCGCTGGACGCGGGATCGGCGCGGCCGGACGCAAGCGTCGTCATCGCAATCCAGGGGCCGGCTCCATAATGACCACAGCTTCAGCTTCCGCCTCCGAACAGAGCGCTCCAGATTTCAGGCGGTTTGCGATCGGCTTTGACCATCGTGACCGGGCTCGCCTGCATTCGCTGATCGACGAGGTGCTGGACTCCAACCGCTGGTCAGAAGCCGACATGGTCACCCGCTTCGAGGCGGCCTGGGAGCGCTGGAACGAGGTCCCGGCGGTATCGGTCTCAAGCTGGGCCGGAGGCGCCCTGGCGGCGCTGCATTTCGCCGGCGTCGAGGGGGAGACGGTGCTGTGCCCGTCGAACACCTTCATGGCGACGCCGCTGGCCGCGATCCGCTCCGGGGCCGACGTGCACTTCGTCGATTGCAATCGCGAGGACCTCTGCATGTCGTTCGCCGATTTCGAGGCCAAAGCCGAACAGCACAAACCGCGGGCCGCCTTCCTGGTCCACATCGGAGGCCACATCGCCTTCGACACCGAGCAGATCGCCGCCTACTGCCGTGACCAGGGCATCTTCCTGATCGAGGACTGTGCGCACGCTCACGGCGCCAGCTGGGCCGGCCGCAAGGCCGGGACCTACGGGGATGCCGGGGTGTACTCGCTGTATGCGACCAAGACGATCTCCACGGGGGAGGGTGGCGTGCTGGTCTCGCGCCTCCCAGAAGTGGTGGCCCACGCCCGCGACTTCCGAAACTACGGCAAGCCGAACCACGACGTGGCCGGGCTCAACTTCCGCATGAGCGAGTTCACGGCCGCGCTGGGGCTGGTCCAGATAGAGCGACTGCCCGAGATCGTCGACTGGAAGAACCGGATCGCCCGCGCAGAGCTCGACCCGGTCTATCCCGGTCGTCTCGACCTGCCCGAGGGCATGGTCTCCGGCCTCTACAAGTACATCGTGTTCGACTGGCTGGAGCATTCCACCGGGCGCGTCTACGACGAGCCGTGCCATCGGATCATGGGCCATGACGTCGATTTACCGAATTCCGACTGGGTGGCGCGAAACCATTCCTGCGTCCCGCTGTACTACCGCCCGATTACCTAGATGAGAGTTCTCGTCACAGGAGGGTCCGGTTTCATCGGCTCGCACGTGGTCGACAAGCTCCGCGCGCGCGGACACGAGCCGGTCATCTACGACCTGCGTCCGTCGCCGTGGCACAACGATTCCGAGCCCCGGGTGGATACCGTGCTCGGCTCGATCACTGACCGCGAGGCGCTCGAGCGGGCGCTGCACAGCTGCGATGCCGTTGCCCACCTGGCGGCGGTGGCCGACGTCAACGACGTCCACGCCGAGCCCGAGGACGCAGAGCGCGTCAACGCCCGGGGAACCGTCGCGGTGCTCGAGGCGGCGCGGCGAGCTGGGGTCAAACGGATCGTCTACGCCTCGACGATCTGGGTCTACTCCGACTGCGAGCCCGAGGAGGTCGACGAGGAGACGCTGCTGCCGCCGCCCAGCCACCTCTACACGAGCACCAAGCTCGCCGGCGAGCTGTACTGCAAGGCCTACCAGGAGCTCTACGGCATCGACTACACGATCCTGCGCTTCGGCATCCCCTACGGGCCCCGGGCCCGCGAGGCGGCGGTGATCCCGGCGTTCGTCAACAAGGCGCTCAACGGCGACCCGCTGACCCTGGCCGGCGACGGCAGCCAGTCGCGGAAGTTCGTCTACGTCGAGGACCTGGCCGACGGGGTGGCCCGTGGAGTCGAAGACGTCGCGGTCAACCGGATCTACAACCTGGCCAGCGATGAAACGGTCACGATCAAGCAGATCGCGGAGACCATCAAGGACCTGATGGGGGACGTGGAGATCGTCCACACTCCGGCCCGGCCAGGGGATTTCGGCGGCAAGATCGTCTCCAGCGAACGGGCCGAGCGCGAGCTGGGATGGACTGCGGCGACGCCGTTCGCCGAGGGCGTCCGCAGGTACGTGGACTGGCGCTTGGCGCAGGTCGAGGAGCAGGCTCAGGAGGAGGAGGCGGCGGTGATCCCGGCCGGAGAGCCCGACGCCGAGGCAAAACCGCGCCAGGTATTGATCATCTCCGCCGATATCGGCGAGGGTCACGATCTGCCCGCCCGAGCCGTATCGCGGGAGTTCAGAGACGAGGATCCCGATGCTCAGGTCTCGATCGTCAACGGGCTGCCCGCCATGGGGGCGATCCTCACCAAGATCCTGCGTGAGAACTCGGCCTTCATGTTCCAGTGGCTGCCGTGGCTGTTCGACTTTCAGTACATGCTGTTCATGTACTTCGCGCCGACCCGGTGGCTGTCGCGCAAGCTGCTGCTGGTCCTGGGCGGTCGCGGCCTGATGCGGCTGATCAAGGCCCACAACCCCGACGTGATCGTTTCGACCTACCCGGGGGTGACAGCGGTGCTCGGAGAGCTGCGAAGACGTGGCTCGCTGAACGTGCCCTGCTACTCGTCGATCACCGACCTGGCCGGGCTGCAGTTCTGGGCTCATCCGGGGGTGGATCTGCACTTCGTAACCCATCCCGAATCGGCCGAAGAGGTTGAGGAGATCGCCGGACCGGGCAGCGTCCGGTGGGCCAAGCCTCCGACCTCGCCCGCCTTCCTGGCCGCTCGCTCGCGAGCCGATGCTCGACGGGCCCTGGGCCTGCCGGCGCAGGGTCGGGTAATCGCCATCTCCGGCGGCGGCTGGGGAGTCGGAGACCTGGCCGGCGCCACCAAGGCGGCGCTCGAGTTCGAGGACGCCATGGTCCTCTGCCTCTGCGGGCGCAACGACAAGCTGCGGGCCACCGTGGCGGCGCGCTTCGCCGGTCACCCCCGCCTGAAGATCATGGGCTTCACCGACCGGATGGGCGATGTGCTCGCGGCCGCCGACGTACTGGTGCATTCGAGCGCCGGGCTGACCGTGCTGGAGGCCATCATCCGCGGCTGTCCGGTGGTCTCATATGGCTTCGGCTACGGCCACGTCCGCGCGTCCAACGCGGCCCTGGAGCGCTTCAAGCTCGCCCAGGTGGCGCGCAACGCCAGCGATCTCGGTCCGTCGATCGAGCACGCGCTCGAGCACCGGCCTGAGTCTGACGGGCGCTTCGCGCGGCGCCCGTCAACCGCCTCGCTGATCCTCAGCGACGAGCGCCGGGTCCGTACGCGCTCGGTGTGGCGCCTGCGCACCGCGCGCACCGCGGCCGCACTGGCGGTGAGCGTCGCCATAGCCGGCTGGACCCTGACCGCCGGGGCCTCCTACTCGCTGGTTTCGCATTTCGCGCCGATCCGGCCCGTCACCGCCGTGGCCGTGGCCAGGCCCGAAGTCGGGCTCATCATCGACGCTCCCGGGGGCCGGATCCCGCAGCTGGCCAACGCGCTGTCCGGCTACGGCATCCACGTGTCGTTCGCGCTGGACCATGCTTCCTACCCGATCGAGACCAGCGTCCTCAACTATGGCGATCAGGCCCTGCCCCGGCTGCCGACCGGTGGTCTTGTCCGCTGGATGGGAGCCCGCGGGCAGCTGCGGACCCTGATGGCCACGATGGGATACCGCAACCACTTCCTGTATGAGTCCAGTGGGCCGAGCGTCGGCCAGTGGCTGGTGGCCCACGGCGCCGGCGGGCGGCTGGTCGCCGGGGCGGTGCGGCTGCACGACGGCGACGATACGCTCGGACAGTTGCGTCCGGGCGAGGTGGTCGAGGTCTCGTTCTCAAATCCGGCTCAGTTCGCGCACGTGCTCGGCAAGTTGATCTACGGCCTCCAGGTTCGCCATCTCTCCGCCGTCCCCGTGGGGCGTTTGATGCGCGACGCCGGCACGTCGGTCTGATTCCCTGAGCTCCGGGGCGCCGCCACTGGCCATCGGGCTCGATGACGTCCGGCGGGCGGCGGCCCGTCTTGACGGTGTGGCCCATCGCACCCCGGTACTCACCTCCAGGACGCTCGACGCGCTCGTCGGCGCCCGAGTGTCGCTGAAGGTCGAGGCCTTCCAGCGTGCAGGCGCGTTCAAGTTTCGCGGCGCCTACAACGCTGTGTCCTCGCTTGACGGCGACGTTGTCGCGCGCGGGGTGTGCGCGGTGTCGTCGGGCAACCACGCGCAAGCGGTGACCCTGGCGGCCCGGTTGCTCGGAGCACCGGCGGTGATCCTGATGCCCAGCGATGCCGCGGCGCTGAAACGGACCGCTACGGAGGGCTACGGCGCCGAGATCATCACCTTTGATCGCTACCGCGACGACCGCGAAGAGCTGGCCCGCGAGCTGTCGGCGCAGCGAGGGCTGGCGCTGGTGCATCCGTTCGACAACCCTTACGTGATCGCCGGCCAAGGCACCGTTGCGCTCGAGCTGCTCGAGCAGGCGGGTGATCTGGATGCGTTGCTGGTGCCGGTGGGCGGCGGCGGCTTGATCTCCGGCT
>DASXJY010000048.1:0-20116 GCA_036497115.1 Solirubrobacteraceae bacterium
CATCTCCCCCGTCTCGGGGTCGACCGTGGGCTGCTGATCGGTGGTCGCCTCGACGAGCAGCTGCTCCTCGAGCTCCGGCGGAATCTTGAGCTCCCAGACGATGAAGTCGCCGCTGTCGCGATCCATCTCCACCTTCGCGTACGGCGCCGATCCGGGCGTCTTCTTGTAGGCCGACAGCAGCGCGTCTTCCAGCGCCTCCATCAGCTTCTCGTGCGAGATGTTCTTCTCAGCCGCGAGCCCCCGTACGGCCTCCACTATCTCCTTGGACATTGCTTAATCTCCGGGTACGAGGTTGGAGCGGACGATCTGCTCGTAGGGAATCGTTACGACTCCCTCGCGGGCCGCGATCGTGACCTCCCGGTCAGAGGCCCCGACGAGCTCGCCGGTGTACTGCCGGTGACCCGCCGATGCGTCCCGCAGGCGCACACGAGCGCGCCGGCCCAGAAAACGGCTGTAGTGCTGGGGCTTGGTCAGCGGGCGATCCTGGCCCGGCGAGGACACCTCCAGCGAGTAGCGCTCGCGGTAGTCGTTCAGCTGACGCGAAACCCGCTCGCAGAGGTCCAGCGACACCCCCTGGGGGTGATCGATGAACAGCCGCAGCGTCGAACCGGAGACGACTTCCGCCAGCAGCACCTCGACCTCAGGCTCGACGCCGGCGAGCCTGGCTTCGATCTCGGTCTGTAGTGCTCTCACGATCTCCTCCGTCGAATAAAACTCATAAAAAAAGCGGGCGAGCGCCCACTTTCTGATCCTGCTACCGGGAAGCGCCCGGCACGAAAGCTGTGCCCTCAGGTTAGCACCGCCGCCGCGGCTTGGGGCATCCTTGGACCGCCGCGGCGGGCGCGCTCAGGACAGCTGCGGACCCGCCGCCTCGGCGGCGCGGGCCCGGGCGCGGTCGCGGTAGACGCGGTAATCGCGCCGTCCCGGCTGAAGGCAGGCGGCCAGCGCCAGGGGCTTGCGAGCCTCGGCGTGCCGACCCAGCATCTGCAGGCTGCGACCCAGGCAGAACTGGGCAAAATCGTTGGTGGGAGCCCGGTCGATCACGGCCTGAAACTCCTCGGCGGCCTGCTCGTAGCGCTGGATGCGAAACAGCGCCCGGCCCAGTGCCTCCCGGATCGAGGTCTGCTCGGGAGCCAGGTCGCGAGCGCGGGCCAGGGGGATCGCGGCCTGATGGTGGTGGCCGGCCTCCAGCAGTTCCGTGCCACGGCGAAAGAGGTCATAGACATCATCCATGACAGAGGATCTTAGGACGGGCGCTGACGGCTAGGCGGGCGACTTGGGACCGAGCCGCAGGCGGGGTGGCAGCGCCCACAGGGCCCGCACCCGACCCGAGACACCCAGCCCGAAGCGCAGCTGCTGGCGCAGCGCCCGCCGCTGTGCGGGGGTGGGATGCGCGGCCTGTCCGGCGTAGCGACCCAGCCGCAGCTCGCGGACATAGGCGGCGGCGCTGGGCGAGGACCGGAATCGGTGTTCGAGCCCGGCCAGCGTGACGCCGTCAGCCAGGGGTCGGCCAGAGCGCCCCAGTGCCCGCTCGAGCTCGGCCACCAGCTCTTGGTCGGACGGTGCGGGGCGTAGCAGCCACCAAGACAAAAGGGCGACTGCAGCCACCACCAACAGCGCCGGGATGAGCAGCAGGATGCTGAGGCCTCCCCCGGCGGCGCTGGCGTGGGGGCTGGTCGGGCTCGACGCCTGGCCCGGGTTCTTGTCGGCGGCTGGTGACGGCACGCTGCCTTCACCGGGCAGGTTCTTGACGAACGCGGGCGTGGTGGCGCCTCCGCGGGCCGGGGCGGCCGCCGGGGTGGGATCGAAGCGAACCCACCCGTAGTGCGGAAACCAGACCTCGACCCAAGCGTGGGCATCGATATCGCTCACGCTCCAGGCTGTGTTTGAGGCGTTCGGCGACCCGGCGGTGAAGCCCGACGCCACCCGCGCCGGGAGTCCGCCCATCCGCAGCAGCAACGCCATCGCGCCCGAGAACTGCTGGCAGTAGCCGAGGTGGTCCTTGAACAGGAAGCTTTCCAGTGGGAAGGCCCGGCGCGGAGGCTTCTCGTTGTAGGTGTAGCCGCGCGACAGGTAGTGCTGCACGCTGGTCACCAGCGCGGCCGGCGTCGAGGCCTGGGCGGCGAGCCGGCGAGCCAGCACGTAGGCCGGTCCGTAGGGCGAGGAGCGCACCAGCTGCGCGGTCCTGGGGATGTAGCCCTGCTGGACGTACGGCTCCTGGTCAGAGTGAAACGGCGGGAAGGTGACCGCGGGCAGCTCGCCTACCATGAGCTGCCGGTACGGGATCGCCAGCGTCCGGTAGTTGACCAGCGAGGCATCCGGATAGTCGGTCCCCGCCGTGCGCAGCTGAACCGTGGACGGCGTCGGCGAGTACGCGAGCACCGAGTAATTGGTGCCCGGTCCCAGCGACCGGACGCTGCTCCAAGTCCCGGCGCTGGGGCCCGCCGACACGCCGCCGGAGATCGTGGGCTCGGTGGCATAGCCGGCGGCGATCACATCGGTGGTCCGCATCCCCTTGATCGTGACCTGCAGCTGCTGGGTCCACTTCGCCAATGCGGCGGGGTCGGGCGAGGGCAGCGCCGGGGAGGCGGCGTCGGTGCCCGCCTGCCAGGCGAAGCCGTTGAAGAAGTCCAGATTCTCGGCCTTCCAGTAGTCAGCTCGCTTGGCGGCGACGGTCAGCACCTGGTGGCCGGCCCGGGGCCAGTGCAGCGGTCCATAGGTCTGATTCCAGTTGAAGGCGTCGATGTGGGCGTGGGTGATCGTGCCGGCCCAAGCGCGGTAGTTGACCCACGGCTTGTGGAGGTCGATCTTGGGCGCCACGATCGCCCCGGCCACCCCGGCCACGGCGGCGATCACCAGCGCGGTCCCGGCCGCGTCGCGACGGAGCCTCTCCCCCCACATGAAGGCCACCAGCAGCCCGAACAGAATCAGCCCCTGCAGGTAGGGCAGCTGCGGGCGAACCAGCGCCGAGGGCACCACGGCCAGCGCCACCAACGGCAGAGCGGCAGCGGCGCGGCGGCCGTCACCCAGCGGGCGGGGGGCGAACGCGAAAACGATCGCCGAGTCCAGCAGCAGCACGGCCGCGCCGAGCATGATCACCAGCCGCACGGCATGGTCGGTTCCCACGTAGGGCACCAGCACACCGGCCAGGTCCTGCAGCCCGGTGCCGATCAGATCGGCGCTGACCGTGATCCGCACGTGACGCAACCAATGCCACGGCAGGCCGGCGATCGGCAACGCGATCAGGCACAGCAGGACCGCGACTGCGACCGCTGCCGGCACGCTGATCCGGCGCAGCAGCGGCAGGCCGCCGGCCACGGCGAGCGCGAGCACGAACAGGCCAGCGAAGCGCCAGGTTGGTGCCGGATGCAGGAGCGTCGCCCAGCGCTCCAGTCCGTAGAGCGCCAGCGCGCCGAAGGTGGCCAGGCGAATCCAGGGCCGTCCCGCCGCGGCAGCGTCGTCGGCCGATACCGGCGAGGAGCGATGAAAGCGGGGTGCGACCCGCAGCGTCTGGGTGCTGGCGCTCACGCCGCCTCCGTGCTCGGCGATGACCGGGCGCGGTCAAACTCGCGACGGACCCCGAGCAGAAAGCCCCGGCAACCGCAGACCTCGAGCGTGGGCAGCATCGGTCCGCGCATGCCCTCCGGGCGGCCGCCGACGAGGGCGGGCACCGGCACCACCAGCACGGTCGGCCCGCGGCCGGGTCCGATCATCGTCGCCGGCAGGCGGTCGGGGGCCTTGGGCGCCACGTAGAACATCGGACCGATCCGGGCGCCGTAGCGGGCGAGCGCCGGGGCCGGGGCCCGCGGACCCCCCTCGACCAGCGCCAGCCGCGCGTAGGCCGGGGGCCAGGTGACCAGTTCGCGGTCGATCGTGGTGGCCCGCTGGTCGCCGGGCAGCAACAGTCCACACCCCCCGCTGCGGGCGAACTCCAGGGCCAGCGACGCCGCCGCCCGCACCGCCGCGTCGAGCAGCTCGATCGACGCGGCCGGGGCCGAGTACCGGGCGTCGACCACGATCAGCGGGCGAGTATCGCCATCGGCCTGTAGCCGGCGCTCAATCAATCCCGCTCCGCGAGCCACCGCGGGCCAGTGGATCCGGCTGGCCGGTGTACCGGGCCGATAGGGACGCAGGCCGTCGACGTCGACCGCGGCCAGGGCGTCCGAGGAGGCTCCGCCCTCGGGAAGCTTGAATCGCCGTCCCCGGTCGGCGACCGTCCAGCGCACCGGCTCGGTCCGGGGCAGCACCAGCAGCTTCTGGGCGGCGGCGGCGCTGGTGGCCTGGACCTGGGCCAGCTCCAACGGATCGCGGACGAACAGCGACGGAGGCTCGAGCGTGTGCAGGCCGCGGCGGGCAAAGTGGGTGACCACGCGCACGCTGGCTCGGCGGTCGCCCTGCAACGGCGAGAGCGGCCCGGCGACCTCGAGCTTGGAGGTCGTGAACGGGTCGTAGATCTCGGCTCCGGGCAGCCCGAGCCGGCCGCGACGGACCTCGATCGTGGCCGCCAGGGGCTCGGCCTCGATCACCCGCTCGGCCTCGAGGATCCGCCGCGCCGACGCCCCCCGGGCACTGACCCAGACCCAGGCCGGCGCCAGCGCCCCGAGCGCCGTGAACGCGATCCCGGGCACGAACAGCGGAGCGGCGTCAAACACGAACGACACCAGGATCAGCACCACCCCCCAGATCGCCACCGCGCCGGCTCGCCTGGCCGACAGCCGCGGCGGCTGCATCACAGCGCCCGGACCGCCGAGACGGCGTCCGCGATCACGTCGCCTCCGGCCGCCCGGGGAGTCTCGGGCGCCAGCACCAGCCGGTGGGCGAGCACCGGCTCAGCCAGCGCCTGGACGTCGTCGGGCAGGGCGTGGTCGCGGCCGGCCAGCATCGCGTGTGCCTTGGCCGCCCGCAGCAGCAACAGCCCGGCCCGCGGACTGGCACCGAGGTCGACGCGTGGGTCCTCACGCGTGCGCCACAGCAGCCTGACGATGTAGTCGCGCAGCGGCGCGGCGGCCCGGACGCGGGCGGCGGCGTCCTGGGCGGCCAGCACCTCGGCCGCCGTGGCCACCGGCCTCAGCGTCAGCACCTGGTCGCCGGCCTCATGAGCGGCCAGCATCCCGGTCTCCGCCGCGCGATCGGGATAGCCCAGCGAGATCCGGACCATGAAGCGGTCGACCTGAGCCTCGGGAAGTGGGTAGGTGCCCTCGTACTCGATCGGGTTCTGCGTCGCCAGGACCAGAAACGGCCGGGCCAGCTCGTGGGTCTGCACGTCGACGGTGACGCGCCGCTCCTGCATGCACTCGAGCAGCCCCGACTGCGTCTTGGGCGAGGCGCGGTTGATCTCGTCGACCAGAACCACGTTGGCGAACACCGGCCCGGGGCGGAACTCGAAGCGCTGCTCGCGCTGGTCGTAGACGTTGGTGCCGACGACGTCGGCCGGCAGCAGGTCCGACGTGCACTGCACGCGCGCAAACTGGCAGTCGATCGAACGGGCCAGGGCCCGAGCCAGAGCGGTCTTGCCGACGCCGGGATAGTCCTCCACCAGCACGTGACCCTCGGCCAGCAGCGCGACGATCAGGTGCCGCAGCGTCTCCTGGCGGACCTGCACCGCCTTGGTGACGTTCGCCGCCAGCGCCCGCCCGACCGCGGCGAACGCCTCAAACTCTTGTGATGCGAGGGGGGTCTGCTCGGACGGCTCGATCGCTGCTCTCCTTCCTTGCTCGCAACTGCGCCACTTCGTCCAGGACGCGGTCGGCGACAAGATCCTTCCCCGCTTTGGGGACCACGCGCTCAGCACCGCCCGCAAGGACGATCGTGACCTCGTTGTCGTCCGCATCAAAACCAATACCCGGTTTTGAGATGTCGTTCACCACCACGGCGTCGAGCCGCTTGCGCTCGAGCTTGCCCAGGCCGTAGGCGATCGGGTCGCCGCCGTCCTCGGCGGCAAAGCCGACCAGCACCTGAGCGGCACGCCGCCGCGCCCCCAGGGCCGCGAGCACGTCCTCGGTCGGCTCGAGCTCGAGCTTCGGAGCTCCTCGGTCCTTCTTGAGCTTTGTCTGAGCCGGCTCCCGGGGCCGGAAGTCGGCCACCGCGGCCGCCATCAGCAGCACGTCGCAGGCCTCGAACTCCCGCTCGCAGGCCGCGGCCAGCTCGGCGGCGGTCTGAACCTCGATCACGTTCACCGATGGCGGCGCCGGCACCGTGACATTGGCGGCCACCAGCGTCACCTCGGCGCCCCGGCGGGCGGCCTGGCGGGCGAGCGCGAATCCCATCCGTCCGGAGGAGCGGTTGCCGATGTAGCGCACGCTGTCGATCGGCTCACGGGTCCCGCCCGCGGTGACCAGCACGCGGACCCCCAGCCACCGCGCCGAGTCAGAGCCCGGTCGCTCGGCGCGCAGCAGCGACTCGCAGCTCTCAAGCAGCTCGGCCGGCTCGGCCAGGCGACCGACACCGTGCTCGCCGTGGGAGGCGAGATCGCCCTCCCCCGGAGCGATCACGGTGACCCCGCGGGCGGCGAGCAGCTCGAGATTGGCCTCGGTGGCCGGGTGGCCGTACATGTGGTTGTTCATCGCCGGAGCCACCACGACCGGACAGGTGGCGGCCAGGGCGGCCGCGGTGAGCAGATTGTCGGCGTGGCCATGAGCCAGCTTGGCCAGCGTGTTGGCGGTCGCCGGAGCGATCAGGTAGAGGTCGGCGCGCTCCACGAGGGCCAGGTGCGAGATCCCCATGCGCGGCGGCTCCGGCTCGCCCGGATAGGCGCCCCGCAGCGGATCGGGCTCGAATTCGTCGCTCAGCACTGGCGCGCCGGTGATCGCCTCAAACGAGGCGGCGCCGACGAACCGCTGGCTGGTCTGGCTCTGCACCACGCGGACTGCGTGGCCCGCTTTGACCGCCAGCCTTGCCGTCTCGAGCGCTTTGTAGGCGGCGATGCCGCCGCTCACCCCGAGGAGCAATCTGGCCACGGTCGCCTACCGTCTGCTCGTCGCCCGGCCGGTAGAGCGCCGCACCGGTGATTACCGGTAGTGGTACTTCAGCTTGCCCTGGGCGACTTCCTCCAGCGCGATCGTCAGGTAGTTCTTGGAGCGTGTGTCGACCATCGGCGGCGGGAACTCGTCGAACGTACCTTCGCCCAGATTGTGGTAGTACGAGTTGATCTGGCGCGCGCGCTTGGCGGCCACGACCACGCTGGCGTAGTCGGAGTCGACGTGCTCGAGCAGCTTGTCGATACGGGGTGAGATCACGGTTGGCTTCCTTCTTCGGGGCCTGCAAGGTTAGCGGTCGCCCCGGGATTCTCCGCCAGGGCTGCTCTGACGATTCGCGCCAGCTCGTCGGTTGCCTGCTCCAGGCGGTCGTTGACGACGACGTGGGCGAACTCGGGCTGGGCCTCGAGCTCGCGTTCGGCGGTGCGCATCCGCTGCTCGATCTGGTCGGGGGCATCGGTCCCGCGGCCCACCAGCCGCGCGCGCAGGGCATCGCGCGAGGGCGGCGCGATGAACACGGCCAGAGCATCGGGGATGGCTTCGCGGACCTGGCGGGCGCCCTGCAGCTCGATCTCCAGCACCACCGGGGTCCCCTCCCGCAGCCGCGCCTGGAGCTCGGAGCGCAGCGTCCCGTAGCTGGAGCCCGAGTAGGTGGCGTGCTCGACGAACTCGTTGTCACGGACCCGGCGCTCGAACTCGTCGCGGTCCATGAAGTGGTAGTCGGCCCCGGAATGCTCGCCCGGCCGGGGGGCGCGGGTGGTCGCCGAGACCGAGAGCGCGAGATTCGGAAGCTTCTCGAGCAGCCCCCGGATCAGCGTGCCCTTGCCGACTCCCGAGGGCCCGGTGATCACGATCACTTTGGCCATCGGCGCCCGAGGTTGCCGGAGACCGAGCCGCGGCGCGCTCAGCGGCGGCGCATCAGCGCCACGAGCTCTCCGCGCTGGCGCTCGGAGAGGCCCCCCAGTGTCTTGCTCGGGGAGATGCGGCACTGCGAGAGGATCTTGTTGACCTTGACGCGCCCGTACTTCGGCACCGCCAGCAGCAGGTCGAAGACCTTGGCGGTCTGCAGATAATCTGGTGGGCTGAGCAGGAGCTCGTGGATCGGCTGGCGCCCCGCCTTGAGGTCACGTTTCAGCTGCGCGCGCCGGCTGCGGATGTCGTTGGCGCGCTGGAGCGCTTCCATCCGTTGGTGCAGAGAACGTTCGGGCGCGGCAAGCGGTTTGGAGAACGATTCGCTGACCGGCGGCATGGGCGGCGACTATACATCTTGGGGCGGGGCGATCAAGACAAATCTTCGCAATTCGACTACACCTCAAGCTGAGCTTGAGCATTGTCGAGGTAGGTTGCGACAATAGGCAGGTTTTGCAGGGTCTTTACCCCGGGCCGGGCAAGTCCGATCGTTTCGCGCCGCCACTGGGCGTTCCCTCGCTCCGGAATCCCGCTGGTAGCGGCCGGAGTTCCAGCTCCGCGGCGATCTGGGTACCCGCGGCGGGGTTTCTGAAGCTCTCGGTCCCGACGGCGACCAACGCGGCGCCCACGGCCAGCAGATCTCGGGCATGGCTGCCGCTGGCCACGCCCCCCATCCCCACCACCGGGATCTGCACCGCCTCGCAGACCGAGCTCACCTGGGCCAGCGCCGCGGCGCGAACCGCGGGGCCCGAGACGCCGCCGGTCAGGCCGCCCAGCCAGGGCGCCCGGGTCAGCGGATCCAGAGCCATCCCGCGAATCGTGTTGATCAGCGAGAGCGCGCTGGCGCCGGCCTGCTCGGCCGCCCGGGCCACCGCCGGCACGTCGCTGGCGTTCGGCGTCAGCTTGACGATCAGCGGCTTGTCGGTCAGCGGCCGCACGGTCTCGAGCAGCCACGCCACCTCGCGCGGGTCCGCGCCCATCACCAGCCCCGTCTCGACGTTGGGACAGGACACGTTGAGCTCCAGCGCAGCGACCTCGTCACGCTCGGCGAACGCCCGCACCAGCTGCGCAACCTCGTCGCGGCTGAAACCCATCACGTTGACGATCAGCGGCACCGGAAGGGTGGCCAGCTCGGGCAGGTCCTTGACCAGGTAGCCGGCGAGCCCCCGGTTGGGCAACCCGATCGAGTTCATCAGGCCGCCCGGCAGCTCCCACAGGCGGGGCGGCGGGTTGCCCTGCCGAGGGGCCAGCGTGACGGTCTTTGACACGAAGGCGGCAAACGGGAACTGCTCGGCCAGCTGGTCGCCGAAGGCGCGGCGCGCGGCGATCGCGTCAAACGTGCCGGAGGCGTTGATGATCGGGTGGGCGAGCTCGATCCCACAGAAGTGAACGCTCACCGTGTCAGTGGCCCCCTCCGGCGAAGACCACCGTATCCAGCGACCGGGCGTCCAGCACCGGGCCGTCGACGCACAGCCTGAGGTAGCCGTGCTTGGTCGCCACCACGCATCCGAAGCAGGCGCCGAACCCGCAGGCCATCCCCGACTCCAGCGCCAGCTGAGCCGGGATCTCGCGCACCGCGCAGGTCAGCCGGACGGCCTCGAGCATGGCCGGCGGTCCGCAGGCGTAGACCTGGACGTGGGAGTCGAGGTCAAGCTCGTCCTCGAGCAGCTCGGTGACCAGGCCGTGGTGGCCCTGGCTGCCGTCCTCGGTGCCGACGCGGACTTGGTGCAGCAGCCTGGCGCCGGCGGCATGGTATGAGTCGCGAAAGCCCAACACGACCGCCGCTTCGCGTTCGAGTTGGTCCTGCCAGATGGCCAGCGGCGCGATTCCCACCCCCCCGCCGACCAGCAGCGGCCGGCGCCCTTCCCGGGGGGCGGCGAACCCGTTGCCGAGCGGGCCCAGCAGCGACAGCTCGTCGCCGGGCTCGAGCTCGGCCAGCCGGTTGGTTCCAGGGCCCACGTCCTGGACGAGGAACTGCAGCTCGCTGGTGGCAGCGGGTGCGCGCAGGACGCTGAAGGCCCGGGGCAGAAACGGCCGCTCGTCCTGGCCGCCTCCCCAGCGGGTGGTCATCAACATGTAGAACTGCCCCGCCGCCGGCCGCGGTCCGGCGGTGTCGGCGCAGCCCAGGACGATGTACGGGCCGTGGTGCTGACGGCTGGTCACGGGGACCGCGCGGGTGCCGAACGGCGCGGTGACCCGCTCCGCGGTGGCGCTCATCGCGGCGCCGGCGTTACGCGGCCGTTGCGGTGGATCTCCTGCAGGGAGATCACCTCGGGCTCGCCGCGGCGGGCGGCGGCAATCGCCCGCGCCGCCGCGACTGCACCGGCCATAGTGGTGATGCAGGGGATCCCGCGCGCCACCGCGGCCGAGCGGATCTCGTATCCGTCGGCGCGCGCCCCGGTGCCCACCGGAGTGTTGATGACCAGGTCGACGGCGCCCCGCTCCAGCCAATCCACGACGTGGGGTGAGCCCTCGCCGAGCTTGTTGATCTCGGTGGCCGGGATACCCATCCGCCGCACCGCCTGAGCGGTGCCCCGGGTGGCGATGATCCGGAAGCCGAGATCGTGCAGGGCGGTGGCGATCCCAGTCGCCGCGGGCTTGTCGCCGTCGGCCACGGTGATGAACACCGTGCCCTGGTTGGGAAGCTGTGCCCCGGCCGCCGCCTGGGCCTTGGCGAACGCGGTCGGGAAGTCGGCGGCGATCCCCATCACCTCGCCGGTCGAGCGCATCTCGGGTCCCAGCAGCGAGTCGGCGCCGGCGAAGCGGTTGAACGGGAGCACCGCCTCCTTGACGCACACCGGACCGCTAACCGGCTCACCGGGCAGGCCGAGATCGGCGATCCGCTCACCGAGCAGGATCCGGCAGGCGAGCTTGGCCAGCGGCAGGCCGATCGCCTTGGAAACGAACGGCACGGTTCTGGAGGCCCTCGGGTTGGCCTCGATCACGTGGAGTCCGTCGTCGCCATGGATCGCGAACTGGACGTTGAGCAGGCCGACCACCCCGAGCCCCCGGGCAATCCCGATCGTCTGCTCACGGATCCGAGCCAGCATCTCCTCCCCCAGGGCGTGCGGCGGAAGCACGCAGGCCGAGTCGCCGGAGTGGATCCCCGCCTCCTCGACGTGTTGCATGATCCCGGCGATCCAGACGTCACCACCGCCCTCGGCATCGCCGTTGCTGTCGCACAGGGCGTCCACGTCGACCTCGATCGAGTCCTCCAGGAAGCGATCGAGATAGATGGCGGGCGGGGTGGGACCAGTCTCGGGTCTGACCCGCAGCAGATAGTCACGCAGGCCGGCGACGCTGTAGACGATCTCCATCGCCCGGCCGCCGAGCACGTAGCTGGGCCTCACAAGCAGCGGGAAGCCGACCTCAGGCGCCCGCTCCAGCGCCTCCTCGGCGCTGCGCGCAGTGGCATAACGGGGCGCCGTGTAGCCGAGCCGGTCCAGCAGCGCGCCGAAGCGCGAACGGTCCTCGGCCAGGTCGATGGCGTCGATACCGGTGCCGAGGATCGGAATCCCGGCCGCCGACAGGCCGGCGGCGAGCTTGAGCGGAGTCTGGCCGCCGAACTGCACGATCACCCCCTCTGGCCACTCCAGCTCGCACACCGCCAGCACGTCCTCGTGGGTCAGCGGCTCGAAGTAGAGACGGTCCGAAGTGTCGTAGTCGGTCGAGACGGTCTCCGGGTTGCAGTTGACCATGACCGCGTCGCGTCCCTGCTCGCGCACTGTCTCGGCGGCGTGAACGCAGCAGTAGTCAAACTCGATCCCCTGCCCGATCCGGTTGGGCCCCGAGCCGAGGATGACCACGCTGGGGCGCTCGCCGCGGCTGGTCTCGTGTCGGGGCTGCCCCGGCCCGGGGCGCTCCCAGCCCGAGTAGTAGTAGGGCGTCCGGGCGGCGAACTCGGCCGCGCAGGTGTCGACTGCCTTGAACGTCCGTTCGCCGGCGAACGGCGCCTGCGGATCGGCGACCAGCTCGGCCAGCTCACGCAGGAACCAGGGATCGATGTCGGTCCTGCCGTGCAGCTCCTCGACGGTGGCGCCCCGCCGCAGCGCCTCCAGCAGATGGTCAAAGCGCTCGGCACCGGGGATTGCCACCAGCGCCAGCAGGGCTTGCTCGTCGTCTGGCGACACCGGCTGGGTATCGAGCTCCCGAGACCTCAGCGCCTTGGCGAAGGCCTGCTTGAAGGTGCGGCCCAGAGCCATCGCCTCGCCGACTGACTTCATGTGGGTGGTGAGACCGGCCTCGGCGCCGGGGAACTTCTCGAACGCGAACCGCGGCCACTTGATCACGCAGTAGTCGATCGCCGGCTCAAAGCTCGCCGGCGTGGCCTGGGTGATGTCGTTGGGGATCTCCTGCAGCGTGTATCCGACCGCCAGCCGCGCTGCGATCTTGGCGATCGGGAAGCCGGTCGCCTTGCTGGCCAGGGCACTTGAGCGTGACACGCGCGGGTTCATCTCGATGACCACGATCTCGTCGCTGGCCCGGTTGACCGCGAACTGCACGTTGGAGCCGCCGGTCTCGACGCCGACGGCCCGGATCACCGCGATCGCCTGGTCACGGAGAGACTGATACTGCTTGTCGGTGAGCGTCTGCTGCGGGGCGACGCAGACGCTGTCGCCGGTGTGAACGCCCATCGGATCGAGGTTCTCGATCGAACACACGATGACCACGTTGTCGGTGTGGTCGCGCATCACCTCGAGCTCGAACTCGCCCCACCCCAGCACCGACTCCTCGATCAGGACCTGGCCGATCGGGGAGGCGGCCAGTCCCGCGCCGACCACCCGCTCGATGTCGGCCTCGCTTCTGACCACCCCGCCGCCGCTGCCGCCCAGGGTGAACGCCGGGCGGACGATGAACGGCAGGCCGATCGTGGCCAGTGCGTCGCGGGCGTCGCCGGTGCTGTGGGCGATGGCGCTGCGCGGAACCCGCAGCCCGGCGGCGGTCATCGTGTCGCGGAAGCGCTCGCGGTCCTCGGCCCGGTCGATCGCCTCGTAGTTGGCGCCGATCAGCTCCACGCCAAAGCGCTCCAGCGTGCCGTCCTCGCTCAGCGCCTTGGCCAGGTTGAGCGCCGTCTGACCGCCGAGCGTGGGCAGCAGCGCATCGGGCCGCTCGCGCTCGATCACCTGGGCCAGCGGTCCGGGCAACAGCGGCTCGATGTATGTCGTGGTCGCCACATCGGGGTCGGTCATGATCGTGGCCGGGTTGGAGTTGACCAGCACGACCTCGTAGCCCTCCTGGACGAGGACCCGGCAGGCCTGCGTGCCCGAGTAGTCAAACTCGGCCGCCTGGCCGATGACGATCGGGCCTGAGCCGAGCAGCAGGATCTTGTGGAGGTCGTCGCGGCGGGGCATCGTCACCCCACTCCGTGGTTGCCGTGGCGGCGGTCCATCAGGCGGCCGCCTCGATCTCGCTCACGAAGCGGTCGAAGAGGTACTGGGCGTCGTTGGGGCCGGGACCCCCCTCGGGGTGATACTGGACCGTGGCGCCGGGGACGTCTCGCAGTGTCAGACCTTCCACGGTGCGGTCGTAGAGGTTGATGTGCGTCAGCTCGGCGGCCCCGAAGTCGGTCTGCCAACGGACCGCCTCGTCGCGGTCGATGGTCCGGGCGCCATCGGGGCCCAGCACGGCGAAGCCGTGATTCTGACTGGTGATCTCGGTGCGCCCGGTGGTCAGGTCCTTGACGGGATGGTTGGCGCCATGGTGGCCGAACGGCAGCTTGTAGGTCTCGAGGCCGACCGCCCGGCACAGCAGCTGGTGGCCCAAACAGATGCCGTACACCGGCAGCCGGCCGACCAGCTCCCTCACCGTGGCTACCACGTAGTCCAGGGCCGCGGGGTCGCCGGGGCCGTTGGCGAGAAAGATCGCGTCGGGCCGGCCCTCGAGCAGCTCGGCCGCGCTCGCGGTGGCGGGATGAAGCTCGACGGTGACCCCGCGGACCCGCAGGTTGGCCACGATCGACGCCTTGACCCCGGTGTCGATCACCGCGATCCGCGGGCCGCTTGCGGTGGCGGTCGGCTCCAGGACGATGGTCCGGCGGGGCGAGACTGCCCGGGCGAGGTCGCGACCGGCCATCGCCGGCTCGGCGTCGATCAGGGCTCGCGCCTCACCCTCGCCGATGCGGACCGGGAATACCCCGCCGCGCATCGCCCCGGCCTCGCGGATGTGGCGGACCAGGGCGCGGGTGTCGAGGTCGGTGATCGCCGGGACGCCGCAGTCGCTCAGCCAGGTCAGCCAGCCGCCCTCGGCGTGTGGTGCGTCCTCGCGATCGGCCCCGGCCCGCATGATCGCGGCCCGGGCGTGGACTCGGTCTGATTCCATCGCCTCGCCACTGACGCCGTAGTTTCCGATCTGGGGATAGGTGAAGGCAATCAGCTGGCCGGCGTAGCTGGGATCGGTCATCGCCTCCTGATAGCCCGACATCGAGGTCGTGAAGACGATCTCTCCCACCGCCGGCCGGTCGGCGCCGCAGGCCAGCCCGTCAAAGCGAGTCCCGTCTTCGAGCAGGACGTAGGCGGTGGGCGGCGCCACTACTTTCTCCCGGCGGGAGTGGGGGCTCGCCCCACCAGCATCGGCCGCCGGTGGGCGATCTGTCCGGCCGCCACCGTCAGCAGCACTCGGCCGTGCAGCGTGCGGCCGTGAAAGCAGCAGTTCCCCGAGCGGCTCACGTAGCCGTCCTCGCCGACCTCGAACCGGGCCTCGAGGTCGATCAGGCACAGGTCGGCGAGCTCGCCGACGGCGATCCGCGGGATCGGGAGCCCGTACAGCGCCCCGCCGGAGGTCATTCGCTCGACGATCAGCGAGAGTTCGAGCTCGCCGGGCATCACCAGCTCGGTGAACAGGGCGGCGAATGCTGTCTCCAGCCCTGTCGTGCCCATCGGGGCCTGCTCGAAGGGAACCTCCTTCTCGTGGCGCGCGTGGGGCGCGTGGTCGGTGGCCACGCAGTCGATGACGCCGCTGCGGAGCCCCTCGATGAGCGCTCGCCGGTCTGTCTCGGTCCGCAGCGGCGGGTTCATCTTGAAGCGGCTGTCGAGCGTTCGCACGTACTCGTCGGTGAGGGTCAGATGATGGGGGCAGACCTCGCCGGTCACCCGCGCCCCGGCCGCCTTGGCGACCTCCAGGGCGTCCACGGACTCCACGCAGCTGAGGTGCTGAAAGTGGACCCGGGCATGCTCGTGGCCGGCCACCGCGCCATCGCGCGCGACCATCGTGGACTCGGAGATCGACGGGATCCCGGTGAGGCCCAGCCGGGCCGACACCGCGCCCTCGTGCATCACCCCATGGCCCGACAGAGCCGGGTCCTCCTCGTGCAGCGCCACGACCCCACCGCACAGCCGCTGATACTGAAGTGCCTTGCGCAGCATCCCCGCCGACACCAGCGGCTTGCCGTCGTCGGTGAAGCCGAGCGCCCCGGTGTCTCGCAGGTCGGCCATCTCGGTCAGCTCGCCACCCTCGAGCTCCCGCGTGATGGAGGCCAAGAACCCGACCGGGACGGCGGCCTCGCTGCGGGCCCGGTCGACCAGGCTGCCCAGCACGGCCGCGCTGTCGACCGTGGGGGTCGTGTTGGGCATCGCGATGACGGCGGTGAAGCCACCGGCGGCCGCCGCCGCGGTTCCGGTCTCGAGGTCCTCCTTGTACTCCTGGCCGGGGGTTCGCAGGTGGACATGGGGATCCACGAATCCGGGGAACAGGTGCTTGCCGGTGGCGTCGAGCGTTTCGAGATCATCGACGGCCAGGGACTCGGGGGCGCCGAGTTCGGCGATCCGGCCGTTTCGGATCAGCACATCGCGCGGCTCGTCGAGATCGCTGCGGGGGTCAAGGACGTAGGCGCCGCGGATCAGCAGGTCGGCCTCGGGCCCGCGCTTGTGAAACAACCGGGAGGAGCTCATCAGGCCGCCACCGCCAGTGGGGGTGCACTGACCAGCAGCTCATAGAGGACCGCCATCCGCACCGCGACACCGGCCTTGACCTGGTCGCCGATCAGCGCCTGCGAGGAGTCGATCGTCGCCGCCGAGAGCTCCACCCCGCGGTTGACCGGCCCGGGATGCATGACCAGCTGGCGCGGATTGAGGCGGCTGGGGTTGACCTGGTAGCGGGCCGCGTACTCCCGCAGCGAGGGAACGAACGATTCGCTCATCCGCTCGTGCTGCATCCGCAGCACGTAGACAACATCGGCTTGCTTGAGATCGTCGAGCTTCGGCGTGGAGGCACAGCCGAGGGCCTCGATCTCCCGGGGGATCAGGGTGGGCGGACCGCACACCGTGACGTGGGCGCCCATCCGGGTGAAGGCCAGGATGTTGGAGCGGGCCACGCGCGAGTGAAGGACGTCGCCGACGATCCAGATCTTGGCGTCGTCGAGGGAGCCGAGCCGCCGACGCAGGGTGAAGACGTCGAGCAGGGCCTGGGTCGGGTGCTCGTGCTTGCCATCGCCGGCGTTGATCACGGCGGCCTCGGTCCAGCCGGCCACCATCTGCGCCGCCCCGGCGTGCGGGGATCGGATCACGATCGCCGCCGGGTCGTAGGCCGAGAGGGTCTGCACGGTGTCCTTGAGCGACTCGCCCTTGTCCACGCTCGAGCCGACGCTGCGGATGCTCACCACGTCGGCGCTGAGTCGTTTGGCGGCCAGCTCGAAACTCGAGCTGGTGCGGGTGGAGGCCTCGTAGAAGAGGTTGACAACGGTGCGGCCCCTGAGCGCGGGCACCTTCTTGATCTCTCTTCCCGAGACCTCGGCGAACGACTCGGCACGGTCCAGGATCCGCTCGATTCCGGCCCGGTCGAGGTCATCGATCGAGATCAGGTGGCGGGGCATGGTCGGGCTCATGCCGCTCTGACGGCCGCCTCCCCGGCCGGGCCGATGGTGACCTCGTCGTGGCCGTCGACCTCCTCGACGCGCACGTTGACCCGCTGGTCCTGGGACGTCGGGAGGTTCTTTCCCACGTAGTCGGGCCGGATCGGGAGCTCGCGGTGGCCGCGATCGACCAGCACCGCGAGCTGCACCCGGGCCGGCCGGCCGTAGTCGAAGACCTCGTCGATGGCCGCGCGCACCGTGCGGCCGGTGTAGAGGACATCGTCGACGATCACGATCGTGCGGCCGGAGACCGGGAAGTCAAGCTGGGTGGCGTGGACGATCGGCTGGGCGGGCCGGATCGTCAGGTCGTCGCGGTAGAAGGAGATGTCGACCGAGCCCAGCGGCACGGTCGGCTCGAGAAGCTCACCGGTCAGCGCGTGCAGGCGGCGAGCGAGATGGGCGCCGCGCCGGTGGATGCCGATGATGGCGATCGACCCCTCGGGGTTCTTCTCGACGATCTCGTGGGCGATCCGCACCAGGGTGCGGCGCATATCATCGCGGTCGAGGACGACCGTGGCGGCTTGCATCTGCTCCTTCCTGGCCTCTCAGGACCGGGTTAAAGGGGCGGGCGGCTTGACGGGATCAGCCTAGCAGCGGGGGCGGCGGTCGCGCCCTGGCGCCGATGCTGGGAGGCGCTGGCTATAGAGGACGTGCGGAAGCCCGGCGTGGGTGATCTCGCGCTCGTAGGCGAACCCCGACTTCTCCATCACCCGGCGGGAGGCGGCGTTATCGGGCAGCGTGAAGGCGATCACCTCGCGCAGCCCGAGGTCCGAGAACGCGACCTTCACCGATGTCAGGGCGAGCTCGGTGGCCAGGCCCCGTCCCCAGCGATCGGCCACGATCGCCCACCCCACCTCCACCGCGCGCGTACCCAGCACGTCTGTGTACTGCAACCCCCCGCGGCCCGCGAACTCCGAGCTGGCGCGGTCAAACAGCGCCCACATTCCGAAGCCGTGATGCTCCCAATGGCTGATCTTCGCGTCGAGGCTGGTGCGGATCTGCTCCTCGCCGGGGGACGGCGACCACGGCCACAGCGTTCTCATCACCCGCGGGTCACGCATCAACGCGGTCAAATCGACGACGTGATCGGGGCCGATGCGCTCGTACTCCAAGCGTGCGGAGTGAAACCTCTCCGGTATCCGCGGCCTCAACTCGGGGCCCGCGCCGGCGTTGGCTGCGGGCGGGGGGTCGCGGCGTCCGGCTCCCAGCGAACCAGCGTCGGCTCGCCGCGCTCGGCCAGCGGGATCTCGATCGAGTCGAAGTCACGCGGGATCACCGTGCGGGCAAACAGCGCGCGGGCCTCATCGCGCAGCACCGCCACCGGGTGGCGCATCGAGACGTGGTTGAGCGCCAGCAGGTCGACCTCGGCCTCCCGCGCCAGGGCCGCCGCCTGGGTGGCCGTGGAGTGACCGGTCTCGGCGGCCCGCTCGCGCTCCTCGTCGGAAAAGGTGGCCTCGTGGACGAGCAGCTCGGCGCGGTGGGCGGCGATCCGCAGCGAGTCGCAGGGCTGGGTGTCGCCCGAGAGCACCAGCTTGCGGCCCGGCCGCGTCTCGCCCATGACCTGGTCCGGGCTGACGCCGCGGATCGTCTCGCCGCGCTGCACCCGGCCGAACTCGGGTCCCGGCTCAAGCCCCAGCCGCACCGCGGCCGCGGGATCGAACACACCGGGGCGATCGTCCTCGAACAGCACGTAGCCGAACGCCGCGCCGCGGTGGGAGACCTCGACCGGAGCGATCCGGTACCCGTCGCGCGCGACGACGTCTCGAGCCCCCAGCTCCACCACCCCGAGATCGAACCCCACCCGTCCAGCCATCCGCAGGACCAGCGCCAGCAGGGTCTGCACGCCGGGCGGCCCGTAGATGGTCAGCGGCTTCTCCCGCCCGCGG
Organism: Solirubrobacteraceae bacterium; assembly: GCA_036497115.1. Classification (GTDB taxonomy): domain Bacteria; phylum Actinomycetota; class Thermoleophilia; order Solirubrobacterales; family Solirubrobacteraceae; genus Palsa-465. The sequence continues at coordinate 18,615 of DASXJY010000048.1, forward strand.
AGGTCAAACGTCTTGAGCATCCCGGGGAGGCCGAGCCAGTGGTCGGCGTGGAAGTGGGTGAGGAAGATGTCGTCGAGATCGCTGAGTCCGATCGAGCTCACCAGCTGGCGCTGGGTCCCCTCCCCGCAGTCGAACATGATCCGGTCCCCGCCGCGCCGGACCAGCAGCGAGGGCAGGCCGCGTCGGGCCGTGGGCGCCGAGCCGCCGGTTCCGGCAAAGAAGATCGCGAGCTCCATCGCCAGCTGAGTCTGTCAGTCGAGCGCCAACAGCTCGAAGCCGAAGCCGGCGCCCTGCTGGCGGGCCATGGCCATCGTGTGATGGGGAGCCCGGCGGCGCTCCGTCGGGCTGCCCGGATTGAGGATCTGAAATCCGTCCGGCGCGCGCTCCAGCAGCGGAATGTGCGAATGGCCGAAGATCACCGCAGCGGCGTCAGGAAACCGCTTGCGCAGACGCGTCAATCTTCCCCGCGCCGGTCCGGCGTCGTGAGTCACCGCCAAGCGCAGCCCGTCCACCACCACCGTCGCCGACGCGGGCAAAAGCCGCCGGACAGCCGGGTCGTCGACGTTGCCGTGCACCGCCACCACTTCACCCAGCGACCGCAGCTCCTCCAGCACTCCGACCGTGAGCAGGTCCCCGGCGTGGATGATCAGATCGGCGCAGCGCAGCCGCGCCACACACGCCGCCGGCAGCCGGCGCGGCCCGCGCGGCATGTGCGTGTCAGAGATGATGGCGATCTCCACGGTAAGCTGACCGCGATCTTCGCGGATCCCCGCGCCCGTAGCTCAGGGGATAGAGCGTCCGCCTCCGGAGCGGAAGGTCGCAGGTTCAAATCCTGCCGGGCGCGCTAACGAATCGCTTTTGTGTGCGGGGAATTCAGGCCGTCGATCGATTCGGTCAACGGACTCTCTCCGGTCAGAATCGGCTCCCCGTCCAGATTGCGTCCAGAATCGGCGCCCTGCACGAGCGCCGCACCGGTCGCGCTCACCGTCGCGGCGGCTCATCTGCTGCGCATAGATCCGCAGGTGAGCGTCGGATCGGTATGTCCAAGCTGGCGCATCGTGTAGACCGGATCCTCCCCGAGCGCCACCAGCAACGACGCGAACGTGCGACGGAGGCTGTGCGGCGTTAGGCCCGCTGGCAGCAGCTCCGTCTCGGCGGTCTCAAGCGTCGCGTTGGCGGTCGTTGACCGCCGCTCCGCAATCAGCACCAACGGCCCCAATCGCGACACCCCGCGAAACCCGGGTGCCCAGCTGAGGCGGTCCGATCGCGGGCTCGCGTTGTCGCGCACAGCGAGGTGCCAAGCACTCGGGGATAGACTTCCGCACCATGGCTCAGCCGGGTAAGCGCGGGCAGCGCCCTGGGGCAAAACGAGCGGCACGCGAAGCAGCTGGCTACGAGCCCGCTACGAAACGCAGCGAGCATAAGGAGAGCGAGCGAAAGGCCTTTGCCGAGCGGGCGCGAGCACATACCACCCTGCTCGGCGTTCAAACAAGAAGTTATGG
>DASXJY010000049.1:0-2365 GCA_036497115.1 Solirubrobacteraceae bacterium
GCGGCGCATCGATGCCGCCTGGACGCCCCACATGAAGCTGCAGCGACGTACCGTCTCGCGCCCCGGCGACAGGCAGTAGATGGGGACGGTGGGACGGTGGGCGGAGATCAACCGCGCCGATCTTCCCGACAGCGTGGGCACCACCAGCGCCGACAGGCCCAGGTCGCGAGCCGCCGCGCAGGCGCTGTAGGCGATCGTGTAGGCCGGGTCGCGGGCATCGCGCCGGACCCGGTCCTCGTTCCACTCCCGATAGGGCAGCACCCGCTCGGTCCGCTCGGCCACCGAGGCCATCATCGACACCGACTCGACGGGATAGGAGCCGATCGCCGTCTCCTGGGAGAGCATCACGGCGTCGGTCCCGTCGAGGATCGCGTTGGCGACATCGGCGACCTCGGCCCGGGTCGGACGCGAAGAGGTGACCATCGAGTCGAGCATCTGGGTGGCCGTGATCGACGGCCGGGCCAACCGCCCAGCGATCCGCAGCAGCTGCTTTTGCACGATCGGGACGTCCTGGATCGGCAGCTCGATCCCGAGGTCGCCCCGGGCGACCATCACCGTGTCGGCGGCGCGGATGATCGCCTCGGCGGCGTCAACGGCCTGGGGCTTCTCGATCTTGGCGATCAGCGGCAGCCGCGTGTGTCGGCGGACGTAGTTGACGTCCTCGGCGGTCCGGACGAACGACAGCGCCACGACGTCGACGCCGATCGACTCCCCGAAGCGGAGCATGTCGAGGTCCTCCTCGGGAACCGCGGCCAGCCCCCGGGTGGACCCGGGGATGTTCAGGCCCTGGCGCGAGGCGACCGTACCGCCGATCTCGACCACGGTGTCGATCTCGCACTCGGCCAGGCGCACCCTCTCCACGCGCAGCCGGATGGCGCCGTCAGCCAGGTAGATGACGTCCTCGGGGTCGACCGCCTCGGCCAGTCCGGCCCAGCTCACCGACATGCACTCTCCGTCGCCGAGGTCGGCCGTCCCGCAGGCCAGCATCAGCTTCTCGCCGGGCTTGAGCTCGGCGATCCCGTCCCGCAGCGCGCCGATCCGGAGCTTGGGACCGGGCAGGTCTTGCAGGATCGCCACCTGCCGTCCGGTCTTGGCCGAAGCGGCGCGCACCCGGGAGGCGTTCTCCGCGTGCAGGTCGCGATCTCCGTGGGAGAAATTCAGGCGAGCCACGTCCAGTCCCGCCTGCACCATCCGCACCAGGGTGTCGGGGTCGCGCGAGGCAGGACCGATCGTGGCCACGATCTTCGTTCGGCGCATCGGCTGAGAACCTACTGAACCGCCTCCGCCGACTCGTTAAGGCTCGGTGAGTCAGGCCGGGGCCGGTCAAGGCCCCACTGCGCCGACAGCCACGTCAACAGCATGTCGGCGATCACCTCATGTCCCGGCGCCCGCAAGTCGTATCCGTTGGCGCCGTAGAACCGTCGCTCGCGCCCCGCGGCGCGTTCGCGCAGCCTTTCCCGGTAGTCGAGGATGTCTGCGCCATGTCGCACCGCGCTGTCGAGGTAGCAGTCGGTGGCCTCCTGCACCGTCACTGGATCGGCCCACCCGGACTGGATCAGACCGTGCGGCGGCAGCACCGCGCGGGGAACACCGGGATGGCGCGCATCGATCCAGGCAAACAGCGCGTCGAGCTCGGACGCGACCTGCTCGGCCGATACGGGGGCCATGCAGGGCCGGCCGTAGCGGCGCAACAGCGGGGCGGTGAGCCGGCGGTGAAGCGGCCCGCCGAGCACTCCCAGCCGGCGATTGGCCGCTGCGCGCACCGTCACCAGACCGGCGTCCCAGAGCGCGAGCAGCTCGAGCAGGCCGTGCAGTACCCCCATCTGGACGATGATCGCGTCCGGACGCTCCGGCGCCACGCGCTCGAGCATCTCGATCGAGATCTGGCTCGAGGTGCCCGCGTAGCAGTCGTCGAAGGCCATCGCGACCCCCATCGAGCGCAGCCGATCGGCGACCATGGCCGGGTAGCCCGGTCGGCCGAAGGTGTGGCCTCGGTCTATGACCTGCCAGCTGCAGTCGCCGATCCGCAGCAGGCGCCGCCCCTGAAGCTCCGGGTCCTCGACGCCGTGCCAGGTGAGAGTGGGATTGGCGAGATTGCGAATCGCCCGCTGCCCGATCTCGTTGCGGACATCGGCGGGGATGGCCATCAGCATCGCCGCCAGAGCGCCGCGCGGGTCCCGCCCCCCGAGGGCGTTGATCACCCCACGACCATCCCGCCGTCGATGACCGTCTCGCCGTCGGCGCTGATCCGCCCGCCGTCGCGCAGGTCGCAGATCAGGTCCCAGTGGATCGCCGACTTGTTGGTGGCGCCGGTCTCCGGATACGAACGGCCCAGCGCCAGGTGCACGGTGCCGGCGATCTTCTC
>DASXJY010000050.1:0-31593 GCA_036497115.1 Solirubrobacteraceae bacterium
ATCGCGGTGGTCATCGCCAGCGGCGGAAGCTCGTCCAAGACGGTGACCGTCACCACGACGACACCCGCCCAGCAGGCCGCCGTCCCCGCCTCGTTCAACAACGGCAAGGGCATGACCATCAATCAGATTTACAAGTCGGCCAGCCCCGGCGTGGTCGACATCGTCGTCACCTCGCAGGGCCAGGGCCCGTCGACCGGGCTGTTCGGCGGTGGCGGCAGCGGGTCGCAGCAGACGCAGGGCGAAGGCGCCGGCGTCGTCTACGACACCAAGGGCGACATCCTCACCGACCAGCACGTCGTCAATGGCGCCACCTCGGTGAAGGTCAACTTCCAGGACGGCAAGAGCTACTCGGCCAAGGTGCTGGGCACCGACCCGTCGACCGACGTCGGGGTGATCCGGGTCGACGCTCCGAGCTCGGAGCTGCATCCGATCCCGCTGGCCAACTCAGCCGGCGCCCAGGTCGGCGACCCGGTGGTGGCGATCGGGAGCCCGTTCAGCCTGCCCGAGACGACCACGACGGGGATCGTGAGCCAGACCGGCCGGAGCATCACCGCGCCCAACAACTACACGATCCCGAACGCGATCCAGACCGATGCGGCGATCAACCCCGGCAACTCGGGCGGGCCGCTGCTCGACGCCAACGCTCACGTGCTGGGTCTCAACGATCAGATCGAGACCAACAACCAGACTCCGGGCGGCGAGGGTTCGAGCTCCGGAGTGGGCTTCGCGATCCCCTCCAACACCCTGGCCCAGATCGCCACCCAGATCATCGGCGGACACACGATCAAGCACGCCTACGTGGGCGTGGAGCTGTCCAGCACCTCGTCGGGCGGCGCGGAGATCGCGTCGGTGCAGCCCGGCTCACCCGGTGCCACGGCCGGTCTGCAGGCGCATGACCTGATCACTGCGATCGGCGGCAAGACCGTCAGCACGACCGATCAGTTCATCGCCACGGTCGACAAGTACGGCCCGGGCCAGACGGTCACCATGACCATCAAGCGCAACGGGCAGACGCAGAACATCAAGGTAAAGCTCGGCACCCGCCCGGCATCGACGCCAAACGGGGGCTGAACCCAGGACGCATCCTCCGGTGACCGCGGCCTCCGTCTCCCAGTGGGGCGGGGGCCGCAAACCGTTAACCGCAAAACGCATCGGATCAAGGCCCTGCGGCCGCTGTCTCCAGCCTCCGCCGGCGCGAGGCCAGGACGGTGGCCAGCCACCCAGCCGCCACCACCGTGATCAGCAGCGGGCCCAGCACGCCGTCGCCGAACAACGTCGCCAGCTCGTAGGCGGCGGCGCCGAACAACCCGGCCGCGGGCAGGGTCACGACCCAGGCCACGGCGATGCTGCCGGCCACTCCCCAGCGGACCGCCGAGAGCTTCTTGGCCGCTCCGGCGCCCATCACGCCACCGGAAATCACGTGGGTGGAGGAGAGCGGATAGCCCAGGTGGGAGGAGACCAGGATCACCGCGGCCCCGGCGCTCTGGGCGGCAAAGCCCTGGGCGGCGTCCATGCGGATGATCCGGCTGCCGACGGTGCGGATGATCCGCCAGCCGCCGGCGTAGGTGCCGAGCGAGATGGCGGTCGCCGAGCAGATCACCACCCACGCGGGAACCGTCGTGTTCTGAGCGCTCAGGGAGCCGTGGGCGACGAGCGCCAGGGTGATGACGCCCATCGTCTTCTGGGCGTCGTTGGTGCCGTGCGAGAGGGCCAGCAGCGAGCTCGAGAAGACCTGGCCGATTCGGAAGCCCCGGCTCACGGCGCCGGGGCGCCGGCGGCCGAAGACCCAGTAGAGCACGACGATCAGCAGCCCGGCGGCCAGGAACGCGACCACCGGGGCCACGAGGGCCGGCAGTACGACCTTGGTGAGGACGCCGTTGCCGTTGACCCCGGACCCGCCGACCGCGGCCAGCATCGCGCCGATCACCCCACCGATCAGCGCGTGAGACGAGCTGGACGGGAGCGCGTAGGCCCAGGTGATCAGGTTCCAGGCGATCGCTCCGACCAGTCCGGCAAAGGCGATCGTCTCGGTCACCTGCTGGGCGTCGATGATCCCGGTGGCGATCGTCGCCGCCACCTTCAACGAGATGAAGGCGCCGGCGAAGTTCAGCAGCGAGGCCAGGGCGATGGCGGTTCGCGGCGAGAGCGCCCGGGTGGAGATCGTCGACGCCACCACGTTGGCGGTGTCGTGAAATCCGTTGGTGAAGTCGAACGCCAGGGCGGCGACGACCACGATCACGAGGAGGAGGCTGCTGTGCACCGCCGGTCAGCCGGCGGCGCTGGCGGCGGCCCAGGCCAGGGTCCGCTCCATCAGCTCGGCGTGAACGCTGCGCGTGCGTCCGTCCCGCCGCGTCCAAGACCCGTCGGCGGCGAGCGTCCAGGCGTAGGTGTCATCGGCGAGGCACCGCTGCAGCGTGTCGTCGAGCTCGTGCTGGAGCTCGGGCTGCTCGATCGGGACCAGCAGCTCGACCCGCGTGTCGAGGTTCCGGGGCATCAGATCGGCGGAGCCGATGTAGTAGATGTCCTCCTCGCCGCGGTGAAAGGAGTAGATCCGCGAGTGCTCGAGGAACCGGCCCACCACCGACACGACCTCGATCGACTCGCTGATCCCGGGCAGGCCGGGAATCAGGCAGCAGATGCCGCGCACGTTGAGCTGGATCGGCACGCCGGTCTGTGAGGCCTTGTAGAGGGCTTCGATGATCTGGCGGTCGACGAGCGAGTTCATCTTCATCACGATCCGAGCGTCCTGGCCGGCCTGGTGGGCCTCGGAGGTGCGCTCGATCTCGCGGATCAGCGGCTCGCGCAGCCAGGTGGGGGCGACGAGCACCTTCTGCTGGGGCTGGGGATGGCCGTAGCCGGTCAGCGTGTTGAACAGGTTGGCCACCTCCTCGCCGATCTCGGCGTCGGCGGTGAACAGGCCGAAGTCCTCGTAGAGGCGGGCGTTCTTGGCGTGGAAGTTGCCGGTCCCGATCATCACGTAGTGGCGCACGCTGCCGCCCTCTCGCCGCACGATGAGGATCGCCTTGGCGTGGGTCTTCAGCCCCGGGATCCCGTGCACGACGTGGGCGCCGACCTCCTCCAGGGCTCGCGACCAGTGGATGTTCTGGCGCTCGTCGAAGCGGGCCTTGAGCTCGACCAGGCACACCGCCTGCTTGCCCTTCTCGGCCGCCTCGATCAGCGACGGGACAAGCGCGGAGTCGTCAGAGGTGCGGTACACGGTCATTTTGATGGCGAGCACGTTGGGATCGTCGACCGCCTGCTTGACGAACCGCTCGACGCTGGAGGTGAACGACTGGTACGGGTAGTGGACCAGCACGTCGCCGCCGCGAATGGCTCGGAACACGTCAGGCTGGACGTCGGCGTCCCCGGTGGTGGCGCCGAGGCCGGTCTGCGGCACCGGCGTCCAGTTCTGCCAGCGCAGATCGGAGTGTCCTTCGATCGAGGCGATCTGCCACAGATCGCCCATGTCGAGCAGACCCTCTACGTCGTAGACCTGCACCTCCTCGACGCCCAGCCATTCGATCAGCCGGGTCCGCAGCGCCGGCTCCATGCCGGCTCCCACCTCGAGGCGCACGACCTCGCCGAAGCGCCGGCGGCGCAGCTCGTCCTCGACCGCGCGCAACAGGTCATCGGCCTCGTCGGAGACCTCGAAGTCGGCGTCGCGGGTGACCCGGAACAGGTCGTAGCTGAGGATGTCCATCCCGGGAAACAGCGAGTCGAGGTGGCGGGCGATGACGTCCTCCAGGGGGATGAAGGTGTCGGTGCCGATCTCGACGAACCGCGGGAGAACCTCCTTGGGAACCTTGACCCGGGCGAACGCCTCGTGGTCGAGGTCAGGGTCGCGCAGTCGAACGATCAGGCTCAGAGAGAGATTTGAGATGTAGGGGAAGGGGCGCCCCGGGCCGACCGCGAGCGGGGTGAGGACGGGGAAGATCTGCTCGCGGAAGTGGCGCGCGATCTCCTCCGGCGCAGCCCCCGAGGCCTCGGTGTTGACGATCCGGATGCCGTGCTCGGCCAGGCCGGGCAGGATCACGTCGGAGAACTGGCGCGAGTGGCGGTGGTCGAGGCTGCGCACCTGCTTGGCGATCCGCGACAGCACCTGGGTGGGGGCCAGGCCATCGGGCCCCCGGGCGTCGATCCGGGCGTCGACCTGGTCGTGGACGCCGGCGACGCGGACCATGAAGAACTCGTCGAGGTTGGTCACGAAGATGGCCATGAACTTGACCCGCTCGATCAGCGGAAGCGATTCGTCCTCGGCCAGTTGCAGGACGCGGTCGTTGAAGTCAAGCCAGGAAAGCTCGCGGTTGGTGTACAGGGAGGGATCCCGAAGGTCCCGGGGCGAGGCCTGTGCGACGGCGATCGAGGCGGCCTGCGCGGGCGCGGCCGAGGTGGCGGGGGCCTGGGCTGAACTGGCTTCCATCGCCGGCTCGCTCATCCCACCCTCTCTCCCGCGGTGGCGATCGCGTTGATCTCGGTCGGCCGCAGCAGGGTTACGAGCTCCCCCTTGGCGATCCCGGCCACCCCGCCCTTGCGCATCCGCGACTGGGCTCCGGTGAGCGTGTGGAGGGTGAGGGAGAAGGAGGGATCGTGCCCGACCAGGAGCACCTCGCCGAGCCCGGCCACGAGGTCCTGGGCATCGAAGGGTTCGCCGGAAAGGCGCCGTTCTACGGTCACCTCGACGCCCAGCGGCGCACAGGCCAGCTCGGCGGTCTGAAGCGCGCGGAGCTTGGGGCTGGTCAGACAGGTATCGAGGTTGATGCCGAGTCGCTCGAGGGCGCGGCCGGCGGCCTCGGCCTGACGGACTCCGCGCTCGGTCAGCGGACGATCGTCGTCGGGAAAGCCGTCCGCGGCCTCGGCGTGGCGAAGCAGCCAGAGCATCCCTTCACTCTAACGCTGCTGCGGCTCACGACAGCAACAATCCGCCGTAAGGATCCGGTCAACCGGTCGCCGGTCAGCGCAGCCGGCTCCGGAACGTGGAGACCGCGCGCCGGCGCTGATGGCGGCGAAAGCCGTCAACCGCGTCGGCGCGGATCACGTAGCGCCCGGCGGCCAGGTGCAGCCGGCGCCGAAGGTGCCAGCGCCCGGTTCCGCTGGCCCTGAACTCGACCGGATGCTTGAAGCAGGCGCGCCTGCGGGTCAGCCGCCCGCTGGGGCGCAGGAAGCGACAGCGGCCGTGGCCGACGCCCCGGTAGACCGCCACCCAGACGTGCTTGACGTGCTCCTTGCGTCGGCTGGCCGCGGGGGCGTTCCGGCAGGGGCGCTCGGACGCGGTGCCGAAGACCACCAAGCCCCGGTGTGAGACCCGGACCCGGCGCTTGAAGAGCCGCGACCCCGGCCAGGCGATGCAGCGCCGTGAAGATCCCCGGCCCGATGGCCGGCGGGGCCGGCGGGGCCTGTGGATGCCGCCGGGGGCCCCGCTGGTGCCGGGAGTCTCGTGGACGGGGAGCTGGAGCTGGAGGTCCGAGACCGAGATCGAGAAGGCGCCGTTTGAGGTGCGGACGTAGGGCGAGTCCTGGCCGAGCAGCTCGAGCTTGGCCACGTGGCCGGCGGCAAAGTGCCAGGCGCCGGGATGCAGCTGGAAGGCCACGGGTCCGCTGCCGCTGACCCGGTAGACGCCGCGGGCGACCAGCGTCTCGGTGTTGGAGCTCGGATTCACGTCCCAGAGGCGCTCGGCGATGATCGGGAACGTCCCGGTGACGGCGAGATTCGCCGTCACCGTGGGCGCCCCCAGCAGCGTGTAGCCGCCGCCGGTGGCGGGAGCGAGGCGGTAGGTCGCGACGCCGGCTCCCTGATCGCTGGCGCTGACCGAGGCGCACGCGCCCTCGCCGCTGATCGGATCGATGGCGGCGGAGATGGTGGAATTGCCGGCACCGGAGCTGATCGTCTGGGCCGCCGGAGCGCCGTAGTCGACCTCGCCGGGGTGCAGCCCGGCCCAGGTGGAGGCGGTGAAGGGTCCACCGGCCGGCGCGCTGGCGGGGCAGGTCTGCGTCATCGCGGTGGCCTGCGGGGCTCCAGCGGCGCCGGCGCCCTTGACGTAGTGGTCGAAGAAGCCCTGGATCTGGGCCGCCAGCACGGCCAGCTCACCGGCCTTGTTCTGTCCCCGCATGTGGCCGCCGTCGAAGTCAAACAGGGAGACGCGGTCGCTCGGGTACAGCGACCGCTCCAGGTTGTAGTACCGGATTGCCTCATCGACGGGAAACAGATCGTCGGTGAAGCCGTTGGCGATCAGCAGCGGAGCGGGAGCCTCGGTCGCGGTGCCGTAGGCGCCGTCGAGCAGGTAGTAGGCCGAGTGGTAGCGGGCGATCGTGCTCACGATCGACTGATCCTCGGAGTTACCGTCGTAGGGCTCGCCTGCGTTCAGCGCCCCGAACCAGGTCGTCAAGTCGGCCTCGGGATTGCTCTGCGGCGGGGAGTAGTACCCACTGGCGGTGCCCAGCGCGTAGAGGGCCGATACGAACGACTGCTTCATGACCCCGATCGGCGACAGGTCAGCGGTCGGCGGCGTGACCTGGGAGTCGAGCGTGCGGCCGTTGGGAACCAGTGAGTAGACCAGGTCGCTCCAGGGGATGACCGGGGCGGCGGCGGCGATGTGCAGCGGCCGCCCGGTGGGACTGACCCACGGGCTGAGGCTGCCGTCGGCATTCATCACGCGGTCTTTGAGCGTGGCCAGCTGCAGCGAGGTGCCGCCGCCGTAGGACTCGCCGGTGACGCCGATCCGCTGGCCGTTGGCGATTCCCGCACCGACGAGCAAGCCGATCGCGTACTGGGCGTCGCGGACCTCGTAGCGGTCATCGTCGAGCCGGATGTAGCCGTTCAGGCATCCGGAGGGGTCGGCCAGCCGCGAGGCCGCAGAGCCGCAGGAGTCTCCGAAGCCACGGGCGGTGAGCTCGAGCACCGCGTAGCCGTCTTTGGCCCACTGGTCTCCGGTCGGCCCGTAGTACTCGGTGTTGCCGGGACCCGAGGCCTGATTTCCCCAGCCGTGGCTCTGCACCACGAGGGGGTAGTTGCCGTCGCTGCCGGAGGCCGGCGCGGGCGGGAGGATCACGTAAAGGGCCAGCGGAGTGCCGTCAAAGCTCTTCAGGCGCGTGTCGGGGCCGGTGCCGTAGTCGCCCTTGCAGACGCGAACCCCGTCGGACTGCGACGTGCAGGCGATCGCTGTGCCGCTGACCGTGTCCGAGCCCAGGATCGAACTGATCGCCGCCGACGCCGGGGGCGGGGCCAGCGCACCACAGGCCAGCACCGCGGTTGCCGCCGCCAAGGCGCTCCCAGCCCATCTCCTCATGGAGCAGCAAGATACTCCCAATTGCGGAGCGAGTTACCCGATCAACAGCCGCCGCCCGAACACCCGCTTGAAGGCGTCACCGTCGCCGTAGCGCTCCACGCTCCAGCGCTGCAGGGTCAGGTCCCCGTCGGCCTCCAGGTGCAGATCGACGCCGTGGCCGTTGGCGCGCAGCCGGGCCTCGGACACCGACTGGTCGCGACCGCGCTCCAGGTGCTCGGCGAGCCGCAGGATGACCGAGCAGCGGTCGAGCACTGCCTCGTCGCCGGGACGGGCCACACCGGCCACCTCGCCCAGCTTGGGAATGCCCTTGCGGTGATAGCGGCTCATCTGGGCGATCAGGGCCCGCTCCCGAGGGTCAAATCCGGGCAGCTCGGCGCTCTCGATCAGGTACCGGGAGTGCTTGTGGTGGTCGTCATAGGAGATCGTCATCCCGACGTCGTGCAGCATCGAGGCGGCCCACAGCAGCTCGCGCTCTCCGTCCTGTTGAGCGAACAGCCCTCCGGCGACCAGTGAGTCGTACATCTGCAGCGAGAGCTTGGCCACGTGCTCGACGTGGTCCATGTCTGACTCGTACTGGGTGGCCAGGTTGCGAACCGCGGCGCCGCGCACGTCGGGGAGCAGTGGCTCGAAACCGGCCAGCAGCGTGCGGGCGAGGAAGACCCCCTCGCGCAGCCCGGCCTCGGTCGCCTCGATGCCATCGAAGTGGCCCAGCTCCACCACCGTCTCGAGCACCACCGCGGCGGCCAGGATGATGTCACCGCGGCCGGGCTTGATCCCGGGCACCGAGCCGCGCTCGTCGCCGGATAGGGAGGCGAGCTGTGCGACGAGGCCGCCGAGCACCCGCGGGGTGATCAGGTAACCCTGGACGCCGAGGTCGATGGAGCCATCGGCGGCCTCCTGGGCGGCGGCGGCCAGGTTGCGCACCGCGCCGCCGATTCCCACCAGGCGCGTCCCCGAGGACTGAAGCCAGTCAAGCTCGCGCAGCGTCTTGCGGACGTGGGTGCGCAGCCGATTGAGCTCCTTCTTCTTCGGCGGGCCGGCCTCGGGGAGGAACTGCTCGGTCATCCGCACGGCGCCCAGGGGGAACGAGACCATCTCCCGCGCGTGGCGGTCGGCGACGTGGATCAGCTGCAGGCTGCCACCGCCGAGGTCCAGCACGACGCCATCGGTGAGCGTGGTGGTATTGACCGCGGCCACGTAGCCGAAGCGGGCCTCATCCCCGGCCGAGAGGATCTCGATCCGCAGGCCGACGGCGTCCTCGGCGGCGGCCAGGAAGCGCTCCCCGTTGGCGGCGTCGCGGATGGCACTGGTGGCAACGACGTGAACGTCCTCAGGCGAGATCTGGTTGGCGCGGCAGAACCGTGCGAATACGCCCAGCGTCTCCAGACCGCGGTGCATCGCCTCGTCGCTGAGCTTGCCCGAGGCACCAAGGCCGGCGCCGATCCGCACCGTCTCATACAGCTCGTCGGTGCGCTTCCACCACTCCCCGGGCGCGTAGCTGAACACGACCAGGCGCCAGGAGTTGGAGCCGAGGTCGACCACGGCGACCTGACGCTGGCTCTGGGTCGGTTGGCCCGAGGCGCGGGTCGATCGCCAGCTCACGGTTGCATGATGGGGTGTCCGGCGGACGGCTCAGGCCGGCCGACGTGAGGGTTTGCGCGGGGCCCGGAGGGCGCCCGGCTCAGGCGAGGGCCGGATCCTCTCGCAATACCCGGATGGCCGTCAGCACGAACAGAATCGTCATCAGCACTGCGCTCGACACGCACCACTGGCAGATGGCCTTGATCGTGAACAGCTCGCGGTAGGTCAGATACATGCTGAAGCCAAAGCCGATCAGCGCGATCCCGAAGCCGGCGATCCGACCCAGTTCACCCCGCACGACCAGCGATCCGAGGATGCCGACGTAGCCCAGCAGGCCGAGCACCGCGACCGGGATCCCGTCGAGCTTGGCGTAGCTTGAAGCCTGCACCGTCTCGCAGCCGCCACTGGAGAGACACAGGACCTTGAGCCCCTCGTAGTGGACGTAGGTCAGATAGCCGGCGATCCCGATCCCGATCAGCGACAGAACGAGGATCGCGATCCGCAGCCGGCGATCGGTGTTGGCGGCCCGGCGAACCGTCTGGCCGGCGACCGCGGTCATGCGACCTGCTTGATCGCCTGCTGGAGCTGGGAGTAGTCGGGAACGCTCGCCGACGCCGCCGCCGTCTTGCCCTTCGGCCCCTGGAAGACGAGCGTCGGGGTGCCGTTCACTCCCGCCGCGCTTCCCGTCTGCTCGTCGCCGGCGACCTGATTCGCCAGCGCTTGGTTGTTGCGGTCGGTTTGCCACTTGCTCAGGTTGAGTTCGCCGATCTGCTTGGCCAGTCCCGACAGGTAGGACTCGTTGACGTAGTTTGACCCCTCGGCGCCCTGCTCGTGGTAGAAGAGTTCGGCGAAGTTCCAGAAGTGCTGCTGCTGGCCGGCGGCCAGCGCCGCCACCTGCTGGGTCTTGAACACCGCCGGATCCTGGGTGGCGGTCTGAAACGCGCGATAGATCACCTGGACCTTGCCGGAGCGGACATCCTTGCTGACGAGCTGGGGGAAGCCGCCTTTGACGGTGAAGTCCCGGCAGACCGGACACTGGAGATCGCCGTAGTAGGTCATCGTCACCGGCGCCTTGGGGTTACCGAGGCGCGCGCCGGACTGGGGGATGCCGGCGAGCAGGTTCTGAACCGAGGTCGCGGTCTTGTTGGCGGCGGTGCCCTTCTGCAGGCCGTTGGCCTTGCTGCCGCCCCCGCTGGAGACGACGATCGCCACGACGACCACGGCGATCGCGGCGAGGACCACCCCGCCGATCATCCGCAGGCGCCGTTCGCGCTGGGCCTTCTCGGTCCGGGCGCGCTCCTCGGCCAATCGCCGGGCGCGTGCTTGTTCCTTTTGCTCTTTACGTGAGGCCATTTCGAGGGCGTGAGGTCAAGCGGCCGATCTTCGTGTCCCGGTGGCCGCGACCCGGCAGAATAGCGATGAGGGCTAAGAGACTCGTAAGGTGAAGGGGGCGGTGAGGACCCGGCCGTGCTGCCTCATCTGCACAAACAGGCGCCAGCTTCCGCCGACCGGGAGCAGCACGCCCAGAGTCAGCCGGCCGGGCGCGGTGACGTGGCCGCTGACGCGACTGGCCGGAACCCCGGGCAGACTGCCGCAGTTGGGCGCATCCGGTGCGCACACGTGGGTGTGAAAGTAGTCAAGCGATCCGGCGTGGAAGAAGATCGCGTGGGCCAGGGCGCCGAACCAGGGGGTGAATTTGACCGGGCGTCCCTGCGGATCGGTGACCTTCACCTGCACGAACTGGGCCTGAATGGCGTGTATGCGGGGGTGGCCCTGGACCTCGAAGTGGTAGCCGTCGATGACCTGATCGGGCTTGAAGGGGGGCAACGCGCGGGGGCGATAGGCCCCGGCGACGCGGACCGTCTTGAAGAGCTGAAAGTTCGGCTGGCCGCCCGGGATGTCGGGGTAGACGTCGACCAGGACGCGGTAGCGACCGGGGGCGGGGAAGGTCACCGTCTGCTTGAGCACGCCGCCGGGACCGACCGGCGGATGGTCGTGGATGATGTAGGCGAGATCGTCGCGGACGATGATCAGGTGCACGCCGGTGTGCGGGCCCGGCCCGGTCTTGTAGCTGGTCAGGGGCTTGCCGTCCGGGAGCTGGACCGTGAATGTCATCGTCACCGGGTGGCCGGGGGCGACGGTGGCCGTGGGGGCGAAGTGGGCCAGGGCATAGACCCGCGCCGGCTGGACGGTGGGCCCGGTCACGGCGCCCTGAGAGCTCGATCCGCAGCCGGCCAGGGCCACGGCGACGGCCACAGCGCCCAGGGCCAACAGGATTAGCCGGCCCGGTCTCATCGCAGCGCCGCCCTCACGGCCTGGGTGAGCTCGGTGCTGCCGAACGCACCCTCCAGCCGGGCCACGATCACGCCCCGCCGGTTGATCACGAACAGCCACGGCTCGGTGCGCAGATGAAACGCCTTGAGCTGCGGGCGCAACCCCTTGCTGGGCTGGTTGTCGAGGTAGACCTCCTGGTGGATGAAGTCGATCCGGTCGCCGAACTGGTGCTGAAGCTGGACGGCGACATCGGTGACCGGTCCGCAGACGCGCGAGACGCAGAATTGCGGCGTCGAGAACAGCAGCGCCACGGGCCGCTTGCCGAGCACCTGGTCCAAGGACACCGAATGCATCTGCTCGGGCGGAAGGCGGGTGGTCAACAGGGCGGTGTTGTGGCCGACGGTCGCCGGAGTGTCGGTGGCGATGGCGGGCGCGCGCTGACCGACGTCGGGGATCGGCGACGAGGCCGCGACGGCGATCTCCCCGGGAGAGCCGATCAGGCCCTGCGGAGTCCGAGTCAGGGCCAGCACCGTGTAGGTCCCCGAGCGGGGGATGGGCAGCTGGGCAGCGTAGATGGCCTTGATCCCTCCGGGACCGGCGTTCTGCTTGCTGCGGTACTGCGGGGCCACGGTCATCGGATCGGCGGCAGCCAGGAACGGGCCCCGGGCCGGGGCAGCGGGGGTGCGGGAGATGTAGACGGCGGTGGGGGCGTAGATGAACTGACCGGAGTTGGTGTTCAGCCCGAAGGCGAGACGGCGCGTGCCGGGTGTAAACGTTCCCGTGGCGGCTCCGAACTGAGCGCTGGACCTGACCAGCCGGCCGAGCTGGCGCAGCGAACGGCCGCGGGCGGAGGGGAACTGGTCGGCGCGCGGATGTTGGGCGGCGCTGAGGGCGTCGCTCGCCGCCGGCGGCGCGGCCGGCGCCCCCGCGCTGGCGGTGCTCGACCGAGAGGCGGTCGAGGCGGCGGGGGCGGAGGTCGAGCTGTGGGTGGCGGTCGAGCTGCCACAACCGGCCAGCGCCAGCACCCCGAGCGCCGAGGCCAGGACCCGGCCGCGGGCGCAGAATTTCGTCGGTGGCAAGGTGGCGATCATGGCGTGGCGGCCCCCGGATCCGAGCCGGCGCGGACCGGGTCAGGGTGTCCGCGGCCGGCGTGCCCCTCGTCCGCGAGGGCGGAGGGACGCGGTGAATTATCGCCGCTAGTAGCGCGTAAAGATCTTGTGATCAGGTTGTCGCGCCGTGGGTGGTCGCCTGGGCCGTGCACTAAAGTGGCGAGCATGACGCCCGAGGGAAGCGAGGCGGTGGTTGGAGGCGCCCCCGCCGCGCAGCGCGCCGGCAACCGGCTCAGGCTGGCCGTGCTGGATCGCGATCCGGGATTCATGCTGGTGTTGTCGAACCGGCTCGACGCATTGGGCTGTGAATACCGGTCACTTACCGCTCCGGCGACCGTCGATGCGCTCGTGGCAATGCGCCTCAACGCGCTGCTGGTCGACCTTGCCGTCATGGGACCGGCCGGGTGGGAGTACCTGGAACGAGTTTGCTCGCGGCTGCCCGGCCTGGCGGTGGTCGTATGCACCGGCCCCTCCTCGGTGGCACAACGGGTGCGGGGACTGCGCCTCGGCGCCGATGCCTGGGTCACCAAGCCCTGTCACGCCGAGGAGCTGATCTGCGTCGTGGAGGCGGCAGTACGCCGCCACCGCCGTGCGGAGATGCCGGCGCTGGAGGCGGCGGCGATGTTCGGCGAGATAACCGTTCGCCCGGACCTGTACCAGGCCTACGCCAACGACATGAGCCTGGAGCTCACGGCGCGGGAGTTCGAGATCCTTCACCTGCTCAGCGGCTCTGACCGGGTCCTGCGGCGGGAGGAGATCTACGAGCGGGTCTGGGGCTACGCGATGGCCCACGGAGACCGGTCGGTGGACGTGTTCGTGCGCAAGCTGCGCCAGAAGCTCCGGTCGGCATCGCCGCGCTGGAGCTACATCCACACGCACTTTGGGGTCGGCTATCGCTTCACGCCGGAGCCTGAGGACGCCGGCGAGCCCGAGCTCGAGCTGGTGACCGATCCCGGTCCGGCCGAGCTCGACACCGCGTTCGCCCGCTGACCACGGCTGCGGGGCGGTTCCGGCGGGGCGGTGACGGCCGGCGTTCACGGCCCGTTCACATCTCCGTCACCATTCGATAACGCCAGCCACCCGCCGCCGGAGCAGGATGGATGCAACGATGCCGCTGGCGGCCCACACACGCTCCGAGGTGCTTCGAGTCGGCCCGCTGGAGATTCTCCCCGACGAGCACCTGGCGCGGGCGGCTGACCGAGCGTTGATGCTCTCGATTCGAGAGCTTCGCCTGTTGACGGAGCTGGCGCGCCGGGCGGATCGAATCATGGCGCGCGAGGAGCTGTTTTCACTGGTGTGGGGCCGTGAGATGCGGACCGGCGATCGCTCGGTCGACGTCTACGTCCGCAAGCTGCGGGTGAAGCTCGAGGCCGCCCTGCCGGACTGGAGCTTCATCCACACCCACTTCGGGTTCGGCTACCGGATGGCGGCAGAGCGGACGCAGCGAACACGGCACGGCAACGAGCGGTTCACAACCGGTTAACACCCTCGCCGGCGCTGAGGCCGAGACTCTGCCGGTATCCAAAATGAACAAGGAGACAAAAGTGCGTACAAGTCGAATCAGCGCCGTCGCCGCGCTGCTGGTTGCCTCGCTCGGGATCGCCGCCTGCGGTTCGAGCAGCAGCAGCAGCTCGAGCTCCGGGGCCCCGGCGCCCGCGAGCGGGGGGTCGAGCAGCGGGGGCGGCGGAGGGTCGGCGACGCTCAACGGTGCCGGCTCGACGTTGGCCGCGCCGATCTATCAGCAGTGGGGGTCGACGTTGAAGAGCCAGGGGCTGACCGTGAACTTCAACCCGGTCGGATCTGGTGCCGGTATCGCGGACCTGCAGACCGCGACGGTCCAGTTCGCCGGCAGCGATCCAGCGCTGAAGTCGAGTGACACCGCGAAGATGAAGGGCCCGGCGCTCCAGTTCCCGGTCGCCTTCGGGGCCATCACCGCGTCCTACAACCTGCCCGGGGTCAAGAGCGGACTGAAGCTCGACGGCCCGACCCTGTCGAACATCTTCCTGGGCAAGATCAAGTCCTGGAACGATCCGGCGATCAAGGCGCTGAACCCAGGTATGAGCCTGCCCAGCAGCTCGATCACGGTCGTCCACCGCTCGGACTCGTCGGGCACGACCAAGGGCTTCACCACGTTCCTGTCCGACGTCAGCTCGACCTGGAAGTCGCAGGTCGGGGCCGACAAGACCGTCAAGTGGCCCACCGGCACCGGCGCAGCCAAGAACTCCGGCGTCGCCGCCGCGATCAAGCAGACCCAGGGCGCGATCGGCTACGTCGAGCAGGCTTACGCGCTCGAGAACGGCTTCACCTACGCGGCAATCAAGAACTCGCACGGCCAGTTCATCCTGCCGACGATTCCCAACACCTCGGCGGCGGCCGTGGGGATCGCGGTGCCCAAGGATCTCGGCATCTCGACCGTCAACGCCGGCGGGGCGACCGCATACCCGGTCGTCTCGCAGACGTTCCTGGACGTCTACAAGGACCCCTGCAAGGACGGCGGCGCCAGCTCGTCGACCGCCAGTGGTCTGAAGAAGTTCCTCACCTACGCGTTCGGTGACGGTCAGAAGACGCTGGGGGCAAGCTCAAGCCAGCTGCCCTACGCGCCGCTGCCGGCCACGCTGGCCACGGAGGACAACACGCAGCTGCAGACGATGACCTGCAACGGCTCACCGCTGTCGTAGGAACCCAGATGGGGGCCAGTACCACCACGGCTTCCGGCGGCCGCTCGGTCTTTGAGCGGTCGCCGGCCAGCCGCCTGCCCGACCAGCTCCTGAGGTGGGGGCTGACCGCGCTGGCGGCGGCGATCCTGGCGCTGCTGGCGTACTTCTTCATCCGCCTGATCGGGCAGTCGGAGAAGGCGCTGAGCTCGTTCGGGCTGAGCTTCGTGTTCGGCAACGACTGGGACGTCAGCCGCAACATCTACCACGGCTTCCCGCTGGTGTTCGGGACGCTTGTCACGTCGGCCATCGCCCTGGTGCTCGGCGTTCCGGTGGCTGTCGCCGCGGCGCTGTACCTGACGGAGCTGTGCCCACGGCGGCTGCGGGCACCACTGGGGATGCTGGTCGACCTCCTCGCGGCGGTTCCCTCGGTCGTGTACGGGCTGTGGGGAGTGTTCGTGCTCGCGCCCAAGCTCGAGCCGCTCGAGAAGTGGTTCGCGAGCACGTTTTCGTTCATCCCCTTCGTCGGTGGCCAGGTGGCGGTGCCGAATTACTTCATCGCCGGCCTGATCCTCGCCATCATGATCCTGCCGATCGTCTCGGCGATCGCCCGGGAGGTGATGGCCACAGTGCCGTCTGAGCACAAGGAGGCGGCGCTGGCGCTGGGGGCCACGCGGTGGGAGATGATCCGGATGGCGGTGCTGCCGTACTCCAGACCGGGGATAACCGGCGGCGTGATGCTCGGCCTGGGGCGCGCGCTGGGCGAGACGATCGCGGTGGTGCTGGTGATCGGCAACGCACCGGTGGTCGGACACAGCATCTTCAGCCAGGGCTATTCGCTGGCCGCGGTGATCGCCAACGAATTCGGCGAGGCGGCGGCGACGCCGATCCACAGCTCGGCCCTGTTCGCGGCCGGTCTCGTCCTGTTCGTCCTGACGCTGATCGTCAACATCTTCGCCCGCCGGTTCATCGCCCGCGGCCAGCGCGGCCAGCGCGGCACCGGGGCGACGGGTGTCACCCTGGCCCAGGGCGTGGCCGCAGGAGACCAAGCATGAGCAGCACGCCATCCGCGTTCGCGCCGGTCAGCCGGGGCCGCCGGCGCAAGGACGGGGCCATGCGCGTCGTGCTGCTCGCCGGCACGCTGGTGGCCCTGATCCCGCTGATCCTGGTGATCTTCTACCTGCTCCAGAAGGGGCTCTCGAGCTGGAGCGGCAGCTTCTTCACCACCGACCCGAACGGGAACTTCTTCGGAGACCCGGGGGGGATCCGCTCGGCGATCGTGGGCACGCTGGAGATCGTTGGGCTGGCCAGCCTGATATCGGTGCCGATCGGGATCGGGGTGGCTCTGTACCTGACCGAGTACGGCAAGGACGGGCGGTTTGCCGGGGTCGTGCGCTACTTCGTGGACGTCATGACCGGGGTGCCGTCGATCGTCTTCGGCCTGTTTATCTACATCGTGCTCGTGCTCTCCAAGGTCGGCGGCGCGTTCACGGGCTGGAAGGGCTCGGTGGCCCTGTCGCTGCTGATGCTGCCGATCGTGATTCGAGCCGCCGAGGTGGTGCTGCTGCTGGTCCCCAGCGACCTGCGCGAGGCGGCTCTGGCTCTCGGCGCACCGCGATGGCGGGTGGTGGGCCGCGTGGTGCTCCCGACCGCGCTGCCCGGCCTGATCACCGGCTCTCTGCTGGCCATCGCCCGCGGCATGGGCGAGACCGCCCCGCTGCTGTTCACCGCGGCAGGGGCGTTCGCCCTGACCGGCAACCTCTCGCAGCAGATGAACGCCCTGCCGATCCAGATCTACAACGACATCCTCTCCCCGCGTGACGTGGTGGTAAGCCGCGCCTGGGGAGCTGGGCTTACGCTGGTGGCAATGGTTCTGATCCTGAACTTGATCGCGCGCGGAATCGCGCGCAGGAGCGTGGCATGATCCCGCCTGAAAGCGAAACCAAGGAAACAACCGAAATGTCAACTGCCGGGGGCCCGTCGGAGCAGGCGCAGGACGCGCCCGACCTGTCCGCGCTGGGCGTCAAGGAAGGGGCCGGGCACCAGGTACAGGTCAAGGACCTGCACGCCTACTACGGCCAGGTCCATGCCATCAGGGGAGTCGACATCGACTTCCCGGCCAACGAAGTGACGGCGATCATCGGGCCTTCGGGCTGCGGCAAGTCGACGATGATCCGCTGCATCAACCGGATGCACGAGGAGATCCCCGGGGCGCGGGCGCAAGGGAGCGTCACGCTTGACACCTTCGATGTCTACGGCGCCGGTGTCGACGTGACCTCGGTACGCCGCGTGATCGGGATGGTGTTCCAGAAGCCCAACCCGTTTCCGACCATGTCGATCTTCGACAACGTCGCCGCCGGTTTGCGGCTGACCGGGACCAAGAGCGAGAACCTCCGCGAGACTGTCCACAAGGCCCTGCGCGCGGTGGGACTCTGGGGCGAGGTCAAGAACCGCCTCGACGAGCCGGGCATCGGGCTCTCCGGGGGCCAACAGCAGCGGCTGTGCATCGCCCGTACGGTTGCCGTCGAGCCGGAGGTGATCCTGATGGACGAGCCGTGCTCGGCGCTGGATCCGATCGCCACCCTGCGGGTCGAGGAGCTGATCGACGAGCTCAAGGATCGCTACACGATCGTGATCGTCACCCACAACATGCAGCAGGCGGCCCGGGTCGCCAACTCCACCGTGTTCATGCTCGACGGGGAGGTCGTCGAGCACTCGCCGACCCACGATCTGTTCACCAATCCCACCAACGAGCGCACCGAGCGCTACGTGACCGGAAAGTTCGGCTGATGCAGGAGACCCGCCATCAGTTTCGCGAGGAGCTCAAGGGCCTCGAGCTGCAGGTCCTGGGAGGGCTCGACATCGTCATCCAGCAGCTCGACCGGGCGCTGGAGTCGGTCAGCTACCAGGACGTGGAGCTGGCGGCGATGGTGGTCGCCGACGATGACCGCATCGACGGCCGGTACCTCGAGGTCCACCAGGGGATCCTGTCGCTGCTGGCCCGCCAGGCGCCGGTGGCCGGCGATCTGCGGATCGTCGCCGCCCTGCTGCACGTGATCCGCTGCGTCGAGCGGATGGGTGACCAGTGCGTGAACATCGCCAAGCTGGTCCCGCTGTCGGGCTACGAGTCGCCCAAGGACAAGGACATCCTCGACGCGCTGGAGAAGATGGGGCAGTACGCGCGCTCGCAGGTGTCGCAGGCCAAGGAGGCGCTGGGTTCGCGCAACGTCCAGCTGGCCCAGGACCTGGTCCACCAGGACGCCGAGATCAACTCGCTGAACCGGCTGATCTTCCGGCGCGCCGTCGATGTCGGTGACGACCCCGACGTCCGCGAGTGGGCGATGTTCATGGTGCTGGTGGCGCGCTGCCTGGAGCGGATCGGCGACAACACGGTCGACATCGCCGAGCAGGTCGTGTTCGTAGTCACCGGCCTGTTCCGCGAGATGGCCGACGCCTCGACGCCCAACCAGCGCGCGCCGACCGCCTAATCCTTCAGCTGGAGCGTGCTGGGGCGCTCGCTTTGTCCGCGGGGCCAATGACGGGAGCGCGCGACGAACCTAACTTGTCGGCCCATGAGCGCGCGCCCGCCCCAGATCGTCGCCTTCGGGGGCGGCGGTTTCTCGATGGAGTGGGGCAATCCGCTGCTCGACGACCACGTTCTGGGGCTGACCGGCGCAGCGCGGCCGAAGATCTGCTTTCTGCCCACCGCCAGCGGTGACGCCGACCACTACGTGGTCCGCTTCTACCGAGCATTTCCCGCCAGCCGCTGTGAGGCGTCGCACATCTCCCTGTTTCGGCGCGAGAGCGGGGTCGGGGATCCGGTCGCGCATCTGCTGGAGCAGGACGTCGTCTACGTCGGCGGTGGGAGCCTGGTGTCGTTGCTGGGGACGTGGGGAGCGCACGGCGTCGACGTGGCGCTGCAGGCCGCCTGGCGGGCCGGTGTGGTGTTGTGCGGCGGCTCGGCCGGCTCCTTGTGCTGGTTCGAGGAGGCGGTGAGCTGCTTTCACGCCGGTCCGCCGCGGCGACTGCGGGGACTCGGTTTTCTGCCCTGGAGCAACGCCGTGCACTACAGCGACGAGCCCGGGCGGCGGTCGGCGTTTCTCGACGCGATCGGCGCTGGAATGGTCTCCGGCTACGGCGTCGGCGACGCCGCGGCGCTTCACTTCGTGGGCACCGAGCTGGCCGAGGTGGTCTCGTCCCGCCCTGAGGCGCGGGCTCGCTACGTGCACGCCGACGAGGACGGGAGCGCGCACGAGCGCGAGCTGCCGGTCCGATTCCTCGGCCAGGCTCGGGCCGCGCCGGCGCTGGTCGCCGACGGTCCGGCGCTGGCGGCGTGATTGCCACCGTCGCGGCCGAGGGCCACCCGACGGCGGGGCAATGACTCCGGGCGTGCGTCATGCTGGGGGCCGGTGCTTGAGCGATCCGGGGAACGTCGACGCATCCTCGCCATGGGTGGGGGTGGGTTCACGATGGACGATCGCAGTCCCGCGCTGGACCGGCTGGTGCTGTCGCTGACCGGAAAGGCGGTTCCCAAGGTCTGCTTTCTGCCCACCGCCAGCGGCGACCCGCGAGAGCAGGCAACGCGTTTCTACGAGCGCTACGCGGCGTGGCCGTGTGAGCCGAGCATCCTGTCGCTGTTTCACCTGGGCCGCGACCGGATCGACCCCCACCAGCAGCTGCTGGACCAGGACGCGATCTATGTCGGCGGTGGCTCGATGCGCAACATGCTCGCGGTCTGGCGCGAGCACGGCGTGGACCGGACCATGCGGCGGGCCTGGGATCAGGGGATCGTGCTGGCCGGATTGAGCGCCGGTGCCATGTGCTGGTTTCAGGGTGGGATCACGGTCAGCGGTGGCGCACCGGCGCCGGCGGCCGGACTGGGGTTTCTGCCCGCCAGCCTGTCGGTGCATCTGGACTCAGAGCCCGAGCGCCAGTCGGTCTACCGCCAGGCCATCAGGGAGGGGACGCTGGCGTCCGGGTACGCCGTCGACGACTGTGCCGCCCTGGTGTTCGAGGGACTGCGGCTCGCCGGCTGCGTGGCCTCGCGCGCGGGTGCGCGCGTGATCGAGACCACCCGCGAGGGCGTCGCCGGGGATGTCCTCGAGCTCCCGCTGGCGGTCAAGCTGTTGCCCGGCGCACGGGCGCCCGGATCCGAGGGCGAGCCCGCGTCCGACGGGATAGCGGAGCTGCGGGCGTTGCGCGCCGGGCGCCACCGCTGGGAGTAGACGGTGGCCCGCTCGGTTCAGGACCGGGCGCGCGGCACGCCGGAACGGCCGGGATGACGGCGCCGCAGCACGATCAGCGCCGACGCGACCAGGATCGCCGCCGCGGCCAGCGCGATGACGATCGGCGTCGACGAGCCGCCGCTCGCGCCCCGGGAGGCGGCGGGGACCCCGGGGATGCCCCTGAGGTCGTGGCCGGCGGCGGCCGACAGCTTGGCCACGGCGGGGATCGCCGCCCGGGCCAGATCGGCGCTGGTCTTGCCCTTGGGCGGCGCCAGGCCGGCGACGGCCAGCTTCGCGGGACCGGGGGCGCCTTGGATCCCGTAGCCGGTCGCCATCACCACCAGCAGCGGCTGCTTGCCCTGGAAGCTGATCTCCTGGTCCAGGAAATCGGCGTACTTCTGAGGCTTGCCGAACAGATCCGGGATCACCCCGAGGTCGACCGGAGAGGCGATCAGCGCCACCTTGAGGGCAAAGCCGGCGCGCTTGGCGGCGGCGGTCTCGGCGTCGAGGGTGCGCTGGACCGCGCGGGGAACCGGGGGGGTGTAGGGATAGAAGACGTTCTCGCCGAGCAGCACGTCGCTGGCCGGATCACCGTCGGCGCCGGCAACCGGGGCAACCGCGGCCAGGAGCATCGCCACCACCAGGACAGCGGTCAGGATGCTCGGCAGCCGGATCGCCATCGGGGCTAGGTTAGAGCGCCCACCTGGCTGGGCGTGCGGCCGGCTCATTTATTCTCCGGCCACCCGTGGCCTCGCAGCGATCCAAGAAACGGGCCCGTAAGCGGCGCAATCCGGCCGCGGCGCCGCGGGCCGTCACGTCAACGCGTCGCGACGAGCGCGCCCAGCGCGCCGTCACCGCGGACCGCCAGGACCAGCGCGGTCGGCGCCAGCTCGGCCGCGAGGGCGAGCGGCCGGAGAGTCCGTTCGGTGGGTTGCCGGTCTCCGAGTTCGCGATCCTGGTCGGGTTCGTCGCCTTGGTGGTCGGGTTCTTCACCGGCGGCGGCCCGGCGCTGATAGCGGGGATCGTGATCTGCGCTCTGGGGGTGATCGAGATCACCGCGCGCGAGCACTTCTCCGGCTTTCGCTCCCACACCATCCTGCTGGCGGCGATCCCCGCGGTGGCCGCCGAGGCCGGGGTGGTGGCGCTATTCGGCGAGCCCAACCCGCGGCCGCTCGTGCTCGCGGTGGTGGTGCCGGTGTTCTCGGTCCTGTTCTGGCTGTTGCGGCGAAAGTTCCTGGCCGCACGGCAGGCGCGGGTGGCGCGGCCGCGCGGCGGCTAGATGGTTGATTGCATCTAGGCGCGGGGTGGGGCGCCGGTCCGGGCCGACCACAGACTCCGGGCCACCTCGGGGCGGTCCTCGTCTCGGTCCCGCGGGGCGCTCGGCGCGGCGGGGTCGGCGGGACTGACCGGCAACGAGAGCGTGAACACCGCTCCCCCGTCGGGAGCGTTGGTCACCGACGCGGTCCCGCCGTGCTGCTCGGTGACCTGACGGACGATGGCCAGCCCGAGCCCGCTGCCCTGCCGTCCGCGCGACCCCGAACCTCGAAAGAAGCGGTCGAACACGTAAGGCTGATCCTGCGGGGGCACGCCTGAGCCGTGGTCGCGGACGCTGACCCCGTCCAGATCGACCGTCACCTCCACGACCCCATCGGCGGGCGAGTGGCGGGTCGCGTTGTCGAGCAGGTTGTTGATGGCGCGGCCGAGCCGCTCGGGCACGCCGTCGAGCAGCACCGGCTCCAGGTGGGCCTCGAAGTGCAAGCCGGGAGCGTTGCGGCGAGCGCGGGCCACGGACTCGGCGGCGATCCGGTCCACCCGCACGTACTCGGTCTCAGGCCCGGGTTGGTCGCCCCGGGCCAGCTCGATCAAATCGGCCACCAGCGCGCTCAGCTCCTCGCTCTGCTCGACCACGTCGGCGAGCAGGCGACGGCGGTCGTCGGGCTCGAGCTCACCGCCCACGAGCAGGACCTCGATGTTGGTCCGCAGGCTCGTGACCGGGGTGCGCAGCTCGTGCGAGGCGTCGGCCACGAGCTGGCGCTGGGCGCGCACGGAGTTGTCCAGGGCGTTGCGGGACCCCTCCAGGCGGTCGAGCATATGGTTAAAGCGGATCGCCAGCTGTCCCACCTCGTCATCGGCGTGGACCCGGATGCGCCGGGTGAGGTCGTCGGTCTCGGAGATGTGCTGAGCCGCCTGGGCCACCTCGCCGAGCGGCGCCAGGACGCGCCGGGCGGCGAACCGGCCCAGGGCGGCGGCCACGCCGATCCCGCCGGCGAGCAGCAACAGCAGGATCAGGCGCAGGTTGGAGAGCACTGCGTCGATCCCGTTGAGCGGCCGGGCCAACTCGAGCGCCGCCGGCTCGCCGTTGAAGGCGAGCGTGACCGGCATGGTCAGCATCCGGAGATGGTTATTGCCGACGTGCACGTCGCTGAGGTACGAGCCGCGTCCCTCTCCGGCGGCGATCCGGCGGACCCGGGCGTCGGTGGGCAGCGACAGACCACCGGTGTGATGAGCGATTCCGTTGGCGAGCACGATCTGCACGTACTGCGCCGGGCCGCCGGCGCTGGCCGGGATGCCGGGCGGCGCCTGCCCGATCTGACCGGTGCGTCGCACCTCGGTGGCCTGAGCGCTGAGCGCTCCGTTGACCTGGTTGCGCAGCTCGTCGCGGACCACGAAGTAACAGACCAGCGCGGCGATCAGGATCGCTACGCCCACCGATGCGGCGGCGATCAGCGAAAGTCGCTTGCGCAGTGACACGGCGCCAGGCGGCTCTCAATCCCGGAGGACGTAGCCGACCCCGCGGACCGTGTGCAGAAGCCGCGGTTCACCGCCGGCCTCGGTCTTGCGGCGCAGGTATCCCATGTAGACACCCAGCGCGTTGGAGGTGGGACCGAAGTCGTAGCCCCAGACGTTTTCGAAGATCGTGGAGCGGGTCAGGACCTGGCGGGGGTGGCGCAAGAACAGCTCCAGCAACAGGAACTCGGTGCGCGAAAGCTCGACCAGGCGGTCACCCCGGTGGACCTCGTGGGCGACTGGATCCAGCACCAGGTCGGCGTAACGCAGGACCTCACCGTCTCCGGCCCCATCGCCGGACCGGCGCAGCAGCGCGCGCAGCCGGGCCTGGAGCTCGCGCAGCGCGAACGGCTTGACCAGGTAGTCGTCGGCCCCGACATCGAGCCCCTCGACGCGGTCGTCGATGGCATCGCGGGCAGTCAGCATCAGGACCGGAGTCCGATCGCCGGCCTTGCGCATCCGACGGCAGACCTCGAGCCCGTCGAGCCTGGGCATCAGGATGTCGAGGATGACGGCGTCGACCGGTTCGCTGGCCAGGGCGTCCAGCGCCTCCTCACCGTCAGCGGCCAGCGTCACGTCGTGGTTCTCGAGTCGCAGGGCGCGCTCGAGCGCTCGCCTCACGGCCGGTTCGTCGTCGACTACCAATACGCGCGCCATCTGTAAAGGATCGTCCTCGCAGGTAAAAGTTGACGAAGAAGGTAAATACGCTACCGGCGGTCCAGCTCCAGCAGCAGCGGAGCGTGGTCGGAGGGCTTTTTGCCCTTGCGGTAGTCGCGGGCGATTGCGCAGCTGCGCAGCCCGCCGGCGAGCGGCTGGGAGACCAGCAGGAGGTCAATCCTCAGCCCCAGCCCCTTGTGGAAATGGCCGGCCCGGTAGTCCCACCAGGTGTACTGGACCTCGTCGGGGTGAAGGGCCCGGTAGGCGTCGACGAGACCCAGGTCGAGGATCCGCTGCAGTCGTCCTCGCTCCTGGGGGGTGACGTGGGTGGACCCGACGAAGGCGCCCGGGTCGTACACGTCGAGGTCGCTGGGAGCGATGTTCATGTCGCCGGCGACGATCAGCGGCCCCGGACTGAGCTGCCCCAAGCGCGCGCTCATGGCGTCGAGAAAGGCTAGCTTGCGCGGGAACTCTGGGTTGTCGACGGTGCGCCCGTTGGGCACGTAGACGCTGGCGAAGCGGATCCCGTCGACGGTGGCCTCGCACCAGCGCGCTTCACCCGGCACCGGGTCTGCGGCGAGACCGAACACGGGGTCGCGCAGCCCGAGCTCTGAGCGAGCCACGATGGCGACGCCCGACCACTGGCCCGCCGAGTGGTGAACGGCCTCGTAGCCGGCGGCGGCGAGCTCGAGGGACGGAAAGGTGTCGGGGCTGGACTTGGTCTCCTGCAGGCAGGCGACATCGGGTCGGTACTCCTGCAGGAACTCGAGCACCCGGGGCATCCGCATGCGGAGCGAGTTGACGTTCCAGGTCACGATGCGCATGGAGACATCTTCGGCGATCATCAACGTCGGTGCCCCCCGAGAAGCTTCACGACTACCGGGCGAAGCGCGACTTCGCCGCCACCAGCGAACCCTCCGGGGCGGACGCGCGCCAGGACGGGAGCGGGGCGGCCAGGTTCGTGATCCAGGAGCACCACGCCACCCGCCTGCACTGGGACCTGCGACTCGAGCACGACGGCGCGCTGGCTTCGTGGGCGATTCCGAACGGGATCCCCGCCGATCCGGCCGAGAACCGGATGGCGGTTCACACCGAGGATCACCCGCTCGAGTACCTCGAGTTCGAGGGCCAGATACCGGCCGGCGAGTACGGCGCGGGGACGATGCGGATCTGGGACCGGGGCACTTATGAGACCCACCTGTGGGACGACAAGAAGGTCGAGATCACCTTCCACGGCGAGCGGCTGACCGGGCGCTACGGGCTGTTTCCGATCGGGCGCGACCGCAACTCGGCCCAGGACTGGATGATCCACCGGATGGACCCGCCGGCCGACCCCGAGCGGGAGCCGATGCCGGAACGGATCGTGCCCATGCTGGCCGGCGCCGGCCAGCTGCCGCGCTCGCAGAAGAATTGGTCCTTCGAGGTCAAGTGGGACGGCGTCCGCGCGATCGCCTACATCAAGCCCGGCCGGCTTCGGCTCGAGAGCCGCAACCTCAGGGAGATCACCGACGGCTATCCGGAGGTGCGGGGCCTGTTGCGCGACCTGGGCATGCGCGAGGCGGTGCTCGATGGGGAGATACTCGCCTTCGACGACAACGGCCGGCCGAGTTTCGAGCGCCTGCAGCGGCGGATGCACGTCACCTCGGCCAGCGCCGTGCGCAGGCTGTCGGCGTCGATGCCGGTGGTCTATGCGATCTTCGATCTCCTTTACCTCGACGGGCGCAGCCTGATGGGGCTGCCGTATCACGAGCGGCGGTCCCGGCTGGACGGCCTGGGAGTGAGCGGCCCGGCCTGGCGCGTCCCGGCCGCCCATCCCGGCGAGGGGACCCGGCTGCTGGAGGCGACTGGTGCCCAGGGCCTGGAGGGAGTGGTCGCCAAGCGGCTTGACTCGCGCTATGAGCCCGGGCGGCGCACCGGGGCGTGGGTGAAGATCAAGCACACCCAGCGCCAGGAGCTGGTGATCGGCGGCTGGCTGCCGGGCGAGGGCCGGCGCACCGACCGCATCGGCGCGCTGCTGATGGGCGTCTACGAGGGCTCGGGGCCCGACCGCCGCCTGCGCTACGCCGGCCGCGTCGGCACCGGCTTCACCGAGCGCACGCTCGAGGAGCTGGCCGCCAAGCTGGCTCCACTGCGCTGTGACGACTGCCGGCTGGCCGGGGTACCCAAGCTCGCCGCCAACGCGGTGTTCGTCGAGCCGTCGCTGGTGGCCGAGATCGAGTTCCGGGAGTGGACCTCGGAGGGCGTGATGCGGGCACCGTCCTTCAAGGGCCTGCGCGACGACAAGGAGGCGGCGGCGGTGACCCGGGAGGCGAGCGGGCCGGCCGACGCGGCCGGGGAGGATCCCCGGAGCCCGAAGGCGCTGTTTGACTCGGTCCAGTCGCTGCCCGACGGGGCGCTGGCGGTGACACTCGATGGCCGGAGCCTGAAGGTCTCCAACTGGGACAAGGTGCTGTATCCCGAGGCCGGTTTCACCAAGGGTGACCTGATCGCCTACTACGCCCGTGTCGCCGAGGTGGTGCTCCCGCACCTGCGCGACCGGCCACTCACCTTGAAGCGGTATCCCAACGGCGTCGATTCACAGTACTTCTACGAGAAGAACTCCCCCTCGCACCGGCCCGATTGGGTTCAGACGGCGAGGGTGGGATCGATCGACTACACGCTGGCCCAGGACCGGCCCACCCTGGTCTGGCTGGCCAATCTCGCCGACATCGAGCTCCACACGTCGCTGGCCGACGGGCAGCGGCCGGAGCGGCCGACGATGCTCGTGTTCGACCTCGATCCCGGCCCGCCGGCGGGGATCGTCGAGTGCTCCGAGGTGGCGCTGGTATTGCGGGGACTGTTCGGTCAGATCGGACTCGAGAGCGTGGTCAAGTCATCGGGGTCCAAGGGGATGCAGATGTACGTGCCGCTCAACAGCGAGGTCACCTACGAGCAGACCAAGCCGTTTGCGCGCCGGATCGCGGAGCTGCTCGAGCAGCGGCTGCCCGAGCTGGTCGTCTCTCGGATGACCAAGCAGCTGCGCAAGGGCAAGGTGCTCGTTGACTGGAGCCAGAACGACGAGCACAAGACGACTGTCACTGTCTACTCGGTCAGGGCTCGGGAACGGCCCACAGTGTCGGCCCCGGTCACCTGGGAGGAGGTCCAGCTCTGCCGCGACGAACGGGACCCGGCGGTGCTGAGCTTCGAGACCGAGGAGGTGCTCGAGCGGGTGGCCGAGCAGGGCGATCTGTTCGCGCCGCTGCTCAGTACTCGGCAGGAGCTTCCGCGTTACTAGGATGGGGGCCGCGATGGATCCGATCAAGCTTCGCAACCGCCTGTTGGTGGCCACCGGAATGTGGAAGGAAGCCACCGGCGAGCCGCTGCCGCGGATGGCGCCGGGCGACCCGGCAGATCAGATCCAGAGCTTCGAGCTCCAGCTCGTGAACCGCCTCTGGGAGAGCGCCAACGCCGAAAACGCCCGCGAGATCGCCGACCGTACCTGGGACCTGGTCCACGACCGGCCCGACGACGACCCGGTCAAGCTGCGGGTCGTGGAATGCCACGAGGCGCTGGCGCGGATGACTCGGCTGGGCGACTGAGCGTCCGGCGCCCCGCTGGCGTTCAGATCCCAAGCGATGCGCCACCAGCGCCACTACACGCTTCAGCAGGCCAACGCTGTGCGGGGGTGGGTGGCCGAGCGCGTCGGCTGGGTCCGGGATGCTCACGCCCGGCTGGTGGCTCTGGGCTCACGCGCGCGCGAGGCGATCGCCACCCTCGACGCCACCGTCGGCGGTTCGTACCCCGGGCGCGAGGTGGCGCGGGCGCTGGTCGAGCTCAGCCGTGCCGTGGGCGAGCTCGAGGCGGTCGACATCGTGCTGCGTGACTTCGACCGGGGGCTGGTCGACTTCCCGGCGATCCGCGACGGTGAGGAGATCTACCTCTGCTGGCTGGTGGACGAGGAGGCGCGGATCGCCTTCTGGCACGAGCCTGAGGCCGGGTTTGCCGGTCGCCGGCCGATCTGATCGGGTTCCCGGTTGGCCGGCTACTGGAGGACCGGAGGGGCCTCCTCCGGCTGCG
This sequence comes from Solirubrobacteraceae bacterium, assembly GCA_036497115.1. Classification (GTDB taxonomy): domain Bacteria; phylum Actinomycetota; class Thermoleophilia; order Solirubrobacterales; family Solirubrobacteraceae; genus Palsa-465. Next base: position 27,626 of record DASXJY010000050.1, read on the forward strand.
CCTGGGGATTTCGGTGCAACTCGGCCGCGGCGTAGGCCGCCGCTTCGTCGAGCGTCTCGTGCTCGAGCAGGGCGCCGACCAGCGCGTCGAGATTGTGGCGATGCTCGATGAGGCTCTCGGTCGCCTCGGTGTGGGCCGACTCGACGATCCGCCGCACCTCCTCGTCGACAAGCTGCTGAGTGCGCTCCGAGGTCTCGCTGACGCCCGGCAGCAGTGGGCTCTGGCCGTCGGCCGGAAGTACCGCCACCGGTCCGATCATGCGGCTCATGCCCCACCGGCCGACCATGTGACGAGCGATCCTGGTCAGCTGCTGGATGTCTGACTCGGCGCCGGTGGTCAGGTCGCCGAACACCACCTCCTCGGCGATCCGGCCACCGAGCGCGACCTTGATCTGCGCGATCAGATGGCGCTCGTCGAAGTTGAAGCGGTCGGCGTCGGGGGCCGAGAAGGTGACGCCCAGGGCCTGACCGCGCGGAATGATTGAAACCTTGCGGACCGGGTCGGCGCCCGGGGTCAGCATTCCCATGATCGCGTGACCGGCTTCGTGGTAGGCGGTCCGGCGACGATCGTCGTCGGAGATCATCACCTTGCGGGCGGCGCCGAGGACGATTCGCTCCAGCGCGTCGGTGAGGTCTTCGCGCGCCACCTTGTCGTGGCCGCGCTTGGCCGCCAGCAGCGCGGCCTCGTTGGCGACATTGGCCAGGTCGGCGCCGACCATCCCGGGAGTGGAGGCGGCGATCGCGCCGAGGTCGACGTCGTCGCCGAGCGGGACCGAACGAGTGTGGACGCGCAGGATCGCCTCGCGGCCGGCGCGATCCGGGGGCGACACGACCACCCGGCGATCGAACCGGCCCGGGCGCAGGAGCGCCTGATCGAGGACCTCCGGCCGGTTGGTGGCTCCGAGCACGATCACGCTGGTGCGCGGGTCAAAGCCGTCCATCTCGGTGAGGATCTGGTTGAGCGTCTGCTCGCGCTCGTCGTGGCCGCCGGAGATGTTGGGGCCGCCCCCGGCCCGCGACCGCCCCACGGCATCGAGCTCGTCGATGAAGATGATCGCGGGCGCCGCCTCCTTGGCCTCCTTGAACAGGTCCCGCACGCGCGAGGCACCGACTCCGACGATCATCTCGACGAACTCCGAGGCCGACATCTGGAAGAACGGCACGCCGGCCTCGCCGGCCACGGCGCGGGCCAGCAACGTCTTGCCGGTGCCGGGAGGGCCGCTGAGCAGCACGCCGCGGGGGATCCGGGCACCGAGCTTGAGGTACTTGTCGGGCGTCTTGAGGAAATCGACGATCTCGGTGAGCTCCTCCTTGGCCTCATCTATCCCGGCCACGTCCTGGAAGGTGGTCGGCTGATCCGAGGCCTCGACCCGCCGCGCCCGGGAGCGCCCGAACGACATCAGCCCGCCGGCTCCGCCGCCCGCCCCGGCCGCGCGACGGGCCACGGCCACGAACAGGATCACCAGCAGGAGCGTCGGCCCGAATCCGAAGATCAGGCTCTCGATGAACGAGGGCCCGCTGTTCGGCGCCTGGGCGTCGATCGTCACGCCCTCGGACTGCAGCAGGCTCGACAGCTCGGAGTTGTTGGCAAACGACGGGACTTGCGTGGAGAAGTTGGTCTTGGCCGCCACCTTCTGGTCGCCGGGCGGGTAGCGGATCGCGCTCTTCAACGTGCCCTGGATGGAGTCACCAGTGGAGGAGATCTCCTTGACGTTGCCGGACTTGACCTGGGTCAGGAAGGTGGGGCTGTAGGGGATTCGCACCGGCGCGTTGGGCTGCAGGGCCTGCGAGGAGATCCACAGGTTCAGTCCCAGCAGGACCACGACCACGAGGGCAATCCACCAACGCGATCGCGATGGCCGCGGCGTCTGGGGGCGGCGGGGGCGATCGGTTCCGCCCCGTCCGTCAGGCGCCGGGGTGACGCGCCAGCCGGGGGTTCCGTTGGCCGGCGGGCTGGGCCGGTTGGAGGGCGGGGCCGATCGTTGCGCGGGCTGATCCGGCATGGATTGATTGTGACAAGGCCGAGCCCCCGGCTTCTAAGTGTTTAAGAAGGGAGTGGGGCCGGGGTCAGAAGCTATCCAGCATGCTGCGGAACATCTCGGACCCGTGCACCGCCGCACCGGCCGCTCCGGCCTGATCGGCCAGCCACCGATCCGAGGTGACCACGTGAATGCTCCCGGGGTGTGGTTCGCGCCGCAGGCGGCGCACGATCTCCTGGTCGGCGGCGTCGCGGCGCGGCCGCGGAGCGTTGGCGATCTCGATCACGGTGGAGCGCATCGGTGGCGACGGTGGACGCTCGAACACCACCACCACGTCCTCGCCCTCGGCGGCGGCCCAGCGCTCCAGGAGATCGACCAGGCGCGCCATCGCCGCATCGCGGTCACGCCACCACCCGTCCGGGCGCGTCCCGATCACATTCATGCCGTCGATGTACCAGCGCATGGCCTTGCCGTTGTCGGTGGGGTGAGAGGCGTGATGCAATCTAGTTCCCCCACCGGGAACCGAGATGACACACGGCGGGGGTGGGCGTTGGTTACTCGTCGGCTCCCGGGGGGCGGCGGGCCCGCTTGCGCTCGGACTGGCGGCGCTTGGTGTCGCGGCGCCGCTGAACCGACGCCTTGGTGGGACGGGTGGCGTGGCGAGGCCGGGTCACCGCCAGCGCACTGGACAGGCGCCGCGCCAGACGCTCCAGCGCGATCTCGCGGTTACGGCTCTGGCTGCGAGCATCCTGCGCCACGGCCACCACGTGCGGACCCAACCGGGCGATGATGCGCCGCTTCTGCTCGTCGGTCAGAGCCCCGGAGGCGGCCACGTCGAAGGTTGCCTCGATGCGGCTCGAGGTCTTGTTGGCGTGCTGGCCTCCGGGTCCCGAGGATCGGGAGGCGCGGAGCTCGACTTCCCGCAGCGGAATCGCCGTGTTGGCGCGGATCGGCATCGGATCTTCCATGCCGCAGCGATGATGACCTGTATCCAAGTTGTGAAGCGCCCAGACCGGGGATTGCCGCAGCCGGGGAGCGTGCTACCGTGCCGCGCGATAGGGCCGTGAAAGCGGCGACACGCAGGTGCAGGTCTCGGGGTAGGTCACCTCCGCGAGCAGCACTTCGAGCTACGGAGGGGAGACTCCCATGGCTACCGGAACAGTCAAGTGGTTCAGCGACGAGAAGGGCTTCGGCTTCATCACGCCCGATGAGGGCAGCCGAGATCTGTTCGTCCACCACTCGAGCATTCAGGCCGACGGCTACCGCTCACTCGCCGAGGGCGCCAAGGTGTCCTACGAGGAAGAGGCCGGGCCGAAGGGCCCGAAGGCCATCAACGTCCAGAAGCTCTAGCTCCGGGAGCCGGGCTCAGCGCACCGCCGCCGAGCCCGGCGCCCGAAACCCCTGGTCCGGGGGTGTCCGACATAGCTGACTGGGTCACGATCTCCGCGCTGGCGACAGCCGGCGGCACGCTGGTGCTGGCGGTGGCGACCTTCAGCTCGGTCAGGTCGGCCAACCGCTCGGCGCGGGTGGCCGAGCGCTCGCTGCTGGTCGGACTGCGCCCGGTCCTGATCCCGTCGCGCGAGGAGGACCCGGTGGAGCGAATCCGCTTCGGCGACCAACAGATCATGGTCGTCCCGGGCCACGGGGCGGCCGTCGAGGTGGGCCGCGAGGCCATCTATCTGGCGATCGCCCTGCGCAACGGAGGTCAGGGGCTGGCTGTCCTGCATGGCTGGCGGGTGTCGCCGCGGGGTTCCCGCCCACCCGGTCCCGTCGACAGCCGGGCCACCGATCCGCCGCCCCCGCTGGAGGAGTTCCGCCGCCAGCAGCTCGACCTCTATGTCCCGGCCGGGGAGACCGGCTACTGGCAGGGGGCGCTCCGGGATCCCGGCGAGCCGGTGTTCGAGGAGGTCAGGCGCGCGGCGGTGACGCAGGGGTTGCTACAGGTCGATCTCCTGTACGGCGACCACGAGGGTGGCCAGCGGACGATCGT
>DASXJY010000051.1:0-5296 GCA_036497115.1 Solirubrobacteraceae bacterium
CGCAGCTGATCATGCGCGGCGGGCGCGCCACCCACCGGCTCGCCGCCCCCCGACCGTTCGTCGTTCTACCCGCGGTGGCCCTGATCATCGCCGGGCTGGCGATCGTGTTCTCCAAAGCCACTCCGCACAGCGTCAACGAGATTCTGTTCTCCGGGCAAAACCAGCTTCCGGGGCTGATCGGCCAAGCCGGAGCCTATTCGACCGGCGCTTTGTTGCTGCTGCTGGGGCTGAAGGGGATCGCCTACTCATTGTCGTTGGGGAGCTTCCGCGGCGGTCCTACATTCCCGGCCATCTTCCTCGGCGCCGCGGCAGGAATCTTGTTCTCGCGCCTGCCCGGATTCCCGGTCACGCCGGCGGTGGCCGTGGGCATGGCGGCCGGCGTGGTGGCCGTGCTCAGGCTGCCCCTGACCGGGGTGGTCATCGGCACCGTCCTGACCGCCAAATCCGGCGTCGGCGCCGAGCCGCTGATCATCGTCGGCGCGGTCGTGGCCTACGTGGTGACGTTGCTGCTATCGCGGCCCCGCGGCACGGGCGCGACTGAGGTGGCGACGCCTCCCGCCCCGGCGTCCGCCGGCGCGGCCCCGTAGGAGCTTTCGGCCGATGGCCCAGGTGCTCCTATTTTCGATCACCGCGATGGCGAATCCCACGCTGGTCGCCGTCACCAGCGTGATGCTGCTGCTGCCGAGCCCGAAGAAGCTGATGCTGGGATATCTGATCGGGGCAATGGCCATGAGCATCACGCTCGGCATCGTGATCGTGTTCGGCGAGCGGAATGCCGGCCTTGTCGCGGCAGGCAAGCATTCGATCAATCCGGCCATCGACGTGGCCCTGGGCGGCATCCTCCTGTTGATTGCGCTGGTCCTCCGGACCGGCCGCGACGAGCCGGTCCGGGAACGGCGACGGGAGCGCAAGGAACGAAAGGCCAAGCCCAAGGCGCCGCCCCGCTGGCAGCGGGCGCTGACCAGCGGGGACTGGAAGATCACGATCCTGGTGGGTGCGGCGCTCACGCTGCCGGGAGCCTCGTACCTGGCGGCGCTGACGCACATCGCCAAGCTGAACTACGGCGACACCGGGACGGTGCTCCTCGTCCTGCTCGTCAACGTGATCATGCTGGCGCTGCTCGAGGTGCCCCTGATCTGTTTCGTACTGGCGCCGGATTGGACCCCGGCGGCGATCGACCGGGCCAAGGCGTGGTTCAGGCGCGGCGGACGCCGGATCGCTGTGATCGGTACCACCACGATCGGCTCGCTGCTGATTCTGCGGGCGTTGATCACCCTGATCGCCTAGAGCGCGTCGTCGACGACGGCCAGCGTGAGCACGTACGCGGCATGCGTGCCAAACGCGGTGGCCAGCGTGCTCGGCGACCAGCGCCACGGCGGTGGTGTGTGGCCGAGCAGCGGGAACATCGTCAGCGTGGCAGTCATCAGCGTGCTGCCGAAGGCGACGCTGGCGGCGGGATCGCCGAGGCGCCGGCGCAGCAGTCCGTGCCAGATCCCGAATACCGACCCATAGCCCCAGCGCAGCGTCAGCCCGAGCTCGTCCTCCTCGCGCGCGGTCACGTGCGGCAGGTGCATGATCGAGCCCACGATCTGCCCCGGGACTAGGCTGTCGTCGTAGTCCAGCGGGCCGGGGTGCCCGGGACGGAGACGGCGTTCGAGCGCGTAGGCGAGCGTCAGGGCGGCAGTTCCGGCGCTGCCAGCCGCGACGCTGCGAATGAACCATGGGAACCGCATGCGAGTCAAGACTCTGCCGGATCGCGGCTCGGATTGCCTCACCCCGATCAGATGAGCCGGCTCGGCGAAAAAACCGCTCCGGGCGGCGGCCGACGCTCTCAACGGTGGTGTCCGCCTCCGCCAACACGGGGGCGCACCCCCTTGCCGCACGGCGCTTGGTGAGGGAGAAACGGTTGCCGGCGACGAACTCTCGTTTGAGGGGTGGACAGGTTGCGGATGGGCTCAGCAGGCGACGGCACAGGGAGGGCGCAGCGCGGCTGGCGGGCGCCCGCGACAGGCCTTCGCGCTCCGCCTTCGCCGGCGATTCCGCTGCCCGACGTGCCGGCAGCGATCGGCGCGCTCAACGTCCGCGACGGATTCGTGGCCCGACCCGCACTGGTGAGGCGGCTGCAAAGCGGACGGGGTTCGGCGCTCGCCTTGATCGTGGCCCCGGCCGGCTACGGGAAATCGACGCTGCTGGCGCAATGGGCACAGTGCGAAGAGCGGCCGTTTGTCTGGATCAGGCTCGATTCGTCTCACCGCGATCCTGTGGCCCTCGTCGCGTCGCTGGCCAAGAAGGTCCTGCAGGCGGGGGAGGGCAGCGCCGCACGAGGCGTTGTGCTGGCCCTCGACGATGCCCAGACCGTTGCTCCTGGCGTCCTGAAGGTGGTCGTGGAGAGCCTGCTCGAACAGCTGCGCCCGGACATTCAGATCGCCGTGGCCTCCCGCACCGAACCGGCGCTGCCAACCGGTCGGCTTCGGGCTCACCGAGCCGTCGTGGAGGTCCGCGCCGACGACCTGGCGATGAGCCCGGCGGAGGCAGCCACGCTGCTGCGCCTGTCCGGCCTCGAGCTGGACTTCCGGTCGGTGCAGGAGCTGTCAGCGAGCACCGAAGGGTGGCCGGTCGGCCTCTATCTGGCGGCGCTGTCGATGCGCGAACAGGGCCACGAGCCCGCGGCCTCGACGCCGTTTTGCGCCAGCGACCATCTGGTCACCGAGTACTTCCGCGACGAGTTCCTGGCCGACCTCTCTCCTGAGGTGCTGCGGTTCGTCACGCGGACTTCAGTGCTGGACGAGCTGTCAGGACCGCTGTGCGACGCGGTGCTCGAGGACGACGGCTCGGCTCGTATGCTGGCCGAACTGGCCCGATCCAACCTGATGCTGGTGCCGGTGGACCGCGCCCACGAGCGGTTTCGCTGGCACGGGATGCTGTCGGTAGCGCTGCGGGCAGCTCTGCGGCGGTCAGAGTCTCAGCTCGAGCCGCGCCTGCACGCCCGGGCCAGCATCTGGCTCGCCCAGCGTGGGGACACCCGCGGAGCGATTGCTCACGCGATCGCGGCCGGAGACAGCGCCGCGTCCGGTGACGTGCTGTGGGCCAACCTGCCCGGTTACCTCGGCGCCGGCGAGCATGCGCTGGTCCAAAGCTGGCTCGACGACCTCAACCCAGAGCTGATCGCAGGTCACGCGCAACTCGCCCTCACCGCTGCGCATACCGCCTTGATGGTGGGCAACGTCGGTGAAGCCAGGGATTGGGCTCGGGCCGCCAGTGAGGCCGCGCAACGCGGGCCATCCCGGGCAACGCCCTCGCTTGATGCCGGCGTCGCGATAATCGACGCGGCCATAGCCAGCGGTGGGGCGCGTGAGATGGCCGTGGCGGCGGCTCGCGCGTACGAGTCAGAGCCCGACCGCAGCCACTGGCGGCCGATCTGCTGCCTGCTCCGAGGCATCGCCGCGTATCTGGTGGGTGATCGGTCGGCGGCGCGCCAATCGCTGCTCGAGGGTGGACAGGGAAACGTCCCCATCGTCAGCTCGCTGTGTCTTACGCAGCTGGCCATCGTGGCCATCGAAGAAGACGAGTGCCAAGCCGCCGACGAGCTGGCCGAGCGAGCGATGAAGCTCGTGGAGCCTCGGCTGCTCAGGACCCACCCGCTGGCCGCGCTGGTGTTCGCCACCGCGGCAGCGACCCGAGCTCGGCAGGGGCGGATCGATGAGGCCAAGCGAGATCTCGATCATGGCAGCGGTCTGCTCGCCGCGTTGGGAGATTTCGTCCCCTGGTACGGCGCCGGGGCCCGGATCATGCTCGCCCGTGCGGCGCTCGGTCTGGCCGACGCCGAACGGGCGCGGACGTGGCTTGCCGAGGCCTCCCGGCCGGCCCGCCGGATGCCGGAGGCAGTCGTCTTCAGAGCCTGCTTTGACCAGGCCTGGGCGCAGATCGACACGCTGGCCGAAAGCGCGCTTTCAGGTCGCTCCTCGTTGACGATCGCGGAATTGCGAGTCTTGAGATTCCTACCCAGCCACCGCTCGTTCAAGGAGATCGCCGAGCGGCTGGACGTATCGGTCAACACCGTCAAGAGCCAGGCTCACGCGATTTACCGCAAGCTTGACGCCGCCTCGCGCTCCGAGGCCATAGCGCACGCTTCGCGCGCCGGGCTGCTGCTCAACTAGCCCCCGATTGGCCGACCCTCCGCCCAGGCGGTGCGCCTATTCGCCGCGCGTCTCCCAGAGCTGGCGCAGCCGCGGAGGGCGCAGATCCTGCTTTCGGGCCAGCGTGACCCGGGGGCCCAAAGACACCGCGTCGGCATTCAACGCGGGATCGTCGACCGAGATCAGCACGACCATCGGCGCCGATCGGCGCCGGAGGATCTCGCGAGCCGCCGCGATCCCGCCGATGCCGGGCATCACGACATCCATCAGCACCAGCTGCGGTGCCAGCGTCTTGACCGCCTCGGTTGCCTCCTCGCCCGAGCAGGCCTCGCCGACGACGGCGAACCCCCCGGCGGCGGAGATCATGTCTCGCAGGGCAGACCGAACCGGCTCCTGGTCGTCGACCACCAGCACGGCGACATCGTCAGGTTCAGCTCGGCACGGGCTGGCAGAGGCGACTTCTTCAGGCATCGGCGATCGGGCGGGAGGCGGACAAGGGCGCGCTTTCGGATCGGCCCATTCGGAGACCCGAGTGTCTCAGTCAGATTCTCGGACCGCTTCACCCGGTTGGGACGATGGCTTCGCCGTTGACGCCGTAGCCGCGCTGTCGTCGGCAGGCGGTTGAGTTCGCCGGAGGCCGGAGCCAGTGCCCCGGCTAGGCGTCCACTTCGGCGAGGTAGATCAACGTGGCCTTGACGCGCCTGGAGACGTCCTGATCCTCGGGCAGGCCGAGCTTGGAGAAGATTGAGTTGACGTGCTTCTCGACCGCCCGCTTGGTCAAGAACAACGCCTCGGCGATCGCGCCGTTGCTCTTGCCCGCCGCGATCTCCCGCAGCAGCTCAAGCTCCCGAGGAGTCAGCTCGGCGAGGCGCGATTTGGCGCGCCGCGCTCGCGCCGCGACCAGGACATCAACGATTATCGGATCGATCACCGAACCGCCGCAGGCGACGGTCTCGATCGCGGCGAGAAGCTGTTCGCGATTGCGGATCCGCTCCTTGAGCAGATAGGCGCGCCGCCCCGACCCCGACTCGAGCAGCGCGATCGCGTAGGCCGGCTCGGCGTACTGGCTGAGGACGACAACCCCGACGTCCGGATCGGTCTCGCGCAACCTTGCCGCGACTCGAAGCCCCTCTTCACCGCCCGAGGGAGGCATCCGGATG
>DASXJY010000052.1:0-5344 GCA_036497115.1 Solirubrobacteraceae bacterium
CGCCTTTCACAACACGCTGCGGATGTTCGAGCTCGAGGGGTCCTACGCCTGGCACGCCTCGGCCAAGGCGATCGGGTTGCACCCCGACGTCGCTCACACCGGCGTGATCGCGTTCTGGATCCTGTGCCTGCTGGCGCTGGCGGGGGCGTTCACCCGGGCGGCCCGGGCAGCCCCCCGGTGGCTGTGGGGCCTGCCGCTGCTCTACGCGCTGAGCATCGTGTTCGTCAATGTCGAGACCCCGCGCTTTCGCGAGCCGATCGACGTGTTCGCAGTCCTGCTGGCGGGCTGCGCGGTGGCGGCGGCGTTGAGCCGCCTGCGGACATTGCGTCAGGACTGAGCGGTGCGCCAGTCCGGGGTGATCGGCGGCCGCCCCAGCTGCCTGGTGATGCTCAGCTGGTCGAGGTGATCGAGCGCCTGGCCCGATCCCACCGCCACGCAGGTCAGCGGCGAATCGGCCCGGTAGACCGGCATTCCGGTCTCGGCGGCGACCAGCTCGGGGAAGCCGCGGATGAGGGTTCCTCCGCCGGCCAGAAGGATGCCGTCGCGGGCGATGTCGGAGGCCAGCTCGGGCGGGGTCTGCTCCAGGGTGTCGCGGATCGCCCGCAGGATCTCGCGCAGCGGCGCGGCGATCGAGGCCCGGATCTCCTCGCTGTGCAGTTGCACCGCGGTGGGCAGCCCGGTGACGAGATGGCGGCCGCGAACCTCGAAGGTCTCCTCGACCGGCAACGGGATCGCCGAGCCGAGCGAGATCTTGATCGTCTCGGCGGTCTTTGAGCCGATCGCCAGCTGGTAGACGCTGCGGATGTAGTGGGTGATGGCCTCGTCCATCTCGTAGCCGCCGACCCGGACCGACTGGAAGATCACGATCCCGCCGAGCGAGATGACCGCCATCTCGCTGGTCCCCCCGCCGACGTCGACCACCATCCGCCCCACCGGCTCCTCGATCGCCAGCCCGGCCCCGATGGCAGCCGCGATCGGCTCCTCGATCAGGTGCACACGACGGGCACCGGCGGCCAGCGACGCCTCCTCGACGGCCCGCTTCTCGACCTCGGTGACGCCCGACGGGGCGCACACGATCAGCCGGGGGTGGGCCATCCGCCGGTCGATCACCTTGCGGATGAAGTAGCGCAGCATCTCCTCGGTTACTTCGAAGTCGGCGATAACGCCATGTCGCAGTGGCCGGGTGGCCGAGATCGTCGCCGGAGTGCGCCCGATCATCCTCTCGGCGTCGGCCCCCACGGCGTGCACCTCGCCGGTCCCCACGTCGGAGGCCACCACCGACGGCTCGGAGACGACGATGCCCTTGCCGCCCACGTAGACCAGCGTGTTGGCGGTTCCGAGGTCGATCGCCATGTCCTGGACCCCCAGGCTGGGGACCATGTGGCGTCTTGAGTTGTCGCGACGGGAGCCGTCTCTACGGAATCGGATCCGAACAGGGTGTCAGATCGCCAAACCCCCGGGGAGGCGTCAATCAGAACGGAACCTTTTGTTCCGCGTGACGGCTATACTCCGAGCGCGACGATGCCGACTCCTTCGCTGAGCGGGCGCCGGGCTCAGGCGGCCCGCAACGACGAGTTGATCCTGCGGTCGGCCCGCGCCGTGTTCGTCGCCGACCCCGGCGCCCCGATCACCGCCGTGGCCAAGCATGCCGGGGTGGGGATCAGCGCGCTGTACTCGCGCTACGGCAGCAAGGAGGAGCTGCTGCGAACGCTGTGCCACGAGGGCCTGAAGGTGTTCGTGACCCAAACCGAGGCGGCGCTGGCCGACGACCGCGACCCCTGGCTGGTGTTCGAGGACTACATGCGCCGGCTCGTCGAGGCCGACACCAGCTCGCTGACCCTGGCCCTGGCCGGCAGCTTCCGTCCCACCGAGGAGATGACCGCTCTGGCCGAGCGGGCCAACGAGCTCAGCGCCCGCCTGTTCACCCGCTTTGTCGCCGTGCTGCGACCGGGCGTCGAGGTCCACGACCTGTCGCTGGTGTTCGAGCTCGTGGCCGCCGTCAAGCTCGGCTCCCCTGAGCGGACGGCTCAGCTGCGCCGGCGCTACCTGGAGGCGATCCTCGACGGGCTGCGAGCGGAGAATCGCGAGCCGCTGCCGGGCCCGCCCCCAGACTGGCGCGAGATAAACCAGCGCTGGTACGCCTGAGCGTCAGTCGCGCGCCGGTGCCCCCGCCGCCGCCAGCCCGAGGCAGAGGACGTCGGCCACCCGCTCGGCGGCGTGCCCGTCCCAGCCCGGCGGGGGCGGCAGCTTGGCGGGGCGGCGAGCCGCCAGAGCGGACGGGATCTCGAGGATGCGGGCCGGATCGAGGCCCAGCACGGTGTTGGTACCGGCCCTGACCGTGACCGGCCGTTCGGTGTTGTCGCGCAACGTGAAGCAGGGCACGCCCAGGTATGTCGTCTCCTCCTGAACGCCCCCGGAATCGGTCAGCACCGCGGCGGCGTCGGCCTCCAGCGACAGGAAGTCCAGATACCCGACCGGGTCGATGACCCGGAGGCGAGAGTCGGAGGCCAGGTTCTCCAGCCGCTTGCGGGTCCGCGGGTGGGCCGGGAACAGCACTGGCAGCTCACGGGCCACGGCGCTCAGTGCGCGCAGCGCCTCGGCCAGCAACGGGCCGTCGACCAGGGCCGGGCGGTGCAGCGTCACCAGCAGATAGCCGCCGGCCGTCACGCCGTGGCGCGAGGCGACATCGAGATCCCGGAAGCGGCTCTCCATCGCCACCAGGCTGTCGATCATCGTGTTGCCGACGAAGTGAATCCGGTTTGCCTCGATCCCCTCGGCGAGCAGGTTCTGACGCCCCTCGTCGGAGTGGATCAGCAGGTACTGGCTGAACTCGTCGGCGACGATCCGGTTGATCTCCTCGGGCATCGTGCGGTCAAAGCTGCGCAGTCCCGCCTCCAGGTGGGCGAGCGAGATCCCGAGCTTGGCCGCGACCAGCGCCACCGCCAGGGTCGAGTTGACGTCGCCGGGAACGATCACCAGATCTGGCCGCTCGCCGACGAGCACGGGCTCGATGCGCTCCATCACCCGGGCGGTCTGGACCGCGTGGGTGCCGGACCCCACCCCCAGCCGGTGGTCGGCTGCCGGCACTCCCAGCTCCTGCATGAAGATCCCCGACATCATCCGGTCGTAGTGCTGGCCGGTGTCGACGAGCACGTGGCCGGCGTCGGGCAGCCGCGCGCGCATCGCCGCGATCACCGGGGCCAGCTTGACGAAGTTCGGCCGCGCCCCCATGGCGTACAGGACCCGCACGGCGGGTCAGCATACGACCTGCGCAGCGGCCTCAGCGATCGCCGGGCGGCTTGCGCGGGTACTGGGTCACCGGCTGGCTGGAGTCCAGCGCGGTGGAGATGATCCGGTTCTGCTCGGTGGCGTGGGCGATCGGGTAGCCCTCGCCGGAGGCGGCGCGCTCCGGGCGGCCGATGTAGCCGAACTGCAGCGTCTCGGGAAGCACCTGGAGCAGGCGCGGCGACATGAACGCCCGGGCACCCATGTTGCGCGGCTCCTCCTGCACCCACACGACCTCCCGCAGGTTGGGATAGCTCTCGACGAGCGCCATCAGCTCGCTCTGCGGGAACGGGTACAGCAGCTCGACCCGGCCCACCGCCACGCTGGGATTGGCGGCCCGCGAGGAGTGCCCGATCAGGTCGTAGTAGATCTTGCCGGTACACAGCACGAGCCGGTTCACCCGCTCGGGGTCCGCGCCGGGATCGGCCAGGACGGGACTGAACCTCCCGCTGACCAGCTCCTCGGCCCGGCTGGCCGCCAGCGGCAGCCGCAGCAGGCTCTTCGGGGTCATGACCACCAGCGGGCGCTGCTTGGCGATCCGGGCCTGGCGACGCAGCAGATGGAAGTACTGAGCCGGCGTAGTGGGGTTGGCGATGCGGATGTTGCCCTCCGCGGCCAGCTGCAGAAAGCGCTCCAGCCGGGCCGAGGAATGCTCCGGCCCCGAGCCCTCGTAGGCGTGCGGGAGCAGCAGCGTCAGCCGCGACGTCTGCCCCCACTTGGCCAGCCCGCTGATGATGAACTGGTCGATGATCACCTGGGCCGAGTTGACGAAGTCGCCGAACTGGGCCTCCCACAGCACCAGTGTCTCGGGCCCCTCCTGGGAGTAGCCGTACTCGAACCCCAGGCAGGCCATCTCCGATAGCGGGCTGTTGTGAAGCTCCATCGGCGCCGTGGCCCCCGGCAGGTGCTGCATGGCGCAGTGCTCCTGGCCGGTCTTGGGGTCGTGGAGGACGAGGTGGCGCTGGCTGAAGGTGCCGCGCTCGGTGTCCTGGCCGGTCAACCGGATCGGGATCCCCTCGGTCAGCAGCGACGCGAAGGCCAGCTCCTCGGCGTGCGCCCACACGACCCCCGGCTGCTCGGGCTGGGCCAGGGCAACTCGACGCTGCTCGAGCTGCTTGACCAGCTTGGGGTGCACGGTGAAGCCGTGCGGCACGGCCAGCAGCTCCTCGTTGAGGACCTGGAGGCGGTCCAGCGCCACGGCGGTCTTGACCTCCGGCGACGGGGTGCGGTCAAGCTGATACTCGCCGGTCGCGTGCTCGACTTCCTTGGCGGCGGCGATCCGCTCCTTGAGCCGCTGATGCTGGTCGGCCAGCTCTGACCACACCGCGTCGGTCATCTCGGTCGACTCCTGCTCGGTGACCACCTGGCGGTCGATCAGCTGACGCGCGAACAGCTCGCGGACCGAGGGGTGCTTCTTGATCACCTGGTACATCTCGGGCTGGGTGTAGGCAGGCTCGTCGGCCTCGTTGTGGCCGAAGCGCCGGTACCCGATCAGGTCGATGAGAACGTCGTGGCCGAACTCCTGGCGGAAGGCGAAGGCGAGCCGGACCGCGCTGATGCAGGCGGCGACGTCGTCGGCGTTGACGTGGATGATCGGGACGTCGTAGCCCTTGGCCAGGTCAGAGGCCCAGGTGGTGGAGCGGGCATCGTCGGGATCGGTGGTGAAGCCGACCTGGTTGTTCTGGATCAGGTGCACGGTGCCGCCGACGGTGTAGCCGTCGAGCGCCTGCAGGTTCAGCGTCTCGGCGACCACGCCCTGGCCCGGGAAGGCAGCATCGCCGTGGAGGATCACCGGGATCGCCGCGTTGGTGTCCTGGTGGGCGTGGGGCCCCTGGCGGGTGGTCTGCGCCGCCCGGGTCGCCCCCGAGGCGACCGGCGCCACGTACTCGAGGTGGCTGGGGTTGGACTCGAGGCGCACGATGATCGACTCGCCACCCGGGAGCTGGTAGGAGCCCTGCGCGCCGTGGTGGTACTTGACGTCGCCGGTCCCGCCCTGGGGCAGGGTGGTGATCGGCTCGAGCGTCGAGGAGCCCTCGAACTCGGCGAAGATCGTCTCGTA
>DASXJY010000053.1:0-10315 GCA_036497115.1 Solirubrobacteraceae bacterium
GGTGCTCGACCGCGGCTCGCTGTCTGACCACCCGCCGCTGGCGGCGACGCTGCTGCTGCCCTGATCAGCCGCGAGCGCTGCGCAGCCCGAACCCGCGCAACATCAGCAGCGCCTTCTCACCGAGCGTGCCGCGCGCGGGAAGCACACCGAGCTGGGTGGCGGCGTCGTAGACGTCGTAGAAGGCGCGTACACGCAGCAGCAGCTCGTGCTGGAGCTCGCAGTAGAAGATGCAGTGGACGACCACGAAACGGTTGGTGGCCGGGAGCCCCTCGAGCGCCTCGCGGTGAGTTCCGACCGCCTTGCACGGCGCCGCCACGAACGCCCCCTCGTGAAGCCGGGCCCCGGTTTGCTCGAGCCGCACGTCGGGAAAGCCCGCCCACAGCCGGGACGCGTGACGGCCCAGCTGCTCGAGCCCGGCGACCGGCTCGCCGGTCAACGGATCCTCGTACTGGATGCCGGCGGCGCACACGTCGGCGAACGCGGCCGGATCCTTTCCGCTCCAGGCCGCCTGCCAGCCGTCGATCAACTCGTCGACGCTCATCGGGTGGTCAGGCGCCCAGTGAAGCGTCGAGATCGGCCATCCCGGCCTCGGGGGTCGAGGCCTGAGCGTAGCGGCGGCGCGGGATACGGCCCGCCCCGCGGGCCAGCCGTCCGGCGTCGACGGCGAGCCTGATCGCGCGGGCCATGGCCGCCGGGTCATGGGCACGTGAGATCGCACTCGCGCACAGGACCGCGTCGCAGCCGAGCTCCATCGCCAGCGCAGCATCCGACGCGGTCCCCACGCCGGCGTCGAGAATCACCGGGACCTCGGACTGCTCGAGGATGATCGAGATGTTGTACGGGTTGCGGATCCCCATCCCGCTTCCGATCGGCGAGCCCAGCGGCATCACGGCGACGCAGCCCACGTCCTCCAGCCGGCGGGCCAGCACGGGGTCGTCGGTCGTATAGGGCAGAACCACGAAACCATCGCCGACGAGCTCCTCGGCCGCTGCCACCAACTCGACGGCGTCGGGCAGCAGCGTCCGGTCGTCGCCGATCACCTCGAGCTTTATCCAGTCGGTCTCGAACGCTTCGCGGGCGAGATGGGCGGTGACCACAGCGTCACGCGCGGTGAAGCAACCCGCGGTGTTTGGGAGCACCTCGACGCCCGCGGCCTGCAGGACATCGAGGATCGAACCGCGGGAGGCTGGGTCAAGCCGTCGCAGCGCGACCGTGCACAGCTCCGCCCGCGACTCCTCACAGGCGCGGGCCAGCAGCTCGTGGTTGGCAAAGCCTCCCGTTCCCAGGATCAGCCGCGAGCCGAACTCGCGATTGGCGATCCGCAATGGGTCGCTGACGCTCATAGCTCTCTCATCCTCCTCCAATCGCGGCCACGACCTCGACCAAGGCGCCTTCGCGCAGCTCGGTCGCCGGCCAGCGCGAGCGGGTCACGACCTCGCCGTCGAGGGCCACCGCCACCCCGCGGGCCTCGGGTGCGACATCGAGCAGATCGACCACATTGGCGACGGTAGCGCCGGCCGGCAGCTCGCGGGGCTGGCCGTTGACGGTTACGTTCATGCCGGGCTTCCGGCGGCGGTGGGGGCAAAGCGTCCGGGAGCAAACGGGACCATTGCCGGATCGCGGCGCTCGCCGAGCAGCGACGAGCAGATCGAGTGGGCCGTCATCGGCGCCAGCAGGATGCCGCCGCGCCGGTGCCCGACCGCCCAGTGCAGCCCCTCCACCAGGCTGGGACCGATCACCGGCAGGTTGTCCGGCGTGCCCGGTCGCAGTCCCGCCGTCATCTCGTCGATCACCAGCTCGGAGATTCCGGGCACCAGCTCGGAGGCGTCTCGCAGGAGCTCGAACGCGGCCCCGGCGGTGACGGTGGTGTCAAAGCCGCGCTCCTCCTGGGTGGCGCCGATCACGTAGCGCCCGTCGCCGCGGGGGACGATGTACGAGGCGCCCATGCGGATGACCCGCGTCAGCAGGCCGGGTCCGGCCGGGTCATGCAGGCGGATGATCTGTCCCTTCACCGGCCGCAGCGGTACACGAGCGGCGGGCGGAATTCCCTCCAGCTCGTCCGACCAGACGCCGGCGGCGATCACGACGTTGCGCGCACGCAGGCGCTCACCGTCGGCCAGAACCAGTCCGGTCACGCGATCGTCGGCCAGCTCGATGCCCCGGACCGCGGTGAGCTCTCGCAGCTCGCCGCCACAGTTGCCCACGGCGGCGGCCAGCGCGGCGGTGAGGGCCCGGGGATCGATCGCGTGGTCGTCCGGGACGTCGAGGGCCAGGCGCAGCACCGGAGCCAGTCCGGGCTCGAGCCGCCGCGCCTCGCTGGGCCGCAGCCGCTTGACCGGCAGGCCGTAGCGGCGTCGCAGCTCCAGATCGCGCTCCAGCGCCTCGGCCTCGTCAGGGTCACGGGCGACAAGCAGCGTCCCGCAGCTCAGGTAGCCGATCTCGGCCAGTCCGGCGGCCTCGGCGAGTTCCCGGGTGAAGCGCTCGTAGTGGCGCGCGCTGGCCAGGCCCAACTCGAGCAGCGGCTCCTCGGCGGGAGTGGTCTCGGCGACGGGCGCGATCATCCCGGCGGCGTGAAACGTGGTTCCTCCGCCGGCGCGATCTCGCTCCAGCACGACCGTGCTCAGGCCGCGGCGGCAGGCTTGCCAGGCGACGGCGAGACCGATCACCCCACCGCCGACGACGGCAACATCGGCTGCTGTTCGATTGCGCTGTGACAAGGATCCTCCCTGCTCCGGCATTACCCGGTCAGGTCGTGACGGTCGGCGGATCCGGGTCCGCCCTCTCAGCCCAACGGTGGGGCTCCCGTAGACAGCATGCTAGCGCGGCACTCCTGGCAGACTTGAGGCGTGAGCGATCGCCATCAACGGCTGCGCCAAGCCCGGCTGTACCTGGTCTGCGACGAGCAGTCCGACGAGTTCCTGGAGCGCGCGCTCAGTGGTGGCGTCGACATCGTCCAGCTGCGAATCAAGGACAGCGCCGACGACGAGCGGCTGGTGGCCGTGGCCCGGCGGTACGCGCGCGCCACAGCGCGCCACGGCGCTCTGCTGATCGTCAACGATCGCCCCGACCTGGTCACCGCCGCGGGTGCCGACGGCGTGCACGTCGGGCAGGACGACGTGCCGGTGAGCCAGGCCCGCGACGCCGTGGGCCGCGACCGGCTGATGGGTCTGTCGACTCATTCACCGCCGCAGATCGACGCGGCGTGCGCAAGCGGCGCCGGCGTGGACTACATCGGGGTGGGTCCGGTGCACGCCACACCAACCAAGCCGGGACGTGCGGCGGTTGGACTGGACCTCGTCCGCTACGCGGCCGACAACGCCACGATGCCGTTTTTCGCCATCGGCGGGGTCGACGAGACCTCCGTGGATGCCGTCCGCGACGCCGGTGGACGGCGGGTGGCCGTGGTGCGTGCCCTGACCGAATCCGACGATCCGCAGCGCACGGCGCGAGTGCTGCGCGCGAGCCTGGAGGGGGCGAGCGTTGGCGCAACGTAGGCGCAAGCACGGTCAGCGGCGCGCGCGTCAGGCGGCCGCCCCGGCGCGGCCCGTCGAGCCGGCCGTCCCGCCCGTCGAGCCGGCCCTGACACCCGCCGAGCCTGCCCTCTCACCCGCCGACCCGGCGGCCGGACGGTCGAGCGGCGCCGGACGGTCGCGGGGCGGTTGGCGGGCCGAGCCCGACCTGACTCGCTCGCAGCGTCGCGACGCCCAGGTTCGCGCCGGCCTGACCCCGATCGAGTCGGGCGAGCGGCCCCGGGCGATCGTGGTGGGGGCGCTGATCGCCGGAGTGGTGGGGCTGGGCAACCTGATCGCCTTCGCGGCCGGGGTCAAGGTCGGCGGCAAGCACCCCAGCGCGGGCGGCGTGGTCGTGTTCTCGGTCCTGATGATCGTCTGCGCGGTCGGCATGTGGAGGCTGTGGTACGGAGCCGTGTTGGGGTTCATGGCCCTGCTGGCGATCATCGTGACGATCTTCGCGCTGCTGCTGATCGAGGCCAGCAACCTCCTGGGGCTGGTGGTGGCGCTGGCGGTGATCCTGGGCGCGGGCTACCTGTTCTACAAGCTCGTGCGGGTGCTGAGCCGGATCCAGATGCCGCGGTACCCGGGTCGCTAGCGCCGCCGAGGGCGAACCGCAGCCTTGAGATAGGCTGGGATTGATGCCTGATTCCAGCTATGACTGCATCGTGGTCGGCTCGGGCCCGGGCGGTTACGTGGCCGCAATCCGGGCCGCGCAGCTCGGGATGAAAACCGCTGTGGTCGAGTCCGACCGGGTCGGCGGCCGATGCTTGAACTACGCGTGCATCCCGGCCAAGGCGGTGCTGCGCGTCGCCGACGTGCTGCTGGAGGTACGCGAGGCCGACGAATACGGGATCAAGATCGACCACGCCGAGCTTGACTATGGGGCGGTCAGCGCGCGCCGCGCCAAGGTCATCTCGACGCTCACCGGCGGCGTCGCCGGGCTGTTCAAGAAGAACTCGATCGACCTGATCGAGGGGAGCGCAGCGCTGGCCGGCGACGGCAGGCTAACCGTTGGCGAGCAGACGATCACCGCCAAGACGATCGTGCTGGCCACCGGCTCGATCAAGCGGCCGATCCCGGGCACGCAGTTCGGCGGCCGGGTGATCGGAACCGAGGAGGCGTGGGCGCTTGACGAACTGCCCAAGTCGATGGCCGTGGTCGGGGCCGGGGCATCGGGGACCGAGATCGCCTCGGCCTATGCGCGCTTCGGCGTCGAGGTGACGCTGCTGGAGGCGCTCGAGCGAGTGCTGCCGACCGAGGACGCCGACATATCCAAGCTCGCCGAACGGGGGTTCAAGCGCCAGGGGATCGATATCCATACCGGGACTCTGGTCAAGGACGTCGAGTCGGGTGACTCGAGCGTGAAGTTCACCTTCGGCGAGCAGGCCGGCGAGGCCGACTGGCTGGTGATTGCCGCCGGCCGGGGACCGGATGTCGAGGGTCTGGGACTTGATGCCGCTGGCGTCAAGCTCGCCGAGGACGGCCTGATCGAGGTCGACGGCGCGATGCGCACCAGCGCCGACGGGGTCTACGCCATCGGCGATCTCGTGCTCGGTCCAGCCCTGGCTCACAAGGCATCTGACGAGGGCGTGATCGCCGTCGAGGACGCCGCTGGACTCGAGACCCACGCACTCGAGTACATCGATATCCCCCGAGCCACCTTCTGCACCCCGAACGTGGCAAGCTTCGGCCTCACCGAAGCCCAGGCCCGCGAGCAGGGCCATGATGTGGTCGTCGGCAAGGTCCAGTACGGAGCGGTGGGGGCCGGAACCGTCTACGGCGACCGCACCGGGATCGTCAAGATCGTCGGAGAGAAGCGGTACGGCGAGCTGTTGGGCGGACACATCGTCGGCGCCAAGGCGACGGAGCTGATCCAGGAGCTCGTCAACGCCCGGGCGCTGGAGGGCGGCTACCCCGAGATCGCGCGGCTGGTCCACGGCCACCCCACGATGTCCGAAGCCGTGATGGAGGCCGCCCGCGCCGCGGACGGCTGGCTGATCCACGGCTGATCTCGAGCCCGGAGCCGACGTGGCGGAGATCCCCGCCCAACCTGTCTTCTTCTACGACCTGGCCAGCCCGGGGTGCTACCTGGCCGCCGAGCGGGTCATGTCCGCGCTGCCGGTGGTCCCGGAGTGGGAACCGGTGCTGGGGGCTCGGATCGGCGCCGGCTGGCCGGAGCCCGACCGCAGCGACCTGGTCCGGCGAGCGATCGAGGCCGAGCTGCAACCGCTGCGCTGGCCCGCCGCCTGGCCTCTTGACAGCGAGCTGGCCATGCTGGCAGCGACCTACGCCAAACGCGTCGGGCGGGCGGTCGCGTTCTCGCTCGCCGCGTTCCGGCAGGTCTTCGCGGGCGGGCGCGATCTCGGCGAGGGCACGGTGCTGCTGGCCGCGGCGGCCTGCGAGATGCACCCCACGGCGCTGCTCAAGGGGATCACCCTGCGCTCGGTGACCACCGGGCTCGACGAGGCGGGCAAGCGAGCCGTGGCGGCCGGCGTGAAGACCCTGCCGGCGATCCAGGTCGGCGCCGGGCTGTTCGAAGGCGATCGAGCCGTCGAGCAGGCCGGCGCGGCACTCGCCCTGAGCCGATGAGAGCCAATCGCGCCTATCACCTGATCGTCTCGCGCGCCGGGCGCGAGCCGGTGTTCATGGCCGGCCGCAACCGCGTGGACCGCATCGAGGTCATCTCGGTCGACGACGGTGAGGTGGTGCTCTACTGGGAGCTGCCGGCCAAGCCGGCCGCAAAGCTGCTCAAGCAGCTGCGGGCCGACCTGGTCGGCCTGGAGGCGGAGGAGTTCGTGGCCATCTGGCAGGACGCTGACCTGCCGCTCTAGGCGCCCGCGAGGGCGTTATGTTGCCAGCCACCGTGCAGGCGTCATCGGCAGCCGGTCTCAAGGGCGAGATCCGCATCGTGGAGCCCGACCGGGCCCAGCGGTCGATCGCCCGCCGCAGCGCCGAGACCCGGGCCACGGTTCCGGACCTGGAGCTCAGTCGCGACGTCGAGATCGGAGCCGCCCTGGCCCTGGCTCGCGACCAGCGCTGCTCGCTCACCGCGATCCTCGTTCGTGCCTGCGCCCTGGCCCTACGTGATTGTCCCCGAGCCAACGCCGCCTACCGGGACGGGCATTACGAGCTGTACTCGAGGGTCAACGTCGCCGTGGCAATCCACGACGACGGCACCTTCACCACGCCCACCGTGCTCGACGCCGACACCAAGTCGCTGCGTGAGCTGAGCGATGAGGTCGATGCGATGCGCCAGCTCGCGCGGGCCAGGGAGCTGACGCCGCCCCAGCTGGCCGGGGCGACGTTCACCCTGTCGGACCATGGCCACCGCGGGGCCGAGCGCTGGAGCGCACTCGTGACTCCGTCCCAGGCGGCGTCGCTGGTCGCCGGATCGGTCAGAACCGCTCCGGTGGTACGTGCCGGAGAGGTCGTGGCCGGGGAGCTGATCGGGCTGACCTTGGGCTGCGATCACCGGATCCTGTTCGGAGCGCAGGCCGACGCCTTCCTCGAGAACCTGTCTCAGCGCCTGGAGCGTGTTCAGCTGTGATGGCGTGAGCCTCGACACGGGAGGCACGGATCGCCCATGCGAGCAGGCAGAGGATCGCCGCGACAACCACCGCAGACAAAATGAGGTTCAGAACAACTGCGCCAGGTGCCATACCGTGCTCCGTTTCCTGGATTGGGCTCGAATGTCCGGCCCACGAAAGCGGGGCAACCTAAGTCGGGTGTGAGAAAGAGCTAACCCGAACGTCTGAAACCCAAGCCCGGCCCGGGCCGACTAGGCCAGGGGCGGCGCTGGCACCTTGGCCGGCGCGGGCGTGAAATTGGGCAGGTGCAATGCGAAGATGGTGCTGCCGGCTGCGCTGCTGACCGTGCAGGTGCCGCCGTGAGCCTTGGCGATCGCGTCTACGATCGCCAGGCCCAGGCCGACGCCTCCGGCAGAGCGAGTACGCGCCGAATCGGCTCGGGCGAAGCGGTCGAAGATTCGGCGGCGGGCATCCTCGGGCACGCCGTAGCCGTCGTCCTCGACCTCGATCACCACCCCGCCGCGACCATCGAGACGGGCGCGCAGCTCGATCGCGGCGTTTGACTGGCTGTACTTGACCGCGTTCTCGAGCAGCGCATCGAGTGCCGTGCGTAGCCTTGTCGCGTCGACGACCAGACGTCCGGGAGCGAGCGGACCCAGCCGCCAGGATCGCGGGGCGACCTCCGACCACCGCATGAACACATCCTCGAGCAGGGGCTCGAGCTCGATTCCGGTGCTGAGCACGAAGTCCGGCTGATCGGCGGTGGCCAGCACGAGCAGCCGCTCGACGATGGCGTCCATTCGGCCCAGCTCGTCAAGCGCGACGTCAAGCTCGGACGCCTGGCCGCCGGCGTTGCGAAGCAACTCGAGGTGGCCGCGGGCGATCGTCATCGGGGTGCGTAGCTCGTGCGACGCATCGTGGATGAAGCGCTCCTGGCGCTCGAGCAGCGACCGGCGCTCCTCCGCTCGGTCCTCGGCGATCTGGAGCGCGTCGACCCGACGACGAGCATGCCAGACCATGGCGAGGAACATCGCCGCCATCAACGGGACCTCGAACAGCTCACCCCACAGCTGAAGCCCGTCGAACGCGTCGAGACCGATCGAGGCACCCGTGGCCAGCATCACGGCGCCGAGCATGATCAGCGTGGCCTTCATGGGCCACACGCGGAAGCCATACAGGAGCGTCAGGCTGATCCAGACGAAGTGAAACGGGATCGTCTCCCAGCTCGGCCACGCGACCATCGCGGCGTAGTTGGCGGCAGCGAAGGCGATCCATAACAGCTCTACGCGGTAGCGCCGCCACCCGGACCGGCTCATGCGGCGGCGCGATATCCCGCGTTGCGGACCGTCTCGATGGGTGCGTCTGGGCCGAGTTGGCGGCGTAGCCGGCGCACGCATACATCGACAACATTCGAACGCGGATCGAAGTCAAAACCCCAGACCTCGGACAGAAGGCGCTGGCGGCTGATCACCTCGCCGACGTGCACCATGAGGAAATGCAGCAGGCGAAACTCGCGGTCGGAGAGGTCGGCCACGGTGTCCCCGACCCGGGCCTGCCGGCGGGCGAGGTCGAGTACCAAGCGGCCCGCGCCGATGATCGTGCCGTCATCCGCGGCGTGCCCGCGGCGCAGCTGTACCCGCGTGCGAGCCAGCAACTCGTCCAGCGAGAACGGCTTGGCGACGTAGTCCACCGCACCGAGCTCGAAGCCCCGCAATTTGGTGGCGATGTCACTCCGCGCCGAGAGGATCATGACGGGTAGGTCGGGGAGCCGGCGATGCACCTCCTCCAGGACGTCCAAGCCGTCGGACCCGGGCAACAGCAGGTCGAGGATGACCAACTCATAGCTGCCGGTCAGCGCGCACGCGAGGCCCTGCCGGCCGTCCTCGGCGATGTCGACCGCGAAACCTTCAGCCTCGAAGGCTCGGGCGAGGAAAGCACGGATCCGTGCCTCGTCCTCGACCACGAGTATGCGCATCAAGCCTTCCTCTCACAGGGCAAAAAGATAGCCCTCGACAGATGACTTGTAAATGACCGCCAGATGACATCCCCGTCATCTGGCTAGGCGTTTTACAGACCGCGAGCTAGGTTTCGCGCCGCGACCCGGAGAGGAAGCTATGAGTGGACATGCGAAACGTCTGATAGCGATCGCGCTTGGCACGGCGATCCTGTGTGCTCTGCTCGCGCTCTACGTCTTTGCCTACCTGACCAACGTGCCCGGATCGGCGAGCGCTGCCCAGACTCCGGCCGGCGCCCAGCTCTACCTGGGGACTGTTCCCGCCTCCAAGGGGACCGACGCCCACCCGAGCTGGGTTTCCTACTACTCGGTCAACGCCAGCAGCGGCGACTGGCGGCATGTCACCACCTTCAACCTCCCCGCGCACACCGTAGTGCACGTGACGATCTACAACTACGACGGTCAGTCGGGTCTGCGCAACCCCTTTATCGCCCGGACCCAGGGCACCCTCAGCGGCAACTTCATGCTCGACGGCAAGCCGACGCAACAGATCGGCCCCGACACGGCGTCGCACATCTTCGCCATTCCCCAGATGGGGGTTTCGGTACCGGTCTACGGGGTTCCTGACGACGCTAAGAACCAGTGTGCTAATGCGCCGTGTGCCCTCAGCACCGCTCACAGCACGACGTCGTTTACGTTCCGCACCCCCGGCCGCGGCCTGTACCGCTGGCAGTGCTTTGTCCCCTGCGCGGCCGGATTCATCGACGGCTGGGGCGGGCCGATGCAGACCGTCGGGTACATGGACGGCTTCATCAAGGTCGTATGAGAAGGGACCACAGCGATGGATGAGGTCAATCACTTCCGCCGCCTCGCGATCATCTGGGTGATCGCCAGCGTGATCGGCACGCTGCTGGTGGTGTTCCTGCTCGCGCCGATCGTCCCGCCCGGCAATGGCTCGGTCGAGGCTTCCGGACAGGTCGTCGACAACACCGTCCTGCTCGGGATCTCCACCCCGGTCTTCCTTGCCGTGGTGGTGTACTTCGCCTACGCGCTGATCGTGTTCCGCGAGCGCAATCCCAACGGCCCGGTAGTCGACGGCCCCCCGGTGCGCGGCCACGCCGGGATTCAGATGTGGTGGCTGGTAGTCACCACTGGTGTCGTGCTGTTTCTCGCCGCCTACGGCACGATCCGGATGCTCGCTGACGGCGCCGGCGGCGGGCAGGGACCCAATCCGATCAGCGCCCCCAATGACTCGGGCAACGCGCTTCAGGTCCAGGTGATCGCGCAGCAGTGGAAGTTCCTCTACCGCTGGCCCTCCTATG
>DASXJY010000054.1:0-2508 GCA_036497115.1 Solirubrobacteraceae bacterium
GCGGGAGCCGGACAATTCGAAGACGTGTTTCGCTAGCGCCGCCACGTCACCTTCTAGCACGAGCAGGTTGATCTCGGCGAAGGTCCGCTCCACCCAGTCGGGATCGAGCCAGTCGTGGGTGGCCCGGAGGATCCGCTCGGCGGGCGTGGGCTGGGGATGCTCGGAGGGGTTGAACAGCTCCTCGTGGAACTTCTCGCCCGGTCTGGCCCCCACGATCTCAATCGCGATGTCGCGCTCGGGCTCCAGTCCGGAGAGCCGGATCATCGTCTCGGCGAGCTCGACGATCCGGATCGGCTCACCCATCTCGAGCACGAAGATCTCACCGCTCTGCTCGCCCAGGCTGCCGGCGCGGATGATCAGCTGGACCGCTTCGGGAATGGTCATGAAGTACCGGCTCATCCGGGAATCGGTGACGGTCACCGGCCCCCCGGAGGCGATCTGGCGCCGGAAGATCGGGACCACCGAGCCCGAGGAGGCGAGCACGTTGCCAAACCGGACGGTGGCATACCGCGTCTTGGGGTGGCGCACGGCGGCGGCCTCGACCGCCCACTCGGCCAGGGCCTTGGAGGCGCCCATCACGGTCGCCGGGTTGACCGCCTTGTCAGTCGAGACGAGCACGAAGGTCTCGACCCCCGCCTCGCCGGCGATCCTGGCCACCAGCCGTGTGGCCAGCGCGTTGTTGCGGATCGCCTCCACCGGGTTCTGCTCCATCAGCCCGACGTGCTTGTAGGCGGCGGCGTGGAAGACGATCGCGGGGCGGTACTGGTTGAGCACCTCGCGCATCCGCTCCTCTTCCTTGCAGTCGGCCAGCACCGGGAGGGCGACGCGCACGTGCCGGTCGTCCTCGAGCTCGCGGACGATGTCGAACAGGTTGTCCTCGGCGTGATCGACGAGCACCAGCTGCCTGGGGCCCACCCGGGAGATCTGGCGACACAGCTCGCTGCCGATCGAGCCGCCGGCGCCGGTGACCATCACCACCTCGTTGCCCAGATAGGCGCCCACCCGGTCAAGCTGCTCGCGAACCGGCTCACGGCCGAGGATGTCCTCGACCTGGACCTCGCGCAGCTGGCCGGTCACCTTCAGCTGGCCCGAGCCGTCACGCAGCAGCTCGAACACCGTCGGCGTGGTGCGGACGGGGATCCCGCGCGCGCGACAGGCCATCACCACCCGGGCTCGCAGAGTCCCGGGAGCCGAAGGGATCGCGATCACCACCTCGTCGGGCTCGACCTCGTCGAGGATCCGCCCCAGATCGGCGCTCGAGGTAGTGCCGAGGACCTTGAGTCCGTGCTCGTCCTTGATCCCGAGCTTGCGCGGATCGTCGTCGAGGAAACCGACCGGGCGCAGTCCCAGCTGAGGGTTGCGCATCAGCTCGCGGACGACCAGGCGTCCGCCGTCGCCCCCGCCCACGATCAGCGCCTCGCGGCCGCTCTGGCCGACGCTGAAGCTGCGCACCCGCCCCTCGCCGATCAGCTGCACCGCGAATCGCGCCCCCACCAGCAGGGCCAGGGTCAGCAGGAAGTACAGCGAGATGACGCTGCCGGGGAGGTTGACCGCGGTGGCCGGCCCTCGCTCAAGACGGTAGGTGTTGCGGATCGGGATACCGTGGCGAAAGTGATGGATCGCCACGCGCTGCGTGGTGGCCGCCTCGACCGGGTGCAGCAGTGCAATCACGCCGACCACGACCACGGTGGCGACCACGACGCCCTTGAGCACCGCCACGTAGTCGCGCTGGCCGATGAACCGCCACAGCCGCTGGTACTGGCCAAACGCGGCCAGGGCGATCAGGGTGGCCAGGACGACCCAGACGACGCTTACATCGAACAGGTGTCCGTAGCGATGGTTCTGACCACGGAAGCTGCCTTCAAACCGAAGCCAGAAAGCCAAGAAATATGCCAACGCGACCAGGACCCCGTCTGCCAGCAGCTGAGGCAACGCGTGACGATGGACGGGGAAGGCCGCGGATCTGATCCGCCGGCGCATGCGGGGCAATTCTAGTGGCGCTGGCCCGGTTTTAGGCGGTCTGGCGCCGCGATCCGCGCCGTGCACGGGGGCTTGCGAACGCCCACGACGCTTACTTCCGGACCAGCACGCCCCCGGGGTGGCGGGCCGTGGGGACATACAGCGACTTCAGCGAGGCGCAGGTGCTGGCCAGCCCGGGGGGCGGGCGGTGGGCCTGGGCCGCCCAGCCGTTGGGCAGCGGCGTGAACATCACGATCGGGTACTTCTGGCGCAGCTCGAACTGCGGCCGGTGACCGATGAAGCCGGTGTCCTGCTTCGTGTACCAGGCCATGATGCTCACGTACTCGACGTTGACCACGGGGCGTCCGCACTCCAGCACGCGCTTGGCGCCGCCCAGAGCGGTGAGGTAGGAGGCCAGCCGGTTGATCTGGGTGGTCCGCCCTTGCTCGTGAAGGACGTCCTTGTGCTCGGCGCGCATCTGGGTGATGGCGTCAGGGACCATCGCGGCGATCAGGATCACCGCCAGCGGTATGCCGGCCCAGCTGGGCA